>JBIOTP010000410.1:0-12667 GCA_044865965.1 Solirubrobacteraceae bacterium
TTCAAGTGAGAGGGAGCCCGGAGTGGCTCGGCGCCAAAACGAACAGTGCCGCGCGGGGGGTGGCTTACGTTTGTCGCCCCACAGAGGGGTACTAACGTAAGCCACCCCCCTCGCCGGGTGATCGAGCGTGATCGATCGCGCGCGGCGGGGTGGCGCCAATATCTCTGTCGACCGCGCCCGACCATCCGCACGGGGCGAGCCGGTTCGGGCTCCCGTTCACCTGCAAGAAGTTCGCCGGCCCCCCAGGCGCCCGAATCCAGGCTGGCTGGTGATCACTACTAGGCCGCGGCCTGCTCCCGCCAGTCCTCGTGCAGGCGCCAGTAGTGCCCGCCCGCGGCCAGCAGCTCCGCGTGGGTGCCCTGCTCGACGACGCGCCCGTGGTCGAGCACGACGATCTGGCCGGCGCGCTCGATCGTGGACAGGCGGTGGGCGATGACGATCGCGGTGCGCCCGGCGAGCAGGCGGCGCAGGCCCGCCTCGATGCGGCCCTCGGTGTGGACGTCGACGTTGGAGGTCGCCTCGTCGAGCACGAGGATGCGCGGGTCGGCGACGAGCGCGCGGGCGAACGCCACGAGCTGGCGCTGACCGGCGGAGAGCTGCACGCCGCGCTCGCCGACCGGCGTGTCGTAGCCCTGCTCCAGCGCGTCGACGAAGTCGTCGGCGCCGACGGCGTGGGCCGCCGAGCGGACCTCCTCGTCGGTCGCGTCCGGGCGCCCGAAGGCGATGTTGTCGCGGATCGTGCCGCTGAACAGGAACGCCTCCTGCGGCACGATCCCCATCTGCGAGCGCAGCGATGTCGACGTGACGCCGCGCAGGTCGTTGCCGTCGACGAGCACGCGGCCCTCGGTCGGGTCGTAGAAGCGCGCGACGAGCTTGCCCATCGTCGACTTGCCGGCGCCGGTGGCGCCCACCAGGGCGACGGTCTGGCCGGGCGGGACGGTCAGCGAGACGTGGCACAGCGCGTCGCCCGCGCCGGCGGCGCCGTAGTTGAACGTCACGTCGTCGAGCACGATCTCGCCGCGGATGCGCGGCAGGTCGACGGCGTCCGGGGCGTCGACGAGGTCCGGCTCCTCGTCGAGCAGCTCGAAGATCTTGTCCAGCGCCGCCATGCCCGCCTGGTAGGTCGTGTAGAGCTGCGAGAGCTGCTGGATCGGGTCGAAGAAGTTGTTCAGCGCGGCCAGGAAGGCGACGAGCACGCCGATCGTGATCTCGCCGTCGATCGCCTGCGCGCCCCCGTAGAGCAGGATCCCGGCCGTCGCGAACGCGCTCAGCAGCTCGACGCCCGGGAAGTAGGCGGCGTTCAGGTAGACGGTCTTCATGTTCGCCTCGCGGTTCTCCTCGTTGAGCTCGGCGAAGCGCCCGAGGTGGCGCGGCTCCTGCGCGAACGAGCGCACGACCCGCACGCCGGAGAGCGTCTCCTGCAGGTACGCGGTGATCGCCGCCACCTTCTCGCGCGTGGCGCGGTAGGCGTCGGCCGAGATGATCCGGAAGAACAGCGAGCCGATCCCCAGCACCGGGAACACGAGGTAGGTGAGCAGCGCGAGCTGCGCGTCGAGCGTGAACAGGATCACCGCGGTGCCGATCAGCGTCAGCGAGGAGCCGAACAGCGTGACCAGGCCGTCCGTGACGAGCTGGTCGAGCGCCTCGACGTCGTTGGACAGCCGCGAGATCAGGACCCCCGCCCGCCGGCGCGAGTAGTAGCCGATCGACATCGTCTGCAGGTGGGCGAAGAGCTGAATGCGCAGGTCCTGCAGCGCCCGCTGGCCGACCCAGCCGACGAGGTAGGTCTGGGCGTACGTGGCGGCCCAGTAGACGAGCGCGGTGCCGAGGAACGCGAGCACGATCCAGGTCAGCGCGCTGAGGTCGTGCGGGACGATGCCGTCGTCGATCGCGAGCTTGGCCAGCGGCGGCGGCGCCAGCGAGGCCGCGGTGCCGACCACGAGCGAGGCGAGCATCAGCGCGGTGCGGCCGCGGTAGGGCCGCAGCAGCTCGATCAGCCCGCGCAGCTTGCGCCCGCGGCCAGAGGTGGCGCGCCAGCGGCGGACGATCTCGTCGCGGCGGGAGAGCGCGCGCGCGCCGCTCCCGGCTCCGCCCGCGCCCTCCGGCGCAACCGGCCGTGTCGACCCGGAGGTCATAGTCCTGCGACGCGTTCCTTCGGATCCCGCTGCAGGAAGACCTGGTCGGGTAGGCCCTTGGCGGCGATCTCGGCGTAGAGCTCCGAGCGCTGCAGGAGCTGGCCGTGCGAGCCGCGGGCGGCGATCCGGCCGTGCTCGAGCACCACGATGTCGTCGGCCAGCGCGATCGTGGACAGCCGGTGGGCGATGACGAACGTCGTGCGCCCGGCCATCACCTCGCGCAGCGCCGCCTTGATCTCCTGCTCCGTGGAGGCGTCCACGGACGACGTCGCGTCGTCGAGGATCAGGATCCGCGGGTCGGCGAGCAGCGCCCGCGCGATCGCGATCCGCTGGCGCTGGCCACCCGACAGCGTCAGCCCGCGCTCGCCCACCCGCGTGTCGAAGCCGTCCGGCAGCGCGGCGATGAAGCCGGCCGCCTGGGCCCGCTCGGCCGCGCGCTCGATCTCCTCGCGCGACGCGTCCGGCCGCGCGTAGGCGATGTTCCCCGCGACGGTGTCCGAGAACAGGAACGGGTCGTCGTCGACGACCGCGATCGCGCCGCGCAGCGACACGAGGTCGAGCTCGCGGACGTCGGCGCCGTCGATCAGCACCGACCCCCGCTGCGGGTCGTACAGGCGCGGGAGGAGCTGGACGAGCGTCGACTTGCCCGAGCCGGTGGCGCCCACCAGCGCCACGGTCGTCCCCGCCTCCACCGCCAGGTCGATGTCCCGCAGCGACGGCGGCCCGTCGCCGTAGGCGAACGTCACGCCGCGGAGCTCCACCCGCCCGCGCCCCGGCGGCAGCGGCGGCGCCTCCGGCGGCGCGGAGATGCGCGGCTCGCGGTCGAGGATCTCCAGGAGCCGCGCGCCCGAGGCGGTCGCCCGCTGCGTCAGCCCGAGCGCGATGCCGAGCATCCGCATCGGCGCGATCAGCATCAGCAGGTACGTGTAGAACGCCGTGAAGTCGCCCAGCGACAGCGAGCCGTTGACGACCTCACGGCCGCCCACGAGCAGGATCACCGCCAGCCCGAGGTTCGGCAGGAACGCCAGCAGCGGGTTGTAGAAGGCCCGCAGCCGCGTCGCGTACATCGACTGGTCGAACACGCGCGCCACCGCGCCACGGAAGCGGACGAGCTGGCGCTCCTCGGCCGCGAACGCCTTCACGACCCGCACGCCGGAGATGTTCTCCTCGACCTCCGCGGTCACCTCGCCGATCCGCTGCTGGACCTCCTGCAGCGCCGGCCGCGAGCGCCGCCCGAAGCGGGCGGCGACAATGACCACGAACGGCACCGGGATGAGCGCGAGCGCCGCCAGCGCCGGCTGCAGCACGAACATCGCGGTTGCGCCCAGCAGAATCGTCAGTCCGCTCTGCAGAATGAACACGAGCCCGTAGCCGAGGAAGAAGCGGACCGCCTGCAGGTCGACCGTCGCGCGCGACATCAGCTGGCCGGTCTGCTGGCCGGCGAAGAACCCGAGCTCCAGCCGCTGCAGATGCGCGTAGACGAGGTTGCGCAGGTCGTACTCGATCGCCAGCGAGACGCGCCCGGCCACGAGCCGCCGCGTGACCGACAGGGCGAGCCGCGCGAGCGCCGCGCCGACGACGGCCAGCGCGATCCAGCGCAGCGCGGCCTTGTCGTGCTGGGAGATCTGATCGACCGCGCGCCCGGTCAGCCACGGGATCGCGACGGTGGCTCCCATGGCCATCGCGGCGAGCACCAGCGAGGCGGCCACCCCGCGCTTGTACGGGCGCAGGAAGCCGAGGAGCCGTCCGAACGTGTGCACTCACCTACACGATACGGAGCGCCCGATCTGCAACACTCGCGCCCCGCATGACGGATCCGATCGTCCTCCGCAACCGCTTCGCGATGGTCAAGGGCGCCTGGGACGAGCACCTGCGCGGCGTCCCGTTCCCCTCACTAGGCGAAGGCACCGCAGAGCAGAAGATCGAGCGCCTCGAGCTCGCGCTGGTCGACGAGATGCGCGCGCGCGCGACGCCCGAGACCGCGGAGCAGGTCGCCGACGCGATGTGGAGCCTGGTCCACGCGCGTCCTGACGACGACCCCGTCAAGCAGCGCGTGACGAGGCACCACGAGGAGCTCGCGCGCCTGGGTCATCGCCGGATGTAGTGGACGGACCACTCGGCTCGAATCCGGGGCAGCGGAGCACCGGGAGCCGGGGGTACTTGGCGTATCCGGGCTCCGACCGGCGGCCCCGCTCGCACATCGAGAACGTCGAGCCGCGCGAGTTGCGGACGACTCGCTGGTGGACGCAGCCGGAGCAGAGCCCGGCGCGGACCACTACTTCGTCTTCGGGAGGCTGTCGAGCACCAGGTAGGCCGAGAGGTCCTGTCCGCGGATGAACGACGCCTTGAACTCGTTGGTCACCGTCAGCTCGTCGATCAGCTTCGCCTCCGCGCCGCCGAGCTTCTCCGGCACCGGCGTGTTCGCGGGGACCGTCGTGCCCAGCGGCGTCTGCAGCTGCTGGACCAGGTCGCCGGGCCGGTAGAAGATCGCGCTCACGTCCGGGTCGGCCGCCGTGCCGTTGCCGTCCTTGGACTTCTTGGGCGGCTCCGGCGGAAGCAGCGCGACCACCATCGTGATGTCCGGCAGGTAGCGGAACGAGTACAGCGCGAGCTCGAGCGCCTCCCGGCGCAGGAGCTGCTTGCGCTCAGCGGTCGGCTTGCCGGAGGCGACCGAGCCGCTCGCGCCGAGCCCGTTGAGCGTGTACATGACGCCCGGCCCGTGCATGAGCTGGATCCCGCCGCTGTCCGGGCGCAGCGCCACCGACAGCGGGATGCCCTGGATCTGCAGCGTGCCCCCGGTGACGAGCGAGAGCTGGCGGCCGTCGCTGGACTTGTACTTCGGGCCGACGTGGGCGGCGATCTCGCTGGCGCCCTCGGCGGGGTTGGTGGAGCTCGGGCGCCACTTGGACCAGTTGCGGGCGAAGCCGGGGTCGCGCGGGGCCTGGCTGCCGCCCGTCAGGACGATGCCGAGCACCCCCGCGGCGGCGAACACCACGCCGGCGAGCGCGCCGGCGATGAAGCCGAAGCGGTTGCGGAAGCGCGACGGCGGCAGCGGCCCACGCGGGGGCGCGGGCGTGCGCTCGGCTGCCGGCTTCGGCCGGTCGGACGGCAGCTCGACGAGCCGCGGCGTGCCGGCCGGCTGCGGGCGGCCGGCGGGCGAGGGGGGCGGGATCAGATCGCCGGCCATGAGGCCTCTTCCAGGAGGTCGATCTTCGGCTTGCGGAGGCGCGCCTCGTCGAGCAGGTTCGTCACGTCGTCACCGTAGAGCTCGCGGGCCGCAATGAGCTTCTCCGCCACGTAGTCCGTGCCCTCCCTGTTCTCGCGCACCGTGTTCCACGCGACGACGAACGACTGCCCGATCAGCCCGGCTACGAGCTTGCGCTTGTCGGGGTCCCTCATGCTCGCGGTATACGGCGCGCCGCCGGTCGCCTCGCCCGAGCGGTGCATGAGCTGATAGCCGATCCGCTCGAAGCGCTCCATCACGCGCTTCTCCTCCTTCTCGCGCTCCTCGCGGCCGGCGATCCGGCCGCGGAGGTCGATCGGCGCGGGCGCCATGCCGTGGAGGCTGACCATGTGGGCGGCGTGGACCGTGACCGAGCCGAGGTCGCCGCCGACGCCGGTCGTGTTCTGGTCGTAGAAGACGTGCTCGGCGGCGAGCGCGCCCAGGCCCCAGATCAGGTCCGCGACCTCCTCCGTGCGCCAGTGCCCGAAGCGGTCCTCGATCTCCGCCATCTGGTGGTGGCCGCCGGACGAGCCGCGCTTGCGGATCGACAGCCGGGTGGACATGCCGTTCTCCATGTAGAGATGCGCGCAGACCGCGTGGCCGGCCTCGTGGATGGCCGTCGCGCGCTCCTCGTGCTTCGGATACGGCTGGCCGATGGCGACGCCGGCCTCCACGGTGGTCATCGCCTCGACGATGTCCCGGCGCGAGAACACCGGCCGGCCGTCGGAGTGCGCGTAGGTCAGCGCCAGCGAGCACACCTGGTCGATCATCGCCGGGGAGTAGCCGGCGGTGATGCGAGCGAGCTCGTCGCGCGCCCGCGGCGTGTCGAGCGCCTCCTCGTGGGCGACCTTGGCCATGTAGAGGTCGAAGATGTCGCGCCGGTCCTCCCACGTGGGCGTGCGGAAGTAGATGTGGCGCCCGAGCCGCCCCGGGCGGATGAGCGCCGGGTCGAGGCTCTCCAGCGGCACGTTGCAGGCCCCGATGAAGTAGATCTGCTCGGAGCGCGGGCGCGGGGAGCGCACGCGCAGCCGCAGGCCGAACACGCGCTGGGGCACGACGTAGAGCCCGTCCAGGAACGTGTTGAAGCGCTTGGTGAGGAACTTCTTGCGGAGCGGCGGCTCGTCGATGCCGTCCATCACGACCAGCAGCTGGTTGAGCGCCTGGCCGCCGCCGCCCATCATGCCGGGGATCATCTGGTTGCGTATGCGGTCCGACAGCGCCGCGAGCGGAGCGGGATAGACGGGCGGCCTCGCCTCTGCCCGCAGTGCGAACAGGCGGTCGCGCCAGGCGCGCGTCTCCTTGAGCAGGTCGCCGTCGAACGTCAGCGCGCCCCACTCGCCGAAGAACAGCGTGTCGTGGATCGTGCGCGTCTCCAGCGGCTGGAAGTGCGCGCCGAGCGCCTGGCGGCGCATGCCGACGGCGTCGATCTCGTCGATGAAGACGATGCACTGGCCGCCCCACTTGGCCGCCAGCTTCTTCGCCTTGCGCGCCATGTAGCGCACGAGCAGCGCGTCCATGCCGATGAACATCTGGGCGAAGCCGGACCCCGGGATCGTGACGAACGGGCAGTTGAACGACGTCGCGATCGCCTTCGAGAGCATCGTCTTGCCGGTGCCCGGCGGGCCCAGGAACAGCACGCCGCGCTCGCGCTTGCCGCCGGCCTTCTCGAACTCCTCGCCTGACTGCCAGAGCGAGACGACGCGCCGGATCTCCTCCTTGGCCTCGGCCTGGCCCCGGACGTCCTCGAGCTTGACGCCCCAGTCCGCGTCACCCGGCTCGTAGCCCTTGATCTGCTGGATCGAGAAGAAGAACAGCGGGCCGAACAGGATCACGAGATTGATGAAGAAGAACGCGATCATCAGCATCCCGTAGTAACCGAGCATCGGCGCGGCCGCGCCCGCCCAGCTCACCAGCCGGTCGAGCCCGCCGCCGATCGAGGCGTCGCCGGTCTTGTTGGCCTCCACGCGCGTGGCGAAGTACAGGAGAATGCCGATCAGCAGGCCCAGCCAGAACAGCCGCCGCAGCTTGGTCTTCCAGTACCAGTGCCGCCGGCGGCTGACCACGTCCTCCTCGCGCAGCGTCGCCTCGGCGCCGTAGAGCGAGGGGAACGGGACCAGGCGGTGGGCCAGGACGTCGATCGCGCCGCGGAAGATCACGATCCCGGCGAACGCGCCGACGATCGACCAGAAGACGGTCCACTCGAACCGGTTGTGCAGCAGCACGTACAGCGCGGGCGAGGTGAGCACCGCGACCGCCGTCGCGAACCGCCCGAGCTTGCGCCACTCCTGTGCGAGCGAGAGCGCCGATTCGTTCACGCCGCGGCCGACGCCGCGCTTCGGATCCCTTTCCACGACCTCAGTTTACGCAGGCCCAACCGCGCGGGATCAGGCCTTTAGTCGGCTCTTATCGAACTACCCGAGGGTCCCCTGGAGCGACAGTACCCGCGCGGCGGATTCGCGAACACGCGCGCGGAACGATGGCGAGCGGCGGGCCTCGGAGAGCAGCGCGCGGTAGGCGCGCGCCCACGATCGCTCGCGGGTGGTCAGGACGATGTCCGCGCCGGCGCGGACCGAGCGCACCGCGGCCTGCTCGGTGCTGCCGCGCGCGCGCACGGCCGCCGCCTCGATCCCGTCGGTCATCACGACGCCGCGGAAGCCGAGGCGGCCGCGCAGCAGCCTCAGCGCGGCCGGCGACTGGGACGCGATCCGGTCGCCGTCCAGCGCGGGGTAGACGGCGTGGGAGGCCATCACGAGCGGGACGCCGGCCCGGATCGCGGCGCGGAACGGCGCCAGGTCGGCGCTGGTCGGCGCTCCGGCGCCGATCGTCGCCGGGCCGACGTCGGTGTTGACCGTCGCGGCGCCGAGGCCCGGGAAGTGCTTGGCGGTCGGGGCGACGCCGGCGCGCAGCCACCCGCGCACGGCCGCGGCGACGGCGGCCGAGACGCGCTGGGGGTCGCTCGCGAACGTGCGGTCGGTGAGCGCCGCGCCCGCCACCGAGGGGACGTCGGCGACCGGGGCCAGCGCCACGTTCACGCCCAGCGCGCGCAGCGCCGCGCCGGCCGCGCGCGCGTCGGGGCCGGCGCGCTGGGCGGCCGGCGCCACCGCGGGCGGCGCCCAGGCGACGCTGCGGATGTCGCCGCCCTCCTGGTCGGCGCAGACGATCGGCGTCGCGCCGCCGGCGCGGCCCGCCGCGCGCAGGGCGCGCGTGAGCGCGCGCAGCTGCGCCGGCGCGGCGATGTTGCGGCGGAACAGGATCGCGCCGGAGGCCCAGCCGCGACGCAGGACCTCGCGGACGTAGGGCGGCGCCGCGGTGCCGTTGAAGCTGACCACCACGAGCTTGCCCACCTGGCGCTCGAGCGGGAGGCGGTCCACCGGCGCGCGCGCGGTCCGCTGCGCGGCCGGGAGCGGCACGACCGGCGCGACCGCGGCGCCGATCCTGGGCGGCGGCGAGCCCTCCTCCCCGCCGGCGCCGACCGCCGCCCCGAGGCCGAACGCGACCGCGACGACGCCGAGCGCCGCGAGCCGGCGCCGGCGGTAGGCACGTGCGGACCCAGGCGGCACGCCGACATCTTGACGATGGGAATAGCGTCCCTTGCGAGGAGAAAGATCCCGAAGTGGAGGAGGTGCGGATGTCGACGCCCGAGACCGCGGCGCTACGGCCGGAGACCGCTCAGGCGGTGGTCCGCGCCGCGCGCGAGATGTACCCGCACGACGCCTTGCCCGACGCCGTCTACCAGCGCGTCGCCGACAAGCTCGCCGAGGCGGCGCGCGAGGACCCGGAGACGGCGCGCACGATCGAGGAGGGCGCCGCCCAGCTCGGGGACAACGACGTGGCGTCGATCGAGGGCTCGGCGTTCTTCGAGCTGGTGCGCGGCACGGCGGTGGTCGAGGTCTACTCGGACCAGCGCACGTGGGAGCTGCTGGGCTACGAGGGCCCGTCGTTCGAGAAGGGCGGGTACGTCGAGCGCGGCTTCGACGATCTCGACTGGCTGCCCGACCCGACCGAGGAGGGGTGATGGCGCGCTTCGAGAACTCCGACGACGACGTCGTCGTCGTCGTCGGCTCCGGCGCGGGCGGCGGCACGCTCACGCACGAGCTGTGCAAGCAGGGCGCGAAGGTCGTCCTGCTGGAGGCGGGCGGCGTCCACGAGCCCGAGGACTTCATCAACGACGAGTGGCCGTCGTTCAACCAGCTCGCGTGGCTGGACGAGCGCACGACGTCGGGCAGCTGGCGGGTGGCGCGGGACTTCCCGAACCTGCCCGCGTGGACGTGCAAGACGGTCGGCGGCACCACGACGCACTGGGCCGGCTGCTGCCCGCGCTTCAAGGACTGGGAGTTCCGGATCCGCTCCGAGCACGGCCCGATCGACGGCGCCAGCGTGCTCGACTGGCCGATCACGCTGGAGGACGTCGAGCCCTACTACGAGAACGCCGAGCGCCGGATGGGCGTCACCACGACGCACGGGATGCCGCCGCTGCCGGCCAACAACAACTTCAAGGTGATGGGCAACGGCGCCAAGCGCGTCGGCTACGAGGGCGTCTTCACCGGCCGCATGGCGACCAACACGGTGCCGTTCGACGGCCGGCCGGCGACGATCCAGGACGGCTTCAACTTCCAGGGGGACAAGCAGCGCGCGCACTGGTCGACGCTGACCGCGGAGCTCCCGAAGGCGGCGGCGACCGGCAAGCTCGAGCTGCGCCCGGAGTCGATGGCGATCCGCGTCGAGCACAACGGCGGCGGCAGGGTCTCCGGCGTCCACTACGTCGACGGCGACGGCCACGAGCACGTCCAGAAGGCGCGCGCGGTCGCCGTGGCGTGCAACGCGATCGAGAGCGCCCGGCTGCTGCTGAACTCGGCCTCGTCGCAGCACCCGGACGGGCTCGCGAACTCGTCCGGGCAGGTGGGGCGCAACTACATGCGCCACCTCACGGGGTCGGTGTACGCCACGTTCGAGAAGCCGGTGCGCATGCACCGCGGAGAGACGATGGCGGGCATGGTCACCGACGAGTCGCGCAACGACACGGGGCGCGGCTTCCTCGGCGGCTACTACCTCGAGCTGCTCTCGCTCGGGCCGGCGTTCCTGGCCGCGTTCCTCGAGCCCGGCGCGTGGGGCCCCGAGTTCGCGCGGATCATGGAGGCCTACTCGCGCATGGCCGGCATGTGGATCGTGGGCGAGGACATGCCGCAGCAGAGCAACCGCGTGACGCTCAACCCGGACGTGCGCGACCAGCATGGGCAGCCCGTTCCGAACGTGCACTTCGACGACCACCCGAACGACATCGAGATGCGCGAGCACGCCTACCGCGCGGGCGAGTCGATCTACGAGGCGGTCGAGGCGACGCGGACCCTGCGCGTGACCCCCTACCCGTCGACCCACAACCTCGGCACCTGCCGCATGAGCGAGCACCCCGAGGACGGCGTGGTCGACATGTTCGGGCGCGCGCACGACGTGCCGAACCTGTTCGTCTCCGACGGCAGCGTGTTCACGACCGGCGCCGCCGCGAACCCGACGCTGACGATCGTCGCCCTGGCCATCCGCCAGGCGGAGTTCATGGCGGGGGAGATGAGCTCCGGGAGGCTGTGAGCCAGGCCCTGTACGCGCGGCGCATGCACGCGCCGCACGGCCGGTAGCCCGCCGCCACCGCGGTCGCCTCGTCGGCGAAGAACACGCGGTGGCGGGGGGCGTGGCCGCCCGCGTCGGTGTGAGGCCGCGCGGCGGGGCCGGCGAACTGCGGGCAGGGTAGGGGGTCGGTTATCCGAGCGTGTCCGCGCACCTGTTGGGCGTTCTTCGCGCGCGATCGATCACGCTCGCTCGATCGTGCGGCCATGATCGTTTCGGGCCCGGCGGCAATTCAGGCTCCCCCTACCTTGCAAGAAGTTCGCCGAGCCCGCCGCGCGGCGCCAAACCGGCCTACGCGTCCTGCGGTGTCTTGAACTCGCCCCCGTCGATCAGCTCGATCCGGTACCCATCCGGATCCTGGACGAAGCAGATGCGCCCGATCTCAGGGCGGCCGCCGGGCGCGAACGGCGGCTTCTCTGGCTCGACGCCGGCCTGGGACAACTCCGCGAGCATCCCGTCCAGGTCGTCGACGGTCAGCGCGATGTGGTTGTAGCCGTCGCCGAGGTCGTAGGGCTCCTCGCGCCCCATGTTGACGGTGAGCTCGAGCGTGTCGGCGTCGCCCGGGAGTCCCATGTAGACGTTGTATGCGGTCTCGAACTGCAGCTTGCCGCGCCGCTCGTAGCCGAGCGCCTCGTAGAACCGCAGGGAGGCGTCGATGTCGCGGACGCGCACGCAGGTGTGGACGTAGCGCTTGGCCATGGCGGCGATCCTACGCGTCCCGGTGCGGCGCGAACTTGCCGGTGGGACGTTCCAGGTTTCGTACTGACGCCTCGTTGGGAACTGTCAGGTTCAAGACAGCCTCCAGGGAGAGGAGAGCGAGATGGCCCACGGCTTCGGCCTGACGATCGAGGAGCTCGGCTCCGGCGCGGTGCGCATCGCGCTGCGCGGCGAGCTGGACCTCGCCCACGCGTACACGTTCGACGACGAGCTGCGCCGCGTGGAGGATGCCCGGCCGCCGTGCGTGATCGTCGACCTGCGGGAGCTGGCGTTCCTGGACTCCTGTGGCCTCGCGCGGCTGCTGGCCGCCCGCAAGCGCGCGCGGCGGCTGGGCCACCGGCTGATCCTCGTGCGCGGCTCGGCGGCGGTGCAGCGGCTGTTCGCGGTGACCGCCATCGACGAGGAGTTCGAGATCGTCAACGACGTGCCGGTGGCGCTCACCGGGTAGCCGCGACGCTCACGGCAGCCACCGGTCGCCGGACGGCGTCACCACGAGCTCGTGCGTGTACGCGCGCTGGGACTGGCTCGCGAGGTACTCGACGGCGCGGGCGATGTCGGCCATGTCGGCGGTCGCCTCCGGCGGCTGCCCCTGGATGAACGCCGCGGTCTTCGGCGAGTCGATGGTGGCGTCGACGATCAGCAGCGCGACATGGACGCCGTCCCCGCGCAGCTCCTGCGCCGCGGCGTGCACCATCGCGCGGACGCTCGCCGCGCCGGCCGCCCACAGGCCGCGGCCGGCCATCGCGCGCCGCGCGGAGCCGCCGGTGACCTGGATCAGCGTGCGCGCCCCCGCCCGAGCGCCCTCGGAGAGGAACACGAACGCCTGCTCGGCGACCGCGACGGTCCACCCGCGGAACCCGTCGAGCGTCGCCTCGGTCACCGGGCCGCCGCCCCACGCGCCGCCCTCGGGCGGACGCGAGGCGCTCACGGAGTTGACGACGAGGTCCAGGCTCCCCAGCTCGGCGCGGGCGCG
>JBIOTP010000411.1:0-19610 GCA_044865965.1 Solirubrobacteraceae bacterium
GCCGAGTGCGAGCGCCGCGCCGGCGGCCGTTGCCACGAGGGCGAGGCAGCGGGCAGGGCGGCGCAGCCGGGCGTCCATGCCCTCTCTACGGCGAGGGACGGCCGAGCGGTCCCCGCGATCGTGCCACGCCGCCACGCGCGACGCGGTCGCCCGTCCGGGGGCCGGGCGATGTCGCGCCCGGCGCCGGCCCTAGACGGTTGATTCCGCTGCCGCGGCGGGGCCGGCGAACAGCTTGCAAGTGAGGGGAGCCCGGAGTGGCTCGGCGCCAAAACGATCATCGCCGCGGAGGGGGTGGCTTACGTTTGTCGCCCACACAGGGGTAGTTTCGTCAGCCACCCCCCACGATGGCCGATCGAGCGTGATCGATCGCGGGCGCCCGGAATGACGCCGATCGGCCCGTCGACCGCGCCCGACCATCCGGACCGGGCGAGCCGATTCGGGCTCCCCCCCTCACCTGCAAGCTGTTCGTCGGGCCCGCCAGACGGCCGAATCGCGGCGGCTGGTGCTAGTTGGTTAGAGGTCGATGTCGCGTCCGGCGCCGGCCGCGCGGGCGAGGCGGTAGGCGAGCTCCGCGGCGGCGGCGTCCTCGGCGACGTGGCCCATCGCTTTGTAGACGGTGATCTCGTCCGGGCTCGTGCGGCCCGGGGCGCGGCCGAGGAGGACCTCGCCGAGCTCGGTGCCGGTGGACGGATCGAGCCCCGCGAGCTCGGCGCAGCCGGCCGGCGGGGGCGCGAACGCTTGCCGGGTCTCGACGAACAGGCGGCCGCGGCGGGCGAGCTCGGGGTCGAGCTCGCCGCCGGGCGGGGCGAAGCCGACCGAGGTCACGTGCGTGCCGGGGGCGATGTCGGCGGCGGCCAGCACCGCCTCGCGGGAGTCGGTGGTGAGGCAGACGATGTCCGCGCCGCGGGCCGCCTCGGCGGCTCCGCCGACGGCCTGCACGCTCGGGACCTCGGCCGCGAGGCGCTCGGCCCCCGTCCGCTCGCGTGAGGCGATCCGGACCTCGTCGATCGTGAGCGGGCCGAGGTCGCCGGCGGGCCGCCCGCGAGCCGTTCGAGCCGGCGGGCGCAGCGCGCGCAGGTGCCCGCGCGCCTGGATGCCGGCGCCGATCACGGCCAGCACGCGCGCGTCGGGGCGCGCGAGCAGGCGCACGGAGAGCGCGGTGGCGGCGGCGGTCCGGGCCGCCGTGACGTGGTCGCCGTCCATCAGCGCGAGCGCGCGCCCGGTGTCGGGATCGAGCAGGCAGATCAGCGCCGGGTGGGGATCGAGCCCGCGCGCGGTGTTGCCGGGGAACACGCCGACGAGCTTGATCACCACCGGACCGCCCGCCCGGCGCCCCGGCATCGTCAGCACCGCGCCGTCCGGCAAGTCGAGCGCTTGGCGCGGCGGCGCCGTCACCTCGCCCGCCGACAGCGCGCGGAAGCCGTCCGCGACCGCCTCGAGGAGCGCCTCGAGGTCGAGCACCGCCTCGACCTCGGCCCGGGTCAGGACGAGCACGGCGCCAATCTACGCGTCCGAGACCGCACCGCCGCGCTAACCCGCGAGGAGGCGCGGAGCGCCGGCCGGCCGGGGCGCCGATCGGCCCGGGCGCTGACCGGCGGGGCGCACCGAGGCCGGCGATGACCGCTTCGCGTCGGTTCTCATCCCCGCGGCTACAGGTTCCGCCGCAGATGACGATGAAGGAAGCAGTGGAGACTCCGTCCTTCACGTTCCGACTCGAGCGGGTCAGGACCCTGCGTGAGCGCGCTGAAGAGCGCGCGCGTGAGGAGCTGGCCAACGAGCTGCGCCTGCGTCTTCGCGGCGAGGCTCTGCTGCGCGAGGCCACGAACGCCGTCGCTGCCGCCCGCGATGCCGGGCGCGGGGCCGTGACCGCCGGCCGGACCTCGTCCGGCGATCTGGTCGCCATGCAGGCGTACCTGGAGCGCACCGAGCGCACGCGCCGCGAGGCCGCGCTGGACCTCGACCGCCAGGACGCCGAGGTCGCCGCGCGCCGCGACGCGCTCGCCGCCGCCGCGCGTGACCGGCAGGCGATCGACCGCCTGAAGGACCGCCAGAAGGCCGAATTCGACCGCGAGTGGGCCCGCCGCTCGCAGAACCAGCTCGACGAGCTCGCGCTCGGCGTTCACCGCCGGGGAGGTCGGGTCGCCGCATGAGCGTCGAGGCCGTCCTCTCCCGCATCAGCCAGCTGCAGTCGATGCTGGGTTCCGCCGCCGGCTCGGCCGCGGCGCCCGCGCCCACGGCCGGCTTCGCGGGCGCGCTCGCGTCCGCCACGGCGACCGGGGCCGCGGGCACCGACACCGCCAACGCCACCTTTGCGAGCCTCGCCTCGCCGCTCGGCGGCACGACGACGACGACCGCCGCCGCCGGTGCGACGTCGAGCCTGCCTGCCGGGACGCCGTACGCCGCCGAGATCACCGCCGCCGCGCAGCGCAACGGGCTCGACCCCGCGCTCCTGGCCGGCCTGATCAAGCAGGAGTCGGGCTTCAACCCGAATGCCGGCTCGTCCGCCGGCGCACGCGGCCTGACCCAGCTGATGCCCGCCACCGCCCGCGGGCTCGGCGTGACCGACGTCACGGACCCCGTGCAGTCGATCGAGGGCGGCGCCAAGTACCTCAAGCAGCAGCTCGACCGCTTCGGCGGCGACGTTGCGCGCGCCCTCGCCGCGTACAACGCCGGCCCGGGCGCCGTCCAGCGCTTCGGCGGCGTGCCGCCGTACGCCGAGACCCAGAACTACGTCCGCCGCGTGCAGGCCAACGCCGCCGCGTACCGCTCGTCCACCCCCACCGCGTGAGGCCCATGACTACCGACCGCACCG
The DNA here is from genome assembly GCA_044865965.1 of Solirubrobacteraceae bacterium. GTDB lineage: Bacteria > Actinomycetota > Thermoleophilia > Solirubrobacterales > Solirubrobacteraceae > Solirubrobacter. Next base: position 2,813 of record JBIOTP010000411.1, read on the forward strand.
CGGCGCCGCCGCGCTCCACCGCGCTTCCCGAGCGCCCGTCCGGCGCCCGCCCCGCCGCGCAGCCGGCCGACGCCTTCGCCGCCCTCCTCGGCGCCCACGAGGCCGTCGACGCCCGCCAGGAGGCGCCCGGGCGAGCCGATCGCGGCCGCGGCTACGACGCGCGCCCCGACCGGCCATACGGGGACGGCGCGACGCGCGACGGTCGCGCCGAGGGCGCCGCCGCCGACCGCCGGGCCGCCGCGGCCGATCGCGCCGCTGATCGCCGGGCCGCTGCCGCTGATCGCCGCGCCGCCGCCGGCGACCGCCAGGCGGCCACTGCCGACGACCGTGCCACTGCGGCCGATCGCGGCGCCGGCCGTCAGGCCGCCGCGACCGCCACCGACCGCGCTGACGCCACCGCGGGGGCTGCCGGCGAGGGGACCGGCGCCGCCGGCCAGTCGCCTGCCGCCCTCGCCGCCGGCCAGGCCGCGGGCGGGGTCGTCGCGATTCCGGGGGAGGTGCTCACGGCAGGCCAGTTCGCGTCCGCGCTGCCCGCCGCGGCCGTGGCTGTCACCGGGGCGCCGGTCCAGACGTCCGCCGACGCCGCCCAGCCGGCGACCGCCGCGCCGGCGCTTGCCACCGCCCTCGCCGCCGCGGGGACCGCCACCGCAGCGGGCGCCGGCGCTGCCGCTGCGCCCGCCGCCGCTGGGGCCGGTGTCGCCGCGGCCGGCTCGACCGGGACCAGTGCCGGCGCTGCAGCCGCGGCCGCCACCGGCTCGGCTGCCGACGCCGACGCCGGGACCGGTGCCGCGGCACGTGCCGCCGGGGCCGGCGACGGCGGCCTGATGACGCAGCAGCCCGCCGCGGCCACGCCGGGTCGGGACGCGCCGCAGGACGGCTCGCATGGCCTCGACACTCCCACTTCGCCTGCGTCCGACGCCTCGGTGCAGCCCGCGGCCGGCGACGCCTCGGCGCAGCCGCCGAGCGCGACCGGCCGCACGGCTCCGGCCGACGCGCCGCGCGCCGCCGATGCGCCCGCGCCGCAGCCGGCCGCACCGGCCGCCGCGCCCGCGGTCGCCGCCCAGCCCGCCGCACCCGCGACGCCGGCCACGCCGGGGGTTCAGCGCACGGTCCCGCTCCACCGCGCCGCGCAGGCCACCGCCACGCTGCTCCACGTCGCCGTCGACAAGGGCATCTCGCGCGCCCGCCTGAACCTCAAGCCCGTCGAGCTCGGCGGCATCGAGGTGCGCCTGCAGTCCACCCCGCAGGGCGTCGCCGCTCAGCTCGTGGCGGACTCGCCCGAGGCGGCCCGCATGCTCGCCCAGGCGGGCGACGACCTGCGCCGCCAGCTCGAGGCCCGCGACGTGACGCTGCTGTCGCTCGACGTGGCCACGTCCGGCGACCAGCGCCGTGAGGCGGCCGCCGGCGGCGGCGCCGACGGCTTCGGCCCGGAGGGCTCCCGCGACGACCGCGCGTCCACCGGCGGCCGCTCCACCGGCGAGGCCGCGTCCACCGGCGCCGAGCCCGCCGAGACAACGATCGTCCTCCCCGGCGGCCTGCTCGTCGACGTTCTCGCCTGATCCTCCGATCCCCACCTCAGACCTATGACCGTTATCCCTCCCGTCGGCGCCGGCTCGCCGGACGCCGGCACGCAGGCGAGCACCGCCGGCAAGAACTCCACGCTGGACAAGGACGGCTTCCTGAAGCTGTTCGTCGCCCAGCTGCAGCACCAGGACCCCACGAGCCCGATGGACGCCAGTGAGTCCACGCAGCAGATGGCGTCCTTCTCGATGGTCGAGCAGCTCACCAACATGGCCAGCGAGAACACCAAGATCGCCCAGTCGTTGAACCAGTCGAACGCCGTCGGCCTGATCGGCCGCACGGTGAACTACACGGCCGGCGACAAGACGACGCACACCGGCGTCGTCGAGAAGGTCACGACGGCCAAGGACGGCACGCCGTCCCTGACCGTCGCCGGCACCGACGGTGTCGCCCCCTCGTCCATCTCGCAGGTCAGCTGACCGCACCGAAAAGGAGTAGATGCCCCATGATGCGAGGCATGTTCGCCGCGATCAGCGGCCTGAAGCAGCACCAGGTGATGCTCGACGTCACCGCCAATGACATCTCGAACGTCAACACGCTGGGCTACAAGTCCTCGCGCGTGACGTTCCAGGACTCGCTGACGCAGCTGCAGCGCGGCGCCGCCGGCCCGACCGCCAACCGCGGCGGCTCGAACGCCGCGCAGGTCGGCCTCGGCGTCGGCCTGGGCTCCGTCGACAACCTGATGACCTCGGGCGCCGTGCAGACCACGGGCAACCCGCTCGACGTCGCGATCCAGGGCGACGGCTTCTTCCAGATCGGCGACGGCGCGCCCGCCGGCGCCGCGTCTCCGATCACGCCCACGGCCTACACCCGCGCGGGCAACTTCTCGCTGAACTCGCAGGGCTACCTGACCACCCAGGACGGCTCCTACGTGCTCGGCCGCGCCATGCCGGCCGGCGCCGTCGACGTCGCCATCCAGGTCCCGGCCGGCGCCACCGGCGTCGCGATCGACCAGTCCGGCGGCGTGTCCTGGATCGACCCGGGCACGGGCACCCGCGTGACCGGCTACCGCCTCACGCTCGCGACGTTCTCCAACGCGGCCGGCCTGGAGCGCCAGGGCGGCAACCGGTGGGTCGCCTCGGCGAACTCCGGCACCAAGACCGAGAACACGCCGGGCATCGGCGGCGCGGGCCTCACCACCGCGGGCGCGGTCGAGATGTCCAACGTGGACCTCGCCCAGACGTTCACGAACATGATCACCGCGCAGCGCGGCTTCCAGGCCAACTCGCGCGTCATCTCGACGGCTGACGAGATGTTGCAGGACCTTGTGAACCTGAAGCGCTAAGCGCTCACCTAAGCGCATTTCTGACGAAGGGCCCGGCTTGCCGGGCCCTTCGCGCTTAAGCGGACGGATGTTCTGCCGATCACCTGACTGTGATCCGTCTTCGCCGTCTCGGCCACAAGTCCGACGCGTTCTACCTGAACCCCGACCTCATCGTCTCGATCGAGGCGACGCCCGACACCGTCGTGACCCTCACGACGCACAGCCGGGTGATCGTCACCGACTCCGCCGACGAGGTCGTCGCCGCGGTGCGCGCCTGGCGCGCCTCGATCCTGGCGGCCGGGCTGCCCACGGTGAAGCGCCGCAGCGACGTGCCCCTGTCCGTCGTGCGCGGCGAGACCCCGCCCCCGGCTGACCCGCAGGAGCGCAACCGATGAAGGCCTCCTCCGCCATCGGCCTCGTCGTCGCCCTCGTCGGCCTGTTCCTGGGCGCGACGATGGAGGGCTCGAACGTCTTCGCGATCCTCAACCCGTCCGCGATGCTCATCGTGCTCGGCGGGACGCTCGGCGCCGTCATCACCGGCACGAGCTTCGACGCGATCAAGAACATCCCGAAGCTCTACATGAAGGCGTTCAACGCCGACCCGCCGGACCTCAACGGGAAGGTCGCCGAGCTCGTCGGCTACGCCGAGTCCGCGCGCCGCGACGGCCTGCTGGCCCTCGACGAGCAGCTCGGCTCGATCGAGGACCCGTTCACGAAGAAGGGCCTCCAGCTCGTGGTCGACGGCACCGACCCCGACCTCGTCGCCGAGATCCTCGACGCCGAGAACGACGCCATGCGCAAGCGCCACGGCGCGGCCACGCAGCCGTTCGAGAAGGCCGGCGGCTACGCCCCGACGATGGGCATCATCGGCACCGTCTTCGGGCTCATCCACGTGCTCGCGCACCTCGACCACCCCGAGACGCTCGGCCCGTCGATCTCCGCCGCGTTCATCGCCACGCTGATCGGCGTCGCCTCGGCCAACGTCATCTACCTGCCGATCGCCGCGCGCCTGAAGCAGATGTCGGGCGAGGAGCTGCACGCCCGCGGGCTGGTCGTCGAGGGCATCCTCTCGATCCAGGCCGGCGACAACCCGCGCGTCGTCCAGGAGAAGCTCGTCACCTTCGTCCCGCCCGGCCTGCGCGGTGTCGAGGGCGAGGACGCCGGCGCCGGCGCCGCCAAGGCGGCCGCGTAGGAACCCGTTGCCATGGCCCGCCGCCGCAAGCACGCTCACCACGAGGAGGAGCACGAGAACGAGGAGCGCTGGCTCGTGTCCTTCGCGGACATGATGACGCTCCTGTTCGCGCTGTTCATGGTGCTGTTCTCGATCTCCTCGGTGAACACGTCCAAGTTCGAGGCGCTCCAGAGGGCGCTCCAGGACGCGTTCTCCGGCCGCGTGCTGTCGGGCGGCAAGGCCATCATGGAGACCGGCTCGCAGGAGAGCCCCGAGCGGCCCGCGGCCACGCCGCCGCTGGAGTCGCTGCAGGCCCTGAACTCCACCGCCTCGCAGTCCGGCGCCCAGGCCAAGAACGAGGCCGCCGCCAAGGAGGACGAGGAGTTCCAGCGCCTGAAGCGCCGGATCGACGCGCTCGCCAAGAAGGCCGGCCTGCAGGGCCGCGTCGACGTGACCATCCGCCGTCGCGGGCTCGTGATCCAGCTGCTCACCGACAAGGTCTTCTTCGATTCCGGCCAGGCGGCGATCAAGCCGCAGGCCACGAAGCTCATCGACAAGATCGCGCTCGTCATCCGTGACGAGCACAGGCATCCGATCGTGGTGGAGGGCCACACGGACTCGCAGCCGATCAGCGGCACGCAGTACCCCTCCAACTGGGAGCTGTCCGGCGCCCGCGCGGCGGCCGTCGTCCGCGACTTCGGCCGCAACGGGGTCCTCCCGCGGCGGATGTCGCTGGCCGGCTACGCCGACAAGGAGCCGATCGCGACCAACACGACCGCCACCGGGCGGTCGCGCAACCGCCGGGTGGAGGTCGTCCTCTCCCGGATCAACACCGACACGGAGTCATCCAACAGCGCAGGGAGGCGCCCATGATGAAGAAGCTCGCTCCCGTCGTCATCGCCCTTGTGGCGCTCGGCGGGGCCTACAAGTTCGTACTGGCAAAGCCCAAGAGCGACGCGGCCGAGCCCAAGCCCAAGGTCGAGGGCACGGTCTACGTGCTCGGCAAGGAGTTCCTCGTGAACCTCGCCGACGGCCGCTTCGCGAAGCTGACGGTCGCGCTGGTCCTCGATCCCGAGGACGAGTCCGCCGCCGGGGGCGAGGGCGGCTCGACGCCGCCGGAGGGCTTCGGCACGATGGCCCAGGAGGCCGTCGTCCGCGACGTGATCACCGACGACCTGACCGACGCCAAGGACCGCGAGCTCGTCGACCGCGACGGCCGCGAGGCGCTCAAGAAGCAGATCCTCAAGGATCTCAAGAAGCACACCGATGTGAAGGTCGACGAGATCCTGTTCACCGACGTCACGGTCCAGTAGCCATGGCTGAAGCTGTCGATTACGCACCCTTCGAGACCACGACCACGCCCGCTCCGGAGCCGGAGCGCGCGCCGGTCACCGCCGCCGAGCTCGCGCGCCTGCACGACGTGCCGGTCGAGCTCGCGGTCGAGATCGGCCGCACGCAGATGACGATCCGCGAGGCGCTCGCGCTCGGGCCGGGCTCGATCGTCACGCTCGACCGGCTGGCCGGCGAGCCGGTCGATCTGCTGGTCAATGGCAAGCCGATCGCCCGCGGCGAGGTCGTCGTGATCGACGAGGAGTTCGGCCTGCGGGTCACCGAGGTGCTCGCGCCGACCGACGGCGACGACGCCGACACCGCCGCCCCGGAAGGCTAGGCGGCCGCCCGAAGCGGTATACGGGCGGTGTGCTGCGACGCATCGCCCGGGCCCTGGTCGTCTTCTGGCGCAAGGCCTACGAGGACAACCTCACCGGCCTTGCGTCGATGGTCGCCTACAGCCTGCTGCTGTCGATCTTCCCGCTCGCGCTCATCGCGCTGTTCATCGCCGGGCGGGTCCTGCGCTCGCCCGATCTGGCCGCGTCGGTGCTGACCGACGCGCGCACGATCTTCCCGACCGCGGCGGAGTCGACGCTGACGGACGGCATCCGCCGCCTGCAGCAGTCCTCCACGACGGTCGGGATCATCGCCATCGTCTCCGCGCTGTGGGTCGGCGCGTCGTTCTGGGGCGCGCTGGACACGGCGTTCTGCCGCATCTACCGGCTGCCCTGCCGCACGTGGGTGCGCCAGAAGCTGTTCGGCCTGGGGATGCTCGTCGTCGTGCTGCTGTTCATCGCCGTGAGCGTCGCCGTGCCGACCATGCAGGCGCTGCTCACCTCGAGCGCGCAGGACCTGCCGTTCGGCCTCAGCGACGTCCGCGTCCTCGTCTACTGGGCGACGATCCTCGCCGGCCTGGTGGTGCTGTTCGCCGCCCTGTGCGTGACCTACTTCGCGGTTCCCAAGGGCGTCATCCCGTGGACGTGCGTGTGGCCGGGCGCGCTCGGCGCGACGCTCGCCATGGGCATCGTCGACTGGGGCTTTCCGCTGTACCTCGGGAGCGTCTCGACGCTGCGGATCGGCACCTCCGCGGTGTTCGTGCTGATCGCGCTCGTGTGGTTCTACGTGCTGGCGCTGATCCTGCTGGCAGGTGCGGTCGTCAACGAGCTGCGCTTCGAGCGGGTGCGCTCGGCCCGGTAGCGTGCCCTGGATGGCCGCCGCGCCCACGCGACATCCGAACGAGGTGCTCGCGGTGCTCCTGCTGTCGGGCACCGCCTTCGCCCTCTCGCAGACGGTGGTGGTGCCGGCGCTGCCGGAGATCGCGGGCGAGCTGCACGCGAGCCCGTCGGCGGTCTCGTGGATCCTCACCGGCTACCTGCTCTCGGCGTCGGTCGCGACGCCGGTCGCCGGCAAGCTCGGCGACCTCTACGGCAAGGGGCGTGTGCTCACCTGGGTGATGCTCATCTTCTCGGCCGGCTCGGTGGTGTGCGCGCTCGCGCCCTCGATCGGCGTCGTGATCGCCGGCCGCGCTGTCCAGGGCGTCGCCGGCGGCGTGTTCCCGCTGTCGTTCGGGATCATCCGCGACACGTTCCCGCGCGAACGCATGGCGGCCGGGATCGGCATCATGAGCGCGATCTTCGGCGTCGGCGGCGGCATCGGCCTGCCGCTGTCGGGCGTGATGGTCGAGCACCTCGACGTCTCGTGGCTGTTCTGGATCGGCCTCGTCGCCGTGCCCGCCGCGCTGGCCGCCCAGCGCGTCGTGCCGCCGTCGCCGACCGCCCGCCGCGCGCGTGTGGACTGGGCCGGCGCGCTGCTGTTGTCGTGCGCGCTGGTGGCGATCCTGGTCGCGGTCACCGAGGCCGAGGACTGGGGCTGGGGCTCGGCACGCACGCTCGCGCTGCTGGCCGGCGGCGTCGCGCTGCTGGGGGCCTGGCTGGCGCTGGAGGGTGCCCGCGAGCAGCCGCTGATCGAGCTGCGCGTGCTGCGCCGGCGCGCGGTGGCGGCCACCAACCTCACCGGCTTCATGGTCGGCTTCGCGATGTTCTCGAGCTTCCTGCTGATCCCGCGGTTCGCCGAGGCGCCCGAGCGCACCGGCTACGGGTTCGGGATGAGCGTGTTGCAGTCGGGTCTGCTGATCGCGCCCGCCGCCGTGGTGCAGCTCCTCATGGGCCCGGTCGCGGGGCGGCTGGGCATGCGGATCGGCTTCCGCGCGGTGCTGGCGATCGGCGCCGGGATGCTCGTCGCCGCCTTCGGCCTGCTCGCCGTCGCGCACGGGCGCCCGTGGCAGTTCGTCGTCGCCGCCGGCTTCCTCGGCGGCGGGATCACGTTCGCGCTGGCCTCGATGGCCATCCTGATCGTCGTCGCGGTGCCGCAGGCCGACGTCGGCATCGCCACCGGGATCAACACGATCACGCGCACGGTCGGCGGCGCGTTCGGCGCCGCCGCCGCCACGGCGATCCTCGCCGCCGACACGGTCGGCCGCTTCCCCACTGACGGCGCCTACACCGTCGCGTTCGCCGCCTCGGCCGGCGGCGGGCTGCTCGCGCTCGGCGCCGCGCTGCTCGTGCGCACCGCCGGGGGCGACCCCGCACCGGAACCGCTCAAGGCCGAAGCCTGAGCGGTCGATAGGGAGCGTGAGCCCGATCCAGGCTCTCCCTCCCTCGGATTCATGCGGATTACCCCTGCCTTCCTCCGTCCGGCCGGGGCAGCCGTCCTCGGCTGCCTGCTGACCGCTCCCGCCGCGTTCGCCGCGGATGGTGAGAGCACCCCGCTGAACCTGCCCGCCGACAAGGCCGGCAAGGTGGCGCAGGCCTCCGGCGCCTCGGGCGGCTCCCTCGTGCGCACGATCGTCGGCCTGGCGGTCGTGCTCGGCGTGATCTACGGCCTCCACTGGGTCCTCAAGCAGGTCAAGGCCTCCAAGGAGACGAGCGCTTCCGGCCCCGGCCTGGAGCCGCTCGCCACGCTGCCGCTGGGCGCCAACCGGTCGCTGCACCTCGTGCGCGCCGGCGAGGAGATCGTGCTGCTCGGCGCCGGCGAGTCCGGCGTGACGCCGATCCGCACCTACACCGAGGAGGAGGCCCGCCTGGCCGGCCTCCTCGAGGACGACGCCCTCGACGGCGGCGGCGGCACGCTCGCGCCCCGCAAGACCTCCTTCCTCGAGGCGCTGCGCGCCAAGACGGTGATCCGGTGAAGGCCGACGGGAGCAACGCGGTCCAGCTGCTGCTGCTCGTCGGCGGCATCTCGCTGGTTCCGGCGCTGCTGTTCACGGTCACCGGCTTCACGCGCATCCTCATCGTCCTCGGCTTCATCCGCTCCGGCCTGGGCACGCCGACCGCGCCGCCGAACCAGGTGCTGGTCGGGATCGCGTTCTTCCTGACGCTGTTCGTGATGAGCCCGACGCTCTCGAAGGTCAAGCACGACGCCTACGACCCGCTGCAGAAGGGCCAGATCACGCAGCAGGTCGCGCTCGACCGCGCTCAGAAGCCGATGCGCGAGTTCATGTTCGACCAGACGCGCACGAAGGACCTGGCGCTGTTCGCGAAGCTCGCGAAGATCAAGAACCCCAAGACGCGCGCGGACATCCCGACCCAGGTCCTGATCCCCGCCTTCATCATCTCGGAGCTCAAGACGGCGTTCCAGATCGGGTTCCTGATCTTCCTGCCGTTCCTGATCATCGACCTCGTGGTCTCGTCGACGTTGATGTCGATGGGCATGGTGATGCTGCCGCCCGTCTTCATCTCGCTGCCGTTCAAGATCCTCCTCTTCGTCCTGGTGGACGGCTGGAACCTCGTCACGTCGTCCCTCGTCCAGTCCTTCCACACATGAACCAGGACGTCGTCGTCAACCTCGTGGTGCAGATGATGGAGGTCACCCTCAAGGTGGCCATGCCGCTGCTGCTCGTGGGCCTCGTGATCGGCCTCGCGGTCTCGGTGCTGCAGGCCGTCACGCAGATCCAGGAGCAGACGCTGTCGTTCATCCCGAAGGTCGTCGGCCTCGTCGCCGTGGTCGCGATCGCCGGCCCGTGGATGCTGGGGCAGATCGTGTCCTGGACGCAGGAGCTGTGGGCCGCGATCCCCGGCTACGTCGGCTCCTGATGGACGTCAACGAGCTCCTCGCCAAGTTCTCCGAGCAGCAGGTCGCCGGGTTCATCCTCGTCCTCGGGCGGATCTCGCCGCTGTTCATCTTCGCGCCGCTGTTCTCGAGCAAGATGGTCCCGGCGCGGGCGCGCGCGGTGATCGCGGTCGCGCTGGCGGTCGGCATCTCGCCGCTCGCCGCCAAGGGCCGGATCGAGCTCGACGCGCTGTCCTTCGGCGGCCTGATGCTCAAGGAGGTCCTGGTCGGCCTCGCGTTCGCGTTCACCCTCGGCACCCTGTTCGCGGCGCTGCAGGCCGCGGGCGCGCTGCTGGACACGATGATCGGCTTCTCGTTCGGCTCGCTCGTCGACCCCGTCACCGGGACCCAGTCCTCGGTGCTGGCGCAGCTCTACACGCTCGTCGGCGTCGCGGTGTTCATCGCGATCGACGGCGATGCCTGGGTCGTGCAGGGGCTCGCGCGCACCTACGAGGCGGTGCCGCTGGCGGACGCGCCGCAGATCGGCACCCTGGTGCACGGCGCCCAGGTCGCGTTCTCGGGCATCTTCGTCGCCGCCTTCCAGATCGGCGCACCGGTGCTGCTCGCGCTGATCGTCACCGACGCCGCGTTCGGCGTCGTCTCGCGCGTCGTGCCGCAGCTGAACATCTTCGCCGTCGGCTTTCCGGCCAAGGTGACCGTCGGCCTCGTGCTGATCGGCGCCTCGCTGCCGTTCGTGTCCGGCTTCGTCGCCGACCAGCTCCAGCAGTCGGTGCTGAGCGCGCTGCACGCGCTGAGGGTGGCGTGAGATGGCCGGCGACCGCACCGAGAAGGCAACACCCAAGAAGCGCGAGGAGGCCCGCAAGAAGGGCCAGGTCGCGCGCTCGGCCGACGTCAACGGCGCCGTCGTGCTGCTCGCCGGCCTGTTCGCCCTGTCGGCGTTCGGGCCCGGCGTCATGCACCGCATGCAGGACGCGATGCTCGAGGTGCTGGCGCTCGTCCGCACGCCGGAGATCGTCGACCGCAAGGGCGTCGGCGCGCTGTTCGTGCTGGTCGGCAGGCACGTCGGCCTCGCCGCGCTGCCGGTCGTGGGCGTGTGCGCGCTCGCCGGCCTCGCCGCGTCCGCCGGCCAGGTCGGCCTGAAGCCCACGTTCGGCGCGCTCAAGCCCGACGCCAAGAAGCTCAACCCCGCCTCCGGCTTCAAGAACATCTTCGGCCCCAACGCCGCCGCCGAGGCGATCAAGTCGGTGACGAAGGTCGGCGTCGTGGGCTCGATCGCCGCGCTGGCCGTCTTCCCCAAGCTCGACGAGCTGGCCGCGCTGGTCGGCACGCCGCCGGCCGACCTCCTGCCCCAGATCGCCCACACGGTGCTCTCGATCGCCCAGCGCGCGGCGCTCGCCTACCTCGTGATCGCGGCCGCCGACTACGCCTGGCAGCGCTACCGCCACGAGAAGTCGCTGAGGATGGACAAGCAGGAGGTCAAGGACGAGTTCAAGCAGCAGGGGCTTCCGGCCGAGATCAAGGGTGCACAGCGGCGACGGGCGATGGAGCTCGCGCGCGCACGCATGATGGACGCCGTCCCGACCGCCGACGTGATCGTCACCAACCCGACGCACTACTCCGTAGCCCTCAAGTACGACAGCGCGAACCCCGCGCCGATCGTCGTCGCCAAGGGCGTTGACAACCTCGCGTTCAAGATCCGCGAGGTCGCGAGCGCCAACGGCGTCGTGATCGTGCCCGACCCCCCGCTCGCCCGCACCCTGTACGCGTCCGTCGACCTCGGCAAGCAGATCCCCGAGGACCTCTTCCACGCCGTCGCCCAGCTCCTCGCCTACGTCTATCGCGTCGCCGGCGCGAGAAAGGCCGCCGCCGCCGCATGACCTCGTTGATCTCCAAGGCCTCCAAGCACTCGGACCTCGTGGCCGCGGGCGCCGTCGTGCTCGTGGTCGCGATGATGGTCATCCCGCTGCCGCCGATGCTGCTGGACCTGGCGATCACGCTGAACATCTCGGCGGCGCTGATGATCGTGATGGCGACGCTGTACGTGCCGCGCGCGCTGGACTTCTCCTCGTTCCCGAGCCTGCTCCTGCTGACGACGCTGTTCCGGCTGGCGATCAACGTCTCCGTGACGCGCCTGATCCTGCTGCACGGCGACGCGGGCCACGTGGTCACCGCGTTCGGCAACTTCGTGGTCGGCGGCAACGTCGTGGTCGGCCTCGTGATCTTCCTGATCCTGATCGTGATCCAGTTCGTCGTGATCACGAACGGCGCCGGGCGCGTGGCCGAGGTCGGCGCCCGCTTCACCCTCGACGCCATGCCGGGCAAGCAGATGGCGATCGACGCCGACCTGAACACCGGCCAGATCACCGACGAGGAGGCCCGCCGCCGCCGCGCCGAGATCGCCCAGGAGGCGGACTTCTACGGCGCGATGGACGGCGCCTCGAAGTTCGTCAAGGGCGATGCCATGGCCGGCCTCCTCATCACCGCCATCAACCTGCTCGGCGGCATCGTCGTCGGCGTCCTGCAGCAGGGCATGCCGTTCGCGGAAGCCGGCCAGCACTTCTCGCTGCTGTCGGTCGGCGACGGCCTGTGCGCCCAGATCCCGGCGCTGCTGATCTCGGTCGCCACCGGCATCATCGTCACCCGCTCGGCCGGCCAGGACGACCTCGGCTCGACGGTCTCCAACCAGATCCTCGACCAGCGCAAGGCGCCGCTCATCGCGGGCGTCGTCATGTGCGTGCTCGGCCTGGTCCCCGGCCTGCCGAAGCTGCCGTTCTTCTTCATCGGCGGGATGTTCATCGCGATCGGCTGGACGCTCCGCAAGCAGCCGAACTCGGCGCAGCGCGCCGAGGCGGAGGCGGCCAAGGCGGCCGCCGCGCCGGCCGAGCTGCCCGCGCCGCGCGACGCCGCGCTGGACGCGCTCGCGCTCGACCCGCTCGAGCTCGCGATCGGCTTCGGCCTCGTGCCGCTGGTCGACCAGCAGGCGGGCGGCACCCTGCTCGCCCGCGTGGGCACGATCCGCCGCCAGATCGCCTCCGAGCTCGGCATGGTCATCCCGCCGGTCCGCATCCGCGACGACGTCGGCCTGGACTCGCACGAGTACGTCATGCGCGTCCGTGGCACGGAAGTTGCGCGCGGCGGCATCATGGCGGGCCACCATATGGCCATGAACCCGGGCGACGCGATGGGTCAGCTGCCCGGCATCCCCACCACCGAGCCGGCCTTCGGCCTGCCCGCCGTGTGGATCCCCGAGTCGGGCCGCGCCGAGGCCGAGGCGCTCGGCTGGACGGTGGTCGACGCCGAGTCGGTCGTGGTCACGCACCTCACCGAGACGATCCGCGCGCACGCCGCCGAGCTGCTCACCCGCCAGGAGACCCGCCAGCTGCTGGACCAGCTCAAGGAGTTCAACGCCGCCGTGGTCGACGAGGTCGTCCCGGACGTGCTCTCGCTGGGCGAGGTGCAGCGGGTGCTGCAGGCGCTCCTGCGCGAGGGCGTCACGATCCGCGACCTCGGCTCCATCCTCGAGGCGATCGGCGACAAGGCCCGCCTCACGCGCGACCCGGCGATGCTCTCCGAGTACGCGCGCCAGGCGCTCGGACGCACGATCGTGGCTCCGTACCTCGACGCCGAGGCCACGCTGAAGGCGATCGCGATCGACCCCGCGCTCGAGCAGCAGATCGCCGAGTCGCTGGTGCAGACCGCCGACGGCGAGTTCCTCGCGATCGACCCGGCCCAGGCCGGCGCGCTGGTCGAGGCCTGCTCGGAGCAGGTCGAGCTCGCGGTCGCCGCCGGCGGCCGGCCGGTGCTGCTGTGCTCGGCGCGCGTGCGCCGGCACCTGCGCCGCCTGTGCGAGCAGCGGCTCCCCCAGCTCGCGGTCTGCTCGTATAACGAGATCGCGCCGGGTATCGGAGTGGAGACGACCGGCGTGATCGGCGGCGCTGTAGCCGCCGCCGCCTAGTGCCGATAGCAGGGATTGGAGATGGACACCCCCACCCGAACCACCAGCTCGGACCCCGACGTGAAGACGTTCCGCGGTCGCAGCCTGGAGGAGCTCCTGCCGCGGATCCGCGCGGAGCTGGGCCCTGACGCCATCGTGCTGCGCCGCCGCGAGGGCCTCGCGGGCGGCGTCGGCGGGTTCTTCCAGCGCCCGTACGTCGAGGTCGACGCGCGCGCGCCGCAGGCCGACGAGCGCCCGCTCGAGATCCGCAGCGACCGCGCCACGGCCGAGGGGCTGTCCTCGCCGGCAATCCAGGCGCTGGTCGAGCAGGCGACGCCGTTCGCCGACGCACTCGCCGCGGCGATGCCGGAGGCCGAGCGCCGCGAGGCGCCGCAGGTCTCCGCCGGCCTCTACGGCCCGCAGCCGAACGCCGCCGCGATCGCCGCCGCCGCGCGCGAGGAGGAGGCGAAGGAAGAGCCGTCCGCGCCCGCCGTGGAGGAGCCGGCCACGCCGGCGCCCATCGTCGCGCCGGCCGCCGAGGAGCCGGTCGCGCCCGCCCCCGCCGCCGAGCCGCCTGCCGCTCCGGTCGCCCCGCAGCGCACGGCCGCCGCGGACTCCGCCGAGAAGCGCCTCGTGTTCGCCGGGCTGAGCCCCGCGCTCGCCGCCGACGTGGTCGGCGAGGCCGTGAACCACGGGCTGCCGTTCGCGAGCGTCCGCTCACTCAAGAAGCTCGTCCGCGGCGCGCTGGCGCGCCGCGTGCCGGTGCTGGCCGAGCTGGGCCCCGGCCGGCGCACGATCGCGTTCGTCGGCGCCGGCGGGGCCGGCAAGACCTCCGCCGTCGCGCATGCGGCGGCCGCCTACGCGGCCGCGGGCGCCGACGTCGTGGTGATCGCGCTGCGCGTGCCCGCGGACGCCGGCCGGCTCGAGCCGCACGGCGTGAGTGTGATCGCCGGCGCCACCGCGGAGGAGGCCCGCAAGCGCCTCGGCCGCCGCCGGCCGCTGATCACGCTGATCGACACGCCGCCGCTGAGCCGGATCGAGACCCCCGCGGCGATCCGCGCCGTGGCCGCGGACCTGCAGGCGCTCAAGGCGACCGAGGTCCACCTCGCGCTGCCCGCCACGCTGAGCCCCGCCGCCGCCGAGGAGATCGCCGCCGCGCTGGCGCCGCTCGGCCTCACCCACATCGCGCTCACGCACGCCGACGAGACCGCCCGCCCGGGCGCTCCGGTCGAGCTGGCGATCACGAGCCGCAAGCCCCTGTCCTACGTCTGCGCCCGCGAGGGCGTCGAGCCGGCGGACGCCGCCGAGCTCGCCCAGCAGCTGCTTCCATGACGGCCGTGTCCGCGCCCCCCAGCCTCTCCGAGGGCCAGCACGTCGTCGTGCGCCTCGAGCACATCGGCGCGCTCCCCGCGACCGTCGAGAAGTCGAGCGCGGGCATGCTCACCGTGGTCCTGGCCGTCAAGGACGATCGCGTCCGCCGCCTGAAGGGCACGGAGGTCGCCGTCGAGGCGACGACCGGGCGCGGGATCCAGCGCTTCACCGGCGAGCTCCGCAGCGACGACGACAGCGTGCTCACGCTGGCCATGGCCGGGGACGTCGAGCGCGTGCAGCGGCGCGACTGGGTGCGCGTGAGCGCGGCCCTCCCGGTCACGGTGCGCGGCATCGGCGAGTCGGTTGGCGGCGAGACGACGACCGTGGACGTCAGCGGCAACGGGCTGCTGATCGCCGATCCGTTCCGGCTCCCGCTCGGCCTCGACGTGCGTGTCGACATCGGGCTGCCGGACGACGAGCCGCCGGTGCGCGTACTCGGGCGCGTCGTGCGCGAGGCGGCCGACGGCCAGAAGGGCATCCGGATCGACTCGCTGGGTCGCGCGGAGGAGGATCGGATGATCCGCTTCATCCGCGAGCGTGAGCGGCAGATGCTGAGGGCTGCGAGGGAGCGATGAGCAAGAAGGCATCCAAGGACGCGCCGGTCGAGGCCGAGGCCGCCGAGGCGGCGCCGCGGCAGCTCGAGGTCACGATCGCCGAGTACCCGCGCGCCCGTACCGCGATCCGCCGTCTGCGCGCCCGCGCCGGCGTGATCTGCTTCGCACTGGTCCTGCTGCTGAGCCTCCACGCCGGCTACACGGCGTTCGAGGCCACCGCCCGCGCGCTCGTGGTGGGCATCGTCGCGAACCTCATCGCGTGGCGCCTCGCGCTCGCCGTGTGGCGCCAGATCCTCCTCGCCGAGCTGCGCGCCGCCGAGGAGCAGCACGTCGAGCGCCGCCGCCGGCGCCGCGAGGAGGCCCAGGCCCGCGAGGCCGAGCGCCAGGCCGAGGCCGAGCGCCAGGCCGCCGCCACGGCCGCCTGATGCAGCCGATCCGGCCGATCAGCCGGCGCGAGCCGCGCGTGGTCGCGCCCGTCGAGCTGCGCCTGCTGACGCCCGTCGAGCGGGAGGCCGAGCGCCGCCGCCGCGAGCGGGAGCGCGCGCGCAAGCGGCGCCCGCAGGCGCCGAACGGCCAGCTCGACGTGCGCGGCTAAAGGTCCCTCTCATCGCGCCGATCACTCCGGATGAGCCGACAGGGAGTCGGCTCTGTTAGCCCACCCAACTCGATCAACAAGGAGCGTTGATTATGGGCCTTCGTATCCAGAACAACATCGAGGCGTTCAATACGCACCGTACGCTCACGGCGACGGCGTCGGCCGCTTCGAAGTCGATGGAGAAGCTCTCCAGCGGCTATCGCATCAACCGTGCCGCGGACGACGCGGCCGGCCTTGCCATCTCGGAGAAGATGCGCGGTCAGATCGGCGGCCTGGCGCAGGCGCAGCGCAACGCGCAGGACGGCGTCTCGCTCGTCCAGACGGCGGAGGGCGCCCTCACCGAGGTGCACTCGATGCTCCAGCGCGTCCGTGACCTGAAGGTCCAGTTCAACAACGGCACGCTGTCCACCGACGACCAGGACGCGATCGCGGCGGAGGTCTACCAGATCTCGCAGGAGATCGGGAACATCGCCAGCCAGACCAAGTTCAACGGCAACGCGCTGCTGGGCGGGTCGACCTACTCCTTCCAGGTCGGCGCCAACGACACGGAGACCGTCTCCACCACGGCCGTCAACCTGGGCAACTCGATCGGCACCGCCGGCACCGGCGGCCTGTCCGACCTGACGTCGCTGGCCAGCGCGGCCACGACCAAGACCGCTCTGTCGACCGGCGCCCTCTCGCAGGTCTCCTACATCGACAACGCGATCAAGAACGTCTCCACCGCGCGCGGCAACTTCGGCGCGGTGCAGAACCGCCTGGAGCACCGTCTGAGCAACCTGGCGACCTACCAGGAGAACCTGACGGCGTCCGAGTCGCGCATCCGCGACGTGGACATGGCGTCGGAGATGACGCAGTTCACGAAGCTGCAGATCCTGCAGCAGGCCGGCACGAGCATGCTCGCGCAGGCCAACCAGGCCCCGCAGGGCGTCCT
>JBIOTP010000412.1:0-7241 GCA_044865965.1 Solirubrobacteraceae bacterium
GACGCCGGCCGCCTGTTCAACCAGCTCGCGCCCGCTGCGAAGCTCGCCGAGGAGTGGCGGCGCGCGGTGTCCGACGCCGAGGGCGCGCAGGAGCTGCTCGACGAGGGCGGCGAGGACGCCGAGCTGCGCGCCGAGCTCAACGACGCGCGCGAGCGGATCGCGCGGCTCGAGGAGGAGATCCGCCTCGCGATGGTCGAGCGCGACCCCAACGACGAGAAGGACGTGATCGTCGAGATCCGCGCCGGCGCCGGGGGCGACGAGGCCGGCCTGTGGGCCGGCGACCTCTACCGCATGCTCACCCGCTACGCCGAGCGGCGCGGCTTCAAGACCGAGACCATGGCGGCCGACGGCGGCGCGTACACGTTCGAGGTCAAGGGCGACGGCGCGTTCTCGGTGTTCAAGTACGAGGGCGGCACCCACCGCGTCCAGCGCGTGCCGGAGACCGAGTCGCAGGGCCGCATCCACACCTCCACGGCCACCGTGGCGGTGCTCCCCGAGGCCGAGGAGGTCGAGGTCGCGATCGACCCCAATGACCTCGAGATCGACGTCTACCGCTCCTCGGGGCCCGGCGGCCAGTCCGTCAACACGACCGACTCGGCCGTGCGCATCACGCACAAGCCGACCGGCGTCGTCGTCTCGATGCAGGACGAGAAGTCCCAGCTCCAGAACCGCGAGCGCGCGATGAAGGTGCTGCGCGCGCGGCTGTACGAGCAGAAGGCCTCCGAGCAGCAGGCCGAGCTGGCCGCCGACCGCAAGGCGCAGGTCGGCAGCGGCGAGCGGGCGGAGAAGATCCGCACGTACAACTTCCCGCAGCGGCGCGTCACCGACCACCGCATCAACTTCACGGTCCACAACCTCGACCAGGTGCTGGCCGGCGAGCCGGACGAGCTCACCGCCGCGCTGCAGGACGCCGACAAGCGCGCGCGGCTGGAGCAGCAGGCGAGCGGCTGACGCCGTTGCGCCACTTCTAGGCGGCTGATAAGAACGCCGAGATGGGCGAGTTGGCCGTCGGCTCCACGTTCGCCGACCACGTGATCCGCGGCGTGGCGGGGCGTGGGGGGATGGGCGTCGTCTACCTCGCCATGCACGTGCCGCTCAAGCGCGAGGTGGCGCTGAAGGTGATGGCCCCCTCGGTCTCGAGCGACGACGAGTTCCGCACGCGCTTTCGCAACGAGTCGGAGGTCGCCGCGTCGATCGACCACCCGAACGTCATCCCGATCTATCACGCCGGCGAGGAGGAGGGGCGCCTCTACGTCACGATGCGCTACGTCGACGGCACGGACCTCGGCCGCCTCGTGGCGGTCGAGTCGCGGCTCGCGCCCGCGCGCGCCGCGCGCCTGATCGCGCAGGTCGCCGACGCGCTCGACGCCGCACACGCGCGCGGCGCCGTGCACCGCGACGTCAAGCCGGCCAACGTGCTCATCGAGAGCCGCGGCGGCGCGGACCACGCGCTCCTGACCGACTTCGGGCTCACGAAGGTGCTCCGCTCGGACACGAAGGTCACGCAGACGGGGACGCTCGTCGGGAGCTTCGACTACACCGCCCCGGAGCAGCTCCAGGAGCGCGCCGTCGACGCGCGCACGGACGTGTACGCGCTCGGATGCGTGCTGTTCGAGGCGCTGACCGGGCGGGTCCCGTTCGAGCGCGAGAGCCTCGCCGCGAAGATCCTCGCGCACATCGAGGCGCCGCCGCCGGCGGTCACGGAGCTCGTGCCGAGCGCTCCCGCGGCGCTCGACGAGGTGATCCGGCGCGCGCTGGCGAAGGACCCCGCCGAGCGCTATGCGTCCGCCGGCGAGCTGGGCCGCGCCGTCCTCGCGGTGGTCGACGCCGGCAGCAGCGGCTACAGCGAAACGGTGCGCGTCCAGCCGGCGGGAGCGCGCCGCGGCACGCGGAGCCCGCTGCCGCCGGCGCTGGAGAGCGAGACCGGGCACGGTGTGTTCGTCGGCCGGCAGGAGCCGCTGGCGCGGCTCCAGGAGCGCTACGCGCAGGCCGAGGCCGGCCGGCGCCAGTTCGTGCTGCTGGCCGGCGACGCCGGGATCGGCAAGACCCGGCTCGCGACCGAGCTGGCGCGCCACGCGCACGGCCGCGGCGCCGCGGTCCTCTACGGCCGCGCGGACGCGGAGTCGCTGGTGCCGTACCAGCCGTTCGTCACCGCGCTGCAGCAGCACATCGCCCGGCGCGAGACGCTCGCGTTGCCGGAGGAGCTGGAGCCCGAGCTGAGCGAGCTCGCCCGCTTCATCCCCGCGCTGCGGCGCCAGGTGCCCGCGGCGCGTGAGCCGATCGCCGAGGATCCCGAGCTCCGGCGCTACCGGCTGTTCGAGGCGGTGACGCGGGTGCTCGCGTTCGTGGCGCGCGAGCGGCCGGCCTTGCTGATCCTCGACGACCTCCAGTGGGCCGACGCCTCGACCGTGCTGCTGCTGGCGCACGCGCTGCAAGACTCCGAGCCGACGAGGATGCTGGTGCTCGGGACGGTCCGCGAGCCGGGCGGCAGCGCGCGGCTGGGCGAGCTGCTCGCGCGCATGCACCGCGACCCCGGCTACGAGCGCGTGACGCTCGGCGGCCTCGACGGCGCCGAGACCGCGGCGCTCGTCGCGGCCCGCCGCGGGGAGAGCGCCAGCCACTCGTTCGTGGGCCGCCTGCAAGAGAAGACCGAGGGCAACCCGTTCTTCATCGAGGCGACGCTGCGCAGCCTCGCGGAGCTGGCGCCGGCCGGCGCCGAGCCCGACCAGGCGATCGGCCGCATCGCGGTCCCGGAGGGGGCGAAGGAGCTGATCGCGACGCGTCTCGCATGTCTCGGCGAGACCGCCAACCGGGTGCTGACGGTCGCGTCGGTGGCCGGCCGCGACTTCCGCCTGGAGATCCTCGAGGCGCTCGTCGAGGAGCCCGTCGAGCGGATCATCTCCGCGCTCGAGGAGGCCGGCGCCGCCGGGCTGGTGGTCGAGGTCGAGGGGGACGCCGACCGCTTCCTGTTCGCGCACGCGCTGGTCCGCGAGACGCTCTACGAGGGACAGAGCGCCAGCCGCCGGGTGCGCCTGCACCACCGGATCGCGACCGCGCTCGAGGAGATCGGCCCGCGGCTGGAGACGACGCCCGCCGAGCTCGCCCGCCACTTCCTCGAGAGCCGGCACCTCGACAGCACCGGCAAGGCGATCGCCTACGCGGTGCAGGCCGGCGACGCGGCGGCCGCATCGCTCGCCTACGAGGAGGCCGCCGGGCACTACCGGCGCGCCCTCGGCGCGCTGGAGCAGAGCGCGGCGCCGAACGGCCGGCGGCGATGCGACCTGCTGCTCGCGCTCGGCGGCGCCCAATCGCGCGCGGGTGACCCGGCGGCCGGCGCGACGTTCGCCGCGGCGGCCGAGGAGGCCCGCCGCGAGCGGCTGCCCGGCTGGCTGGCCGAGGCGGCGCTCGGCTTCGCCGCGGTGCACGTCCAGGCCTCGACGATCGACCGGGAGGCGATCGCGCTGCTGGAGGAGGCGCTCGAGGCGGTGGACGAGCCCGACAGCGCGCTGGGCGCGCAGCTGCTCGCCCGGCTCGCGAACGCGCTGCACTTCGCGGGCCAGCCTGAGCGCGTCGACGATCTCAGCCGCCGCGCCGTGGAGACCGCGCGGCGGATCGGCGAGCCCGAGGCGCTGGTCGCCGCGCTCGAGAGCCGCCACAGCGCGCTGTTCCACATCGAGCACCTCGACGACCGCCTGCGGCTCGGCCGGGAGCTGCTCGACCTCGCCCGGGAGAGCGGCGAGCGCGAGCTCGAGGCCCTCGCGCGCCACTGGCGCATCTACGACCTCATCGAGGCGGCCGAGATGGACGCCGCGCAGCAGGAGCGCAGCAGCCTCGCGCGTCTCGCGGAGGAGCTGCGCCAGCCCGCCTACCTGCACTTCGCCGTGCGCTGGGAGCTGATGTGGGCGATGATGGCCGACCGCTTGGACGAGGTCGGGCCGCTGATAGAGCGCGCGCACGAGCTGGGGACGCGAGCGCAGTCGCCCGAGGCGGACACGGAGTACGCGGCGCGGCAGGTGGCGCTCGCCTACCGGCAGCGCGCCCTGGCCGGCCTGGTGCCGATGCTCGCGGCCACGATCGAGCAGAACCCGCACCTGCCGTCGTACCGTCCGGTGCTGGCCCTCGCCCACGTCCAGGCCGGCGACCGGGAGGCGGCCGAGGCGGAGTTCGGGCGCCTCGCGCAGGACGGCTTCGCCGAGGTGCCGCCGGACATCCTGTGGTTCAGCTCGGTCTGCCTGCTCGCCGAGGTGTGCGCATTGCTCGGCGACACGGCCCGCGCGCGAGTCCTCTACGAGCTGATCCTCCCCCACCGGGCGCGCAACGTCATGGTGGGCATGGCGACGTGCTGGGGGTCGGCCGAGCGCTACCTCGGCCTGCTGGCGGCCGCGACGGGAGACTGGGATGCGGCCGCGGCCCACTTCGAGGCGGCGCTCGCCGCCAACGCCGCGTGCGGGATCGAGTCGATGGTCCGCATGGTCCGCGAGGACTACGCGGAGGCCCGACAACGACGCTGACCGGGGACGGGCCCCCGGTCTGCGTGCGGTCGAGCGTCGGTCAGCGGATCACGGGTTCCAGTAGGTGTAGGCGGACGACGCGTAGTCGTTGAACCACGACGGGATGTTGACGTGCAGGTTCGCGCCGACGTAGTAGGTCGAGCCGCGGTAGCCGGTCTCCGAGTACAGGATCGCGGGCACGCCGTGCGTCTGCACCGACGAGATCTGGTCGTTGTAGTTCGAGCACCACCACAGGAAGCAGTTGACGAAGCTGAGGTCGCTCTGGCCGTAGCCCGAGTTGATGTTGAAGCCCCAGCCGTAGCCGTCGTAGTGCTGGTAGAAGGTGGCGTAGTCGCCGTTCCACGCCGCCTTGGCCGTCGCCTTCTTCGGAGCCCTGGCGAGGCTGACGCCGAGGCGCTTGCCCATGTACGCCTTGAAGGCGGCCTTGTGCGTGAAGACCTTGATCGGCTGGCCGGCCTTCGCGTTGACGACGTAGAGCTTGGTGCCCTTGGCCTTGAGCTTCTGAAGCGCGGCGGGACTGCTCTGCGCCCCGTCGAGGATCACCGGCTGGGCGGCCGGCTTCGACGGCTGGGCCGCCAGGGCGGGAGACGTCGCGAGCGCGCCGACGAGCGCCATCCCGGCGATCGTGGACGCGAGTGCGCGAGTCTTTGTCATTGATGCTCCTTGGGAGGGGGACGTTGGCCGGGTGAGGTCCGGTGCCCGGGACGATCTCCGCTCGGGCGCCGCCGGCCCAGGGGCCCTAGGGATCGAGTGGCCCAACCGCAGGGGTGGTCGAGGTGGCATCCGCCACCCCTGGGGTTCTCAGCCGCCGAGCAGCTCGCGCGGCGTCACGATGCCGGAGCTCAGCGCCTTCCAGGCGAGTTGCGCGCGCTTCTGGTTCTGCGGCAGGTCCTCGACCTCGAGCAGCTCGCCAAGCCGCCGCAGGTGGGTCTTGACCGCGTCGACGCTGAGCGACAGCTCGGCGGCGATCTGCTTGTTGGTCGCCGGATGCCCGTACGGCGTCTCGCGCAGCGGCCGGCAGAGCGCGACGAGGACGCGCCGCTGCGCCGGCGACAGGCCGCCCTGCTCGGGCGCCTCCCGGCGCACCTTCACGGTCTCGTCGCCGCCCCCCGGATCCGGGCTGCGGAACTGCAGCAGCACGCTCCCGCAGCCCACGGCATCGCCGTCGGTCAGCCGGCGCCGCCCCAGAACGCGCGCGCCATTGACGAACGTGCCGTTGCTCGAGAGGCCGTCGTCGAGGATCGTCCACGCGCCGCCCACGGGCTCGAGCACGGCGTGCACGCGCGAGACCTCGGGGTCCCAGTCCAGCCGGACGCCGGTGTCGGGCCGGCGGCCGATCGGCACGACCGATCCGTCGGCGGGGAGCACCACGAGCTGCTGGCGGCCGTCGCCGTCGCGGAAGAGCAGGAACGGCCGGCCGCCGCGCTCGGCCTCGAGCCGCGCCTGCAGCTCGGCGACGGATTGCACCTGGAACATCGGGGCGGCCATCGGGCGCATCGTACGCCCAACCTAAAGGGGTCCGACCCCTTTATTTTCGTGGGCGTGGCCCGCCGTCCGCTCGCCCGCACGACCGTCCGCGACGCGCTCGACTCGGCGGTGATCGCGCTCACCGCCGCCGGCTGCGACACGCCGCGCCTGGACGCCGAGGTCCTGCTCGCCGACGTCCTGGGAGCCGACCGCGCGGCGCTGATCGCGAATCCGGCGCGGGAGCTGGAGCCGCCCGCGGCGCGCGCGTTCGCCGACGCGGTGCGGCGCCGGCGCGAGCGCGAGCCGGTGGCGTACATCCTCGGCCGCAAGGGCTTCCGTCACCTCGAGCTGGCCGTCGACGCGCGCGTGCTGATTCCCCGCCCGGAGACCGAGCACGTCGTGGAGGCGGCGCTCGCGCTGCCGCGCGGCGCGCGCGTGGTCGACGTCGGGACCGGCTCCGGGGCGATCGCCCTCGCGCTGAAGGCGGAGCGCCCCGACCTCGACGTGGTCGCGACCGACGCCAGCGCCGCCGCGCTGGAGGTCGCGCGCGCGAACGCCGCGCGGCTGGGCCTCGACGTCGAGCTGCGCCACGGCGACCTGCTGGCGGGCGCGGACGCGGTCGACGCCGTCGTCGCCAACCCGCCCTACGTCCCCGAGGGCGAGCCGCTGATGCCCGAGATCGCCCGCTACGAGCCGCCCGAGGCGCTCTATGCGCCCGGTGACGGCCTCGTTGTGGTCCGCCGCCTCGTCTCCGCGGCCGCCGCGGCGGGCGCCGCCTTCCTCGCGCTCGAGGTCGGCGCCGGCCAGGCCGCGGCGGTCGAGGCGCTGGTCGCCGAGGCCGGGTTCACGGCGACCGAGCGCGTGCGCGACCTCGCGGACATCGAACGCGTGGTGGTGGGGCGGCGATGATGGGCGGGGGATCGAGCGCGTGGCGGTGGGGCGGCGAGCAATGAAACGCGCGGCGCGGGGGCGGCGATGATGGGCGGGGGGATCGAGCGCGTGGCGTTGGGGCGGCGAGGAATGAAGCGCGCGGCGCGGGGGCGGCGGTGACCGACGCGGAGGCGCTCGCCCGCTGCCTCGCGGCCGGCGGCGTCGCCGTGTTCCCGGCGGACACCGTGTACGGGCTCGCGTGCGACCCGGAGGACGCCGCCGCGGTCCGGCGGCTCTACGCGCTCAAGGGCCGCCGGCCGGACAAGCCGGCGGCGGTGATGTTCTTCGACCGCGACGCGGCGCTCGCGGCGCTGCCGGAGCTCGGGCCGCGGA
>JBIOTP010000413.1:0-10920 GCA_044865965.1 Solirubrobacteraceae bacterium
TCGCGGGCAGCACGGTGACCGAGCCCAGCATGGCGACGCCGACGACGATGATCGTGCCGATCCCGAACGAGACGAAGACCGGGTTGCCGGCCATGAACACGCCGGCCATCGCGACCATGACGGTGACGCCGGAGATCAGCACGGCGCGTCCGGACGTGGCGGCTGCAGCCCGACCGTCCCCATCACGGCCGTGAGGGCGAGCAGGATCGGCAGGCCGGCGGCGACGATCGCCCCGAATGCGATCAGCAGGATGACGAGCGTCAGCGGGAGCGAGAACAGCTCGGACTTCTGCTTGTCCTTCTCGCCCTGCTCGTCGAGGGCCTTGCCGGCCGACGCGTCGCCGAACTCCTCGACGCGCACCTCGGGGTGGGCCTTCTGGACCGCGGCGACGGCCGCCAGCGGCTTGTCGACGGCCTTGTCGACCTGCTCGTCCTTGCCGGGCATCGTGAAGTTCACGACGACGGAGCGGCCGTCCTTCGAGACCGTGGTCGCGCGGTGACGCGCGTCGAGCGGGCTCTCGACGTCGGTCACGCCCTCGATCCGCTGGAGCCGGGCGACGACGTCCTTGACGGCGGCGGTGACCCGAGGATCGTCCGCCTTGGTGGAGCCTTGCCCTGCACGAGCACCTGCTCGCCGGCCTGGTCGGGGAAGTCGGCGGCGTCGACGATCATGTCCGCGCGCCTGGATTCGCCGTTGGCGACCAGGACGAACAGGATCCAGCCGAGGATCGCCGTCTTGCGGTGCTGCGCACTCCATCTGCCGGCGCGCGCCGCGAGGTTCCGCTTGTGCATTGTCAGGAGCTCCTGGGCAGGATTCAAGACTCGGTCCCGAAGGCTGCCAGCGATGCTCGGCCCCTCCTGTCGGGGTCGCATCCGTCTTGGGGTGGGGGGTTCTGTCGTGCGCGGTGCGCGGTACCCGGTATCGCCGGGGCCGGCCAGCCCCCCGTGGCGGGAGTTGGGCCCGCCCCGCCGTCAGGTCACGACGGTCCAGGGCTCCACGCGCCAGGCGGTGACGAGGCCGGCCTCGACGTAGGGGTCCTCGGCCGGGAACGCCTCGGCCTGCGCCGCGTCGCGGAACACGATCAGGCCGCTGTGCGGCGGGTCGCCGACCGCGCCGGCCATCACGACGCGGCCGTCGGCTTGCCAAGCGCCGATCAGCCCGAGGTGCGCCTCGCGGTGGGGCGCCCGGCGCTCCGCGATGTCGGCGACGTAGTCGTAGTGCAGGAGATGGAGGCGCTCGGGCATGCCGCGGAGCGTATCCGGCCGGGCCGCGAGCGATTCCGGCGCTCACGCACGGGGTAGAGGAGCGCCATAGGGAGGAAATCCGGAGGCTCGGCGAAGGGGTATCGCCGCGGCCCACCGAGTAGGAGGATCGCCCATGTCGACGGCAGGCAACGGTCCGCGGTTCGACCGCGAGGACGGCAACGGAGGCGGCAACGGCCATCGCCGGCCGGCCCGGGAGGACGCGCTGCGGCGCAGCCAGGTGCGGCGCGCGCTCATCGCCAGCACCGTCGGCACGTCGATCGAGTGGTACGACTTCTTCCTCTACGGCACGGCCGCCGCGCTCGTCTTCCCGAAGCTCTTCTTCCCGGACGCGAGCGATTACGCCGGGGTGCTCGCCTCGTTCGCGATCTACGCGGTCGGCTTCGCCGCACGTCCCGTCGGCGCCGCGATCTTCGGTCACTGGGGCGACCGCATCGGCCGCAAGGCGACGCTGATCGCGACCCTGCTGCTGATGGGTGTCGCGAGCGTCCTCATCGGCGTGATGCCGACCTACGCGTCGATCGGCGTCTGGGCGCCGACGCTGCTCGTCGTGCTGCGGATCCTGCAGGGGATCGGCGTCGGCGGCGAGTGGGGCGGCTCGATCACCCTCAGCATGGAGTGGGGCAGCCCGAAGCGGCGCGGCTTCATCGCGAGCTGGCCGCAGGTCGGCGTCCCGATCGGCCTGCTGCTGTCGACCGGCGCCGTGTCGCTGGTGAGCCACCTGACCGGCGACGGGTTCGAGACCTGGGGCTGGCGGATCCCGTTCATCGCCAGCATCGTGCTGATCGGCCTCGGCCTCTGGATCCGCCTCGGCGTGCTCGAGTCCCCGCTGTTCGCGCGCGAGCTCGAGAAGAAGCGCGTCGAGAAGCAGCCCACCGTCGAGGTGATCAAGCGCCACCCGCGCGAGATCGTGCTGAGCGCAATGCTGCGGATGTCGGAGCAGATGCCGTTCTACATCTTCACGGTGTTCGTCCTCGAGTACGGCGTTGACGACCTCGGCTTCGAGAAGGGCTTCCTCACGAACTCCGTCGCCGCCGCGGCCGCGCTGTCGCTGTTCATGGTGCCGTTCTTCGGCCACCTCTCGGACAAGATCGGCCGCAAGCGCATGTACATCATCGGCGCGCTCTGCACGGCGGCGTGGGCGCTGCCGTACTTCGCGCTGCTCAACACCAAGAGCAGCGCGCTGGTCTTCCTCGCGATCTTCCTGTCGCTGACCCCGCACGACATGCAGTACGGGCCGCAGGCGGCGCTGATCGCGGAGACGTTCACGACACGCCTGCGCTACAGCGGCGCGGGCCTCGGCTACCAGCTCGCGTCGGTCGTCGCCGGCGGCCCCGCGCCGCTGGTGTCGCTCTGGCTGCTGCACACGTTCGACAGCTCACTGCCGATCGCGCTCTACATCATCGCCGGCGCCGTGGTGACGGTGACCGCGACGCTGCTCCTGCCCGAGCCCAGCCGGGCGGCGGTCGCGCGGGAGTTCGAGGAGGGCGCGGCCGAGGAGGTTCCCGAGGCGGCCAGGCGCTCCGCGGGGCGGGTCACCGTCGGCTCGCCGGGATGAACATCGTGCATTGAGGGCAGCCCGGATCGGCGCGGCGGGATCGGCGAACAGCGGGCAGGTGAGGGGGAGCCCGGATCGGCTCGGCGGGGAATCGATCATCGCCGTGGGGGTGTGAGGAAATCTAGTTCGACCTGGTCGAACTGAATTGACACACCACTCCTAGCCGCTGA
The DNA here is from genome assembly GCA_044865965.1 of Solirubrobacteraceae bacterium. GTDB lineage: Bacteria > Actinomycetota > Thermoleophilia > Solirubrobacterales > Solirubrobacteraceae > Solirubrobacter. The sequence continues at coordinate 2,991 of JBIOTP010000413.1, forward strand.
TCGAATCTGATCGATCGCGCGCGAGCGAGGCACGCGACCGCGCGCCCCGATCACGCGTGGTCACCCGCCGCGAATCGACCATCGGCCCGACGGGGGTGGCTTACGTTTGTCGCCCCAGAGAGGGGTCCTTTCGTCAGCCACCCCCCACGGCAACGATCGAGCGTGATCGATCGCGCGCGGCAGGACCCCGACCCCGCGCGCATCGACCTCGCCCGATCACCCGTCCCAGGCACACCCGCTCGGGCTCCCCTTTACCTGCACGAAGTTCGCCGAACCCGCCCGGGCGGCAAGAAGTTCGCCGGTCCCACCAAGCGCCGTTAGCATCGTGCCGTGGAGCTGCTGGAGCGCGACCGGGAGCTGAAGCGCCTGGACGCGCTGCTCGACGCGGCGCCGCGGCCTTCTTGGCCGCCGTGCTGCGCTTCGCGGCGTTGCGCTTGCGGGTCGCCGCGGCCTTCTTGGCCGCCGCGCTGCGCCTGGTCGCCCCCTCGCCGGTCACGCGGGCCTCGATCTCGGCGGTGACGGCCTTCAGCTCCTCGAGGACGCTCTGCACGCGCTTCGGCGGCTCCTTGCCCGAGCGGACAAGCTCGACGCCCTCGGCGAGTCGTTCCGCCACCTTCCGGCGGATCCCGCCGATCCGCAGGCGGTTGACCAGGTCCGTTCGCGTGATGTTGGCGATCTCGGCACCTTCCTCACGTTCGCTTCCCTGTTCACCTGCCCAGAGCCGCGGTGTCGGAACCACGCGCCGCTGTGGCAGACTTGCCTCATGAGGGCTCGTCGCGACGAGCTGTTCCCCACCGACCGCGGGCTGGTGGCGCGGATGGCGGCGGTCGCGCTCCTCACGCCGCTGATCGTGCTCGCCGGGCTGATCGCCCTCGCGGCGGTCGCGCCGCCGAACGTCCTTGGCGTCGCGGGCCTCGCCGTGATCGTCGGGATCTTCGCCGCCATCGCCGAGAGCGAGGGCAGACGGGCCGCGCGCGAGGTCAGCGCCCGCGACGCCCCGGAGCTGCACGCGGTCGTCGAGCGGCTGTGCGTGCTGGCCGACCTGCCGAAGCCGGCGATCGTCGTCGAGGCCGAGCGCCAGCCCAACAGCTGGGTTGTCGGCACCGGCCGCGGCCGCTACCGGCTGCATCTCACCAAGGGGCTCCTCGCGCGCCTGGAGCCGCATGAGCTGGAGGCCGTGATCGCCCACGAGCTCGCCCACATCGCCCACCGCGACGCGGCCGTGATGACCGTGATCGGAGGCCCCGCGGCGGTGCTGCTCGGGGGCGGCGTCCGCGTCGCCCGCGGCGGCTGGTGGCCGATGATGCTCGGCGCGGGCGCGGCGGCGCTGATCGGCTGGCTCGCGAGCCATGGGGCGCGCGCGTTGTCACGCTATCGCGAGTACGCCGCCGACGCCGGGGCGGTCGCGCTCACCGGCAGCGCCGCGGCGCTGGCGTCGGCGCTCGTGAAGGTCTCCGACGGGATGGTCTCGATCCCCACCGCCGACCTGCGGGCCGCCGCCGCCCGCGACGCCTTCCACCTCCTCCCGGCCGCGTCCGGGCGCTACGGCCTGCCGCAGAGCCACCCGCCGCTGAGGGAGCGCATCGCCCGCCTCGAGCGCCTCGAGCGCACGCTCCAGGCCAACCGCCCGCGCCGCGGCTGACTACCAGCGGTCGCGGTGGATGACCTCGCGCGCCGGCCGGCGGGTGACGGGGCCGAAGCGCCCGCGCGGCCAGCCGATCGGGATCAGCGCGAACGTCGACACGCCGCGCGGGATCCCGAGCACGTGCTTGAACTCGTGCTCGAGCAGGAGATGCCACGAGGTGAGGTTCGCGGCAAGCCCGAGCGCGCGCGCCGCCAGCAGCAGGTTCTGGACGCCCGGGTACACCGAGGAGGCGTCGCCGAGCACGGCGATCCGCGGCAGCCGGGGCACGACCTTCGCGGCGTCGGTGGCGGGCAGCCCGCGGGCGATCCGCAGCGCGGTCTCGGGGCGGCGCGGCCGGTCCCGGTAGCAGGCGACGATCACCGCCGGCGTCTCGTGGAAGTGCTCGGCCTGGAAGCGCACGGCGGCGCGGACCTTCTCGTTGGCGGTCGGGCTGTCGCGCGCGATCGTGTCCACGTAGAGATCGACGCAGCGCCGCCACAGGACGGCCAGCTCGGCCATCGTCGCGCGGTCGGTCACGACGACGAACTCGAACGCCTGCAGGTTCCCTCCGCTCGGCGCCCACGTCGCCGCCTCCACGAGCCGCTCGAGCAGCTCGTCGGGCACCGGGTCGGGCTTCAGCCGCCGCATCGCCCGCATCGTCGACATCACGGGGAAGATCGGCGCGTCCTCGCCGAGCGCCACGTCGCTCATGGCGCGAGCATCTCACACCGGGTCAGCGCAGCGTGACCGTCGTGTGCATGCCGAGCGCCTCGTGGTCCGGCAGCGTGCACCACAGCTTGTAGGTGCCGGCCGCGAGCGTCAGGCGCAGCGGGTAGGTCTCCCCGTCGGGGGGCAGGTCGACCTGGCCGTACTGGACCGTCTCGTCCGGCGAGGACACCGTGAGGTTGTGGTCGTCCTCGCCCAGGTTCGTCGCGTTGAACTCCACCTCGCCGGCCTTCAGCGTCCGGTAGTTGGACACGATCGACCACTCCTTGAGGTCGACCCCGGTGCGGGACGGGAGCGGCGCCGGCGTCGCGGTCGGCGTGGCCGTGGGCGTCGGCGTGGCGACCGGTCCGGGCGCGCCCGGGGCCCCGGGGAGCGGGACCGCGCCCGTCCCGGGGGCCGCCGGCCTCGGCCGCGAGGGCTTGCAGCGCGGCTTCTTCTTCGGCTGCGCGTGGACGCAGAACTGGCGGTACGGGAGGCGCTTGGGCACGCGGTGCTCGCGCGGCGCCGAGGCGGCGCCGACCGCGAGCGCGAGCAGGACCGCCAGCCAGCTCACTTGTACAGGCCGGTGAGGCCGTCGCCCCGCACCAGCGGGTCGATCGCGCTGCCTCCGAGGAGCGCCTGGGGGTCATCGTCGCCGAGCCACTCGGCGATCACGCCGAAGTAGACCGAGCGGAAGTCGGTCGAGACCCGCAGGTTCCCCGACATCAGCTGGGCGTCCGTTGCGCAGCCCGGCCACTGGGACGCGAGCCCGCCCTTCACGGCGCTCCCGGACAGCAGCATCAGCCCGCCGGCGCCGTGGTCGGTGCCCACCGACCCGTTCTCGGCGAACCGCCGGCCGAACTCGGAGAACACGAGCGTGGTCACGCGCCCCTCGACGTTGCGCTGCTGCAGGTCGGCGCGGAAGGCGGCGAGCGAGCGCGAGAACTCCCTGAGCTGCGGATCCTGGCTCGCGAGCTGCCCGCTGTGCGTGTCGAAGCCGCCCCAGTGGATCGTGATGATCCGCGTGCCGAGGTTCGCCCCGATCAGGTGGGCGGCCAGCTTGAGCTTGTTGGCGAGCGTCGAGTTCGTGGGGTACGCGATGCTCGTCACCGGGTTCCCGAGCGCGCCCACCGTCTCGGCGACCTCCACCGCGACGCCGTAGGTCCCGCGCGAACGCGTCAGGTACGGGTTGTCCTGCGCGGCCGGGACGCCGGTCAGCGGCTTCATCAGCGAGTTGACGTCGACCTCGGACGCCGCGCCGGCGGGCGACGGGTAACTGCCGGTCATCCGGAAGCCGACGGAGGAGATCGACGGGATCGCGCACACGGGGTTCACGCGCGTGCGGATCGACTTCGAGAGCGCGGTGTCGATCGACACCGCCTGCAGCGGGTTCGCCGCCGACCCGTGGAGGTCGACCCAGCGGCCCAGCCAGCCGGTGGTCGTGTTGCCCGACTCCGAGCCGCTGAACCAGATGTCCGAGTTGTCGAAATGCGAGAGCGAGTACTTCTTCGCGTCGACCGCGGGCATGATCGCGAGGTCGGAGCCCGCGCCGCCGGACCCGTCGCCCCACAGCACGTCGAGCCCGTAGCTCGGGTCGCCGTTGTCCCCCCCGCCCGGGGTCGACACGAGCACGCTGGAGAACGCCAGCAGCGAGCCGGCGGAGCCGGCCAGCGGGAGCGAGCCGACCCGGCTGGGCACGCTCGGGCCCTGGCCGCGGTGGATGGCGGTGCGCTTGGCGACGTAGTTGGAGTAGTCGGCGCTCGCGGTCGGGACGAGCGTGTTGACACCGTCGTTGCCGCCCGCGAGGTAGAGCAGCACGAGCATGCTCTGTGCCGGCGCGCTCGCCTCGGCGGCCACCGACTCCCACACCGAGTCCCAGCCGAGCAGCCGCGGCGCGTAGACCGACGCGAAGCCGGCGATGCCGAACTGCAGCAGCCGGCGCCGCGTCAGGTCGGCGGGCGAGCGCCCGGCGGGGAAGCCGGCGAGCGCCGCGCGCGGGAGCGGCAGCGTCTGCGACGGGGGCTGGTCGAGCACGCGGGCGAGCTCGATCTCCTCGCATTCGATGCACCGCATCTACATCACCTGCCCGTCGGGGCCGCCGAGCATCAGGGCCTGGAGGACATAGAAGCGCTGGCGGCGCCGGGCGGCGGTGTCGACGGGCGCGACGGTCGCGTAGCTCATCAGCTCCTCGCGCGTCCGGTCCGCCAGCCACGGCGAGCTCACCGACGCGTACGCGCGGTCGAACGCCGCCTGCGCCGTCTCGCCGGGCACGTCGGCCGGCGGGCTCATGCCGGGATATCCCGCCGCCGCGTTGCTGTAGCGCAGGTACTGCGCGCGCACGACCGTGTCGAAGCGCGCCTGCACCGTGTTGGAGTTCAGCCACGACAGCCCGCCCTCCCACCCCGCCACGTTCGGCGGGCGGTACGGGCGCTGCTGCATGCCGGTCAGCGCCCCCGGGATCAGGTTGGCCTTCATCGGCGCGCCGAGCTGGCGCAGCACGCCGACGGCGAACACCACCGGCGGCTTGACCAGGTTCGGCTCCTCGAGCGACTCGAAGATCAGCGGGTGGCCGAGGATCCCGCGCAGCACGGGTCGCAGCCGGTACTCGCGCCCGGCGGTGTACTGGGCGACGAGGTCGTCGAGCGTCTGCTGCGGGATCGGGGCGGCGATGAACTCGGCCCACAGCTTGCGGATCAGGAACTGCGCGTGGTTGCGGTGGGCGAGCACGACGTCGACGGCCGTCCCGACGCACGCCGGCCCGTCGGCCGCGACCGCCGCCCGGCCCAGCGCGGGGATCGTCTGGCCGAGGAACGTCTTCGCCCCCGTCTCGAAGCGGCTCGGGACGAACGTCACCGCGCCCGGCGTCGTCTCGTCGCCGACGGTGTTCCAGCCCGTGAACGCCCGCGCGAGCCCCTCCACGTCGGCCTGCACGTAGTTCGGCGTGCCGTCGGGGCCGTTGGGCCCGAGGCAGAAGAGCTCCATGAACTCGCGCGCGTAGTTCTCGTTCGGGCGGCCCTTGATGTTCTGGTTGCCGTTCAGGAACGACGACATGGCCGCGTCGGCGGTCGTCATCTCGTACGCGACCGAGCGGAAGCCGAGGCCGGGGTTGCCGGGAAGGTCGGCGAACGCCCGCATGCGGTTGCGGTAGGTGAGGATCCAGGTCGTGGGGATGCCGTCGTCGCGGCTGACCGCCCAGTGGCGGTGCCAGAAGAACGCGAGCCGCTCGGGGAACGGGTTGTCCGCGCGCTGCATGCGGTCCAGCCACTCCATGACCAGCTCGTCGTCGGAGGCGAGCGGATCGATGGCCTTGTTGTCAGAGGTCAGCGGCGGCGTGCTCGTGTTGGCGAGCGTGACCGGCGTGTTGAGCAGCCACTCGACGAGCTCGTCCGGAGGGCGGCCGGTCCAGCGGTCGCGCTGCGCCTGGGAGGGTCCGAAGCCGGCGCGCCAGAAGAGCCGGTCCACCATCGCCGTGGTCAGCACGACCGGCGGCGGGGGCGACGGCACGGGGGCGGGCGTGACGGGCGCGATCGGCGGGACCGGGTTGGCGCCCGCGCCCGGCGCCGGCGCCGCCGCCGACGGCGGCGCGGCCGGCTTCCTCGCCGGCACGACCACGCGGAGGGTCAGCGAGAGCGCCCCGCGCCTGCCGCGGGCGTCGACGCCGCGCACCGCGTAGCGATAGGTCTTGCCCGCCTTGACCGTGCGGTCGGTGTAGCTGCGGTGCGTCGTGTGCGCGAGCACACGGCCGTCGCGCAGGACGAGATAGTGCGCCGGGCGGCGGCCCTTCGGGGCCGTCCAGCGGAGCGTCACGCCGCCGGCATCGACATGCGTGATCCTGGGCGATCGTGGAGCGCGCAGCCGCCTCTGCACGGGTGCGAGCCGCAGGACCGCAGCTCGACCTTCCATGTCGCGGCAATGTTGCAGATGTCACGAGGATCCGCAACGCCGAACCGGCGGCTCAGATGGTCGATTTCGCGGCCGCCGTGCCCGGATGTGCGTAGCCCGTGGATGCAGGGCGCCGCACGCCGGACCGGCACAGTGGCAGCGCCACGGGCCGGTCTCGGCGGGTGGCGACCTGCGCCGCGGGATGCGTGCAGACGGGTGCGGGGGTCGTGGAATCGGCCATCTACACTTCCGCCTCCACCAGCATGCGGATCGCGTCGAGCGTGGCCGCGACGTCGTGGTCGCTCTCGGACCCGTGCAGGGTCGTGAGGTGCAGCGTCAGCCGCGACCCGTCGCCGTCCGCGGCGACCTGCATCGAGCCGCGATAGCCGCTCGGCGAGCTCCACTCGATGCGGCGCTCCGCGTCGTCGGCGTGGAAGGACGCCTCGCCGTGCTGCTCGCGCCCGTGGTAGCGCGCGTCGACCTCCACGCGGTCGCCCTCGGCGCGGCGCGCCGCCGTCATCTGCGGCACGAACTTCGGCAGGTTGCTCACGTCGGAGATCGCGGCGTACACCGCGTCCGGCGACGCGGCGATGTGCTCGGTGTGCTCGTGCTGCACTCGTGGCCTCCTCCGGTGGCGGGTGCCCCGAACACTACGACCGGCGGGCGCCGACTGTTGCGGCGTCATACCCCTGGGGGGTTACTACACTGACGGCATGACCACGCGCGGCTACACCGCCACCAAGGACCAGCTGCTCACGCGGCTCAAGCGCATCGAGGGCCAGGTCCGCGGCGTGCAGGGGATGGTCGAGGACGACCGCTACTGCATCGACGTCCTGACGCAGATCTCCGCCGTGCAGGCCGCGCTCGACAAGGTCGCGCTCGGCCTCCTCGACGAGCACGCCCGCCACTGCGTCATGGGCGCCGAGGGCGCCGAGCAGGCCGACCGCACCGACGAGCTGATGGCCGCGGTCGGCCGGCTCATGCGACGGGGGTAGCGGCGCTCAGCCGCCGACGATCGCCTTCCGCTTGGCGTCGACGCCGTCGAGCAGCTTCTGCATCGGCACCATGAAGAGGTCGATGCCCTCGCGCAGGAGCTGGTCGGTGACGTCGTCGAGATCGATGCCGGCCTCGCGCAGCGCCGTCAGGTCGCCCGTCGGGTCCTCGGCGGCGGTCGCCCCCGTGACCTCGCCGGTCTCCCCCGCGGCCCGCAGGACCGGCAGCGGCATCGTGTTGACGGTGTCGGGTCCGATGAGCCCGTAGACGTACATCGTGGGCGGGTAGGCCGGGTTCTTGACGCCGGTGGACGCCCACAGCGGGCGCTGGACCGGGCAGCCGGCCTCGCGCAGCGCAGCGAAGCGCTCGCCGCCGAAGACGCGCTGGAACGCCTGGTAGGCGGCGCGGGCGTTGGCGAGCCCGGCGCGCCCCTTCACATCGGCGTTGCCGAGCGCGTCCAGGCGCTTGTCGACCTCGGTGTCCACCCGTGAGACGAAGAACGAGGCGACCGAGTGGCGGTCGAGCGGCCGGCCGTCCGCTTGCCGGCGCTCCATCGCGCGGATGAACGCCTCCATGACGCGCTCGTAGGCGGCGACCGAGAACAGCAGCGTGACGTTGATGTTGAGCCCGTCGAACAGCGCCCGCTCGATCGCCGCCAGCCCCGCCTCGGTGGCCGGGATCTTGATCATCAGGTTCGGGCGGTCCACGAGCTCCCAGTACATGTGG
>JBIOTP010000414.1:0-15847 GCA_044865965.1 Solirubrobacteraceae bacterium
CCGCCGATCCGCTGGACAGCGCCGGGCGCCCGCCGCCCACAAGCGCTCCTGAGACAACCACCGTTTCCACGGAGGGAATGCATGACCCACCCCGCTCGTGCGGGCCGCGTCTGGATGACGGGCTCCGCGCTTGCCGCCGGCGCGCTGCTGATGCTCGGCACGCCCGCCTTCGCCGCTGACACGGCGCCTGTCTACAACGTCACCCAGGAAGGGATGACGAGCGACGAGGGCGCCAGGCTCGCGGATGCGTTCGGCATCAGCAACTCGCTGCAGCCGGACGGCGCTTTCAACTACGTCAGCCCCGCCTCCGGCCAGGTGCCGCAGCGCGCGGTCGGCGAGGGCAAGGACGAGGGCGGCCGCCCGATCGTCTCGCAAGCGCTCGACATGGCCGCGCTGAAGGCGCTCCGGGCGCCGTCCGACCAGACCGCGCTCGCCCAGGGCTCCCGGCTGCTCGACCTCGCCGGGCTGAGCCCCGACCTCAAGGCCGAGCCGAGCGTCTCGCACACCGAGCTCGAGCTCGCGGACCGCGCCGGCAGGCCGACCGACAAGTACGCGCTGGACACCGTCGTCTCCTACAAGCTCTCCCTCAACGGCCTGCCGCTGACCGGGCAGGGCGCCAAGCTGCGCCTCGCGCTCACCGGCAGCGACGGCGGCGTCAGCGACCTCAAGGCGTCGCTGCGCAAGCTCGAGCGCGGCAAGGACGTCGAGATCATCTCCTCCGACGAGGCCGCCAAGCAGTGCGCCGCCCTGTACTCGGCCGACGTGCGCCAGGGCACGCCGGCGCTCGGCTACCTGATGCCCGCGCTGACGGGTGACGGCTCCGTCAAGACGATCTACCCCGTCTACACCTGCAACCCGGCGGACAGCAAGAGCGGCGCGCAGGCCCATCGCCAGGTGCCGGCCGTGCCCGGCGCCGGCCCGCAGGTGACGGTGAAGGGCAGCTTCAGGGGCGGCGTCGTGACCGCGGCCGCCGACGTCTCCGGCGGCACCGCCCCGTACAGCTACAAGTGGTCGTCCTCGACCACGCCGCTCGCCGAGAACACCGGCCCGCAGATCTCGTACGCCAGCGCGCCCCGTGACAAGGCGACCGGCGAGGCCCTGTCGCTCGAGGTCACCGACGCCAACGGCCTCGTCAGCACGTTCGCCGGCGCCGAGCTGCGCGCCGACGGCTCCATCGAGGGCGGCGGCGTGCCCGGCGGGGGCGGCTTCGGCAAGCTGGCCATCGGCCCGACCGACGTCGGCATCGAGCAGACCGTCGACGAGTGGCAGTGCGCGCAGGACTCCGCGATCGGCTTCAAGAGCGTCATGGCGTCGCACGGCGTCGGCGCGGCGTTCGACTGGCGCGGCATGAACGCCTGGGAGAAGGACTTCAAGAAGGCCTCCCTGGGCGGCCTCGAGAACACCTTCGTCGACAACGTCGACGCCCAGTGGTACACCGGCCACGGCTGGTCCGGCGGCTTCACGTTCAAGAACACGACGCACGACGACGGCTCGATCGTCCCGGGCGACGCGAGCTGGGGCGAGGGCGACCTCGAGTGGCTGCAGCTCGAGTCCTGCCAGGTGCTGCAGGACACGACCGGCACGCTCGACTTCTTCCCGCGCTGGGGCGGGACGATGAACGGCCTGCACATGCTCAACGGCTTCCACACCAACGCCTATTGCGTCGGCGGCGGCACGGGTGGCACGTTCGCGAGCTACCTGTTCCCGTGGAAGATCGGCCCGATCACGATCCGCCCGGCGCTGACCGTCCGTCAGGCCTGGGGCCAGATGGCGATCGACAAGGAGCCCTCGGGCGTCCGCTACCGCTCGATGGGCAACATCCGCTCCGACGGCGTCACCAACATCGGTGACTTCTTCTGGGGCCAGGGCTCGACCGGCCCGGACATCCCGATCTCCTCGCGCAGCGGGATGTGGGCGATCTCCGGCGTCGTCTAAGACGCGCCGCTCCTCAGGCCCCGGCCGCGACCCGCTCGGGTCGCGCGCCGGGGCCTGTGCCCGTTAAGAGCCGCTCCACCTGGACGCGGTTGTCGTGGAAGACGGCGCCGCCGCCCATGTCGGAGTCGCGCTCCTCGACGGTGGCGTTGGCGTTCGCGCCGCCGCGCAGGTGCTTGAGCCAGTGACCCTTGGTGCAGGCGACCACGCCGGGGCGCACGCGGTCGGACACCGCGACCGGCGCGGTGAACTCGCCGCGCTCGTTGTACACGCGCGCGCGGTCGCCGGTCTCCAGGCCGCGCGCGGCGGCGTCGTCCGGGTGGACCTCGAGCAGCGGGCCGCCGGCGCGCTCGCGCAGGTCGGGCTTGTTGGCGAAGATCGTGTTGAGGGTCCAGTGCGACGCGGGCGCGATCAGCGCCAGGCCGTCGCCGGGGTCGGCCGCCTCCCTGGGCGGCGTGTAGCCGGTCAGCGGGTCGTGGCCGTCCGCGGCGGCGCGCTCGGAGACGAACTCCAGCCGGCCCGAGGGCGTCGGGAAGCCGCCGGCGAACGGGACGAACGGGTCGGGGTAGTTCAGCCGCGCCCAGCCGTCGCGCTCGAGGCGCTCGAAGGCGATGCCGTCCAGCGACGGGTGCCCGGAGCCCAGCAGCGCCTGGATGAGCTGCTCGTCGGAGTCGTACAGGGCCGGCTCGTCGAGGCCGAGGCGGCGCGCGAGCCGGCGGAACGTCTCCGTGGTCGACAGGCACTCCCCGGGTGGCGCGACCGCCGGCCGGTTCAGGTGCAGGTACATGTGCCCGTAGGCGTCGTGCACGTCGAGGTGCTCGGTCTGCATCGTCGCCGGCAGGACGATGTCGGCGTAGTCGGCGGTGTCGGTCGGGAAGTGCTCCATCACGACCGTGAACAGGTCCTCGCGCGCGAGCCCGCGGCGGACCTTGCCCTGGTCTGGCGTGCTGGCCATCGGGTTCGCGCCGTAGACGAACAGCGCCATCACGGGCGGGTCGTCGAGCTCCAGGAGGCCTTCGCCGAGCCGCGTCTGCGTCAACGTCCGCACCGGCCGCTCGCACAGGTCGTCGCGCCGCAGCGCGGCGGTGTCGCCGCCGAAGTAGTTGGTGAGGTAGGCGACGCCGCCCCCGGGGTGCTGCCAGTCGCCGGTCACGCCGCCGATCGCGCTGAGCGTGCGCAGGGTCATCCCGCCGCCGGCGTGGCGCTGGATCCCCATCGTCGCGCGGATGCCGGTCGGCCGCGTGTGGGCGAGCCGGCGCCCCAGCGCGACGATCCGCGCTTGGTCGAGGCCGGTGACGGCCGCCACGCGGTCGGGCGGGAACTCGAGGATGCGCTCGCGGAAGGCGTCCCAGCCGAGCGTGTGGCGCTCGATGTACGCGCGGTCCTCGGCGCCCTCGTCGAGCACCACCCACAGCAGCCCGAGCGCGAGCGCGGCGTCGGTGCCGGGCAGCGGGGCGAGGTGCTCGTCCGCCTGCTCCGCCGTGCGCGTGCGCAGCGGGTCGATCGCCACCAGGTGCGCGCCGGCGCGCCGGGCCGCGAGGATGTACTTCCACAGGTGGTGGCCGCTGGTGAGCGTGTTCGTGCCCCACAGCAGGATCAGCCGCGAGTGCGCGAACGTCTCCGGGTCCATGCCGCCGGCGGTGCCGGTGGTGTACCGCGCGCCGACGCCGCCCGCGATCGTGCAGATCGTGCACTTGTGGTTCGACGCGCCCAGCACGTTCCACAGGCGCCGGCCCGCGTCGCCCTCGAGCCCCTGTATGTAGCCGAGCGAGCCTGTCCCCTGGTACGGCCAGATCGCCTCGCCGCCGTGGCGCGCGATCACGTCCCTCAGGCGGCCCGCGATCTCGTCGAGCGCGGCGTCCCACGTGATCCGCTCGAAGCGCCCCTCGCCCTTGCGCCCGGCCCGCCGCAGCGGATGCAGCAGCCGGTCGGGCGCCCGCGTGTGCTCCAGGTAGCCGTTGACCTTCGCGCACAGCGCCCCGCGCGTGAACGGATGGTCGCGGTTGCCGCGCAGCCGCACCGCCTCGCCGTTCTCGACGGTGACGACCCAGCTGCAGGTGTCCGGGCAGTCGAGCGGGCAGGCGCCGATGATCTCGGTCATCGCCGCCAGGCTAGCGGCCCCGCCCGCAAGTACGCACACCGCCAGGCGGCCGCTGATCACCGCCTGGCGGCGTCCTCGACCACTTGAAATCCCAGAGGGATTCCTGCGGGTCTGCGTCCTTGCCAGGCGGCGCCAGCGACCACCTGTCGGCGCACGTACTCACGTGCGGAGCCGCTACGGGGGGCGCAGCCCGGAAGGCTGCGCCCCCCGTCCGCGTCACTCGTACTTCAGCGCGTCGAGCACGTTCAGGCGCGAGGCGCGACGTGCCGGCGGGACGGCCGCCACGACGCCGGCGATCGCGGCGACGGCGGTGAACGCCACGAGCGCCGTGAGCGGGACGTGGAACCCGATGCCCTGGCTGGACAGGCCGCGCGTCGCGATGCCGGCCAGGAACACGCCGAGCGGGAGCCCGAGCCCGGCCCCGATGAGCGCGGTGATGACGCTCTCGTGGCGCACCATCCGCCGGGCCTGGCGGCGCGTCATCCCGATGGCGCGGAGCATGCCGAGCTCACGGGTGCGCTCGTAGACCGACAGGATCATCGTGTTGACCATCCCGAACAGGCTCACGATGACCGACAGCGCGAGCAGGACGTAGAACATCGCGAGCGAGGTGTTCACGCCCTTGCCCTGCCGCTTGACGTAGGCCGCCTTGGTCTCGACCTTGGCGTCGGCGAAGTCCGCGAGCGCGTGCTTCAGGCTCGCGGTCGTGCCGCCCTTGACGAGCGCCAGCGTGTTGCGGCCCTGCTTGAACGCCGAGTCGAAGGACCGCCGCGAGATGACCACGCCGCTGAACAGCGGCTGGACCTTGGGCGCGGCGTACGTGGCCTTGACCACATAGGAGCGCCACTCGCCGGCCGGCGTCTGAACCTTCAGCGGGCGGCCGATCGCGAGGTGGTTGGTCTTCGCGTAGCCGGCGTCGACGATCGCGCCGTCGCCGAGCTCCCGCAGCGCGGCGTCGGAGCCGTGCTTCCAGTCGAACCGGTAGACCCGCCCGATCGTGGCCGGGTCCACGCCGACGACGCTCGTGGTCTTGCCGAGGATCCGCGCCTGGTCGGCGCGCACGCTGGACGTCACCTCGATGCCGGGCGCCGCGGCGAGCGCCGCGTCCGCCTGCTTGGAGAACGAGCCCTCGTTGCCGGTGGCCGAGACGACGTAGTCCGACTTCGCCTGGTCGTTGAGCTGGCGGACGACGGAGTCCTTCAGCCCGCTGCCGAGCGTGGCGACGAACGTCACCAGCGCGAGGCCCACCATCAGCGCCGCCGCGGTCGAGGCCGTGCGGCCCGGGTTGCGGACGGAGTTCTCGGCGGCGAGCCGCCCGGCCGACCCGCCGATCCGCCGGGCCGGCAGGCCGACGACGCGCGCGATCGGCTTGACGAGATGGCTCGACATCATGGCGACGCCGGTGAACAGCAGCAGCGTGCCGGCGCCGAGCGACGCGAGGACGCTCTGCACGCCGCCGCCGGCGCTCATGCCGGCCGCGATCCCCGCGAGCCCGAGCAGCGCGAGCAGGCCCGCGACGAAGGGCTTCAAGCGCGCGAAGCGCGACGGGGGCAGGACCGCGCCCTCGCGCACGGCCGAGATCGGCGCCACCGCCGTGGCCCGGATCGCCGGGAACAGCCCGGCCATCAGGGTGACGAGCGTGCCCGTGCCCACCGACACGACGATCGTTCGCGGGGAGAGCACCATGCCGGCCTTGGGCAGCGCCACGCCGATGGCCTCGAAGAGCGCCTTGAGCCCGGCGGCGATCCCGAGCCCCAGGAACAGCCCGACGGCGGATGCCGCGACGCCGATGACCAGCGTCTCGAGGAGGACCGAGCGGAGCACCTGCTTGCGCGACGCGCCGAGCGTGCGCAGCGTCGCGAGCTCACGGGTCCGCTGCGCGACGGTGATCGAGATCGTGTTGAAGATGACGAACGAGCCGACGAACAGCGAGATCCCGGCGAACACGAGCAGGAAGATCCGGATGATCTTGATGCCCTTGTTGAGCTCCTTCGAGGCGTCCTCGATCGCCTCGTCGGAGGTCTTCACCTGGAGCGCGGGGGAGAGCAGCGGCTTGATCGCCCGGGCGAGCTCGGCGTCGGAGACGCCGGGCTTGGGCGCCGCGGAGATGTCGTCGAGGTCGTGCTTGCCGAGGACCGCCTGAGCGGTGGGGAGGTCGAACGCCGACATGGAGACGAGGCCGCCGACGTCGCCGCCGCCGAGCTTGCCGAGCCCCGTGATCGTGTACCGCCGCACGGGCCCCTCGCCCTTGGCGCCGATCGACTCGCCGACGGTGTAGCCGTGCTTGGACGCCGTGCTCGCGTCGATCACGATCTCGCGCGGACCCGCGGGCCAGTGGCCCGAGGTGAGCTTGAGCGGGCTGAAGCGGGCGTTCTGGGGGTCGACGCTGAAGCCCTCGCCCTCGACGCGCTCGCCGGCGACCGCCTTGCCGTGGCTGTCGAGGAGCTTGACCGGGCCCGCCACGCTGCCCGTGGCGGAGGCGGTCTGCGGCAGCGCACGCACCTTGGCCAGCAGCTCGGCCGGCACCGTCGCGCGGCTCTGCGACTGCTTGACGATCTCCTTCCCGGAGATCATCACGCCGGTGTCCTTGTAGGCGTCGTGGAAGACGTCGTCGAACGACTTCTGGATCGTGTCGGTGAGGACGAAGGTGCCGCTCATCATCGCCACGCCGAGCACGATCGCGAGCGAGGTCAGGATCGCTCGCGTCTTGCGGGAGAGCAGCCCCCTCAGGGCGACGCGCGTCATCGCTCGCTCACCTGCTCGAGCGTCTCCAGGATCTCGTGCGTCGAGGAGGGACCGCGGTCGCGGACGATGTGGCCGTCGGCGAGGAACAGGATCCGATCGGCGATCGCCGCGGCGTGCGCGTCGTGGGTCACCATGACCGTGGTCTGGCCGAGCGCGGTGACCGAGTTGCGCAGCAGCGTGAGGATCTCCCCGCCCATCTTCGAGTCGAGGTTGCCGGTCGGCTCGTCGGCGAACATCACGGTCGGCCGGGAGACGAGCGCGCGGGCGATCGCCACCCGCTGCTGCTGGCCGCCGGAGAGCTGCGCCGGCCGGTGCTTGCGGCGGGCGTCCAGCCCGGTCTTGACGAGGAGCTCCTCGACCCACTCGCGGTCCGGCCGGCCGCCGGCGAGCTCGACCGGGAGCACGACGTTCTGCTCGACGGTGAGCATCGGGAGGAGGTTGAAGAACTGGAAGATGAACCCGATGTGGTCGCGGCGGAGCTCCGTCAGCGCGGTGTCGTTGAGCGCCGTGATGTCGACGCCGGCCAGCGTCACGCTGCCGGCGGTCGGGCGGTCGAGCCCGGCGAGGATGTGCATGAGCGTCGACTTGCCGGAGCCGGACGGCCCCATGATGGCCGTCAGCCGGCCCGGAGCGATGTCGATCGAGACGCCGCGGAGGGCGTCGACGGCGGTGTCGCCGTCGCCGTAGCGTCGGGTGAGGTCGGTGGCGGACACCACGCCGGCGGGGACGGCGTGGTGGTCGGTGTCGATGGTGACGGTGTGCATGACCGCAAGGTCCCAGGCGCACGCGGCGCCCGAAATGCGGCCCCCCGGCATCCCGGGGTGCGTCCTGATTCACCCCACCGGGTGAGCTCGCACGAACGCGAGCACCGCGAGCACGCGCCGGTGGTCGTCGTCGCTCAGCGGCAGGCCGAGCTTCTGGAAGATGCTGGTGATGTGCTTCTGGACGGCCCGCTCGCTGACCTGCAGCCGGTCGGCGATGCCCTGATTCGAGCGCCCCTCCGCCATCAGCTCGAGCACTTCGCGCTCGCGCGCGGTGATGCCCGCCAGCGGATCGGCGCCCCGGTCGCGCCGCAGCAGTTGCGCCACGATCGCGGGGTCGACCGCCGAGCCCCCCGTGGCGACCCGCCGGAGGGCGGCGGCGAACTCGTCGAGGTCCTGCACGCGGTCCTTGAGCAGGTAGCCGACGCCCTCCAGGGACTCCTCCAGGAGCTCCATGGCGAGACCCAGCTCGACGTACTGCGAGAGCACGAGCACGCCGACCGAGGGGTGCCGGGCGCGGATCTCCTGCGCCGCGCGCAGACCCTCGTCGGTGTGCGTGGGCGGCATCCGGATGTCGACGATCGCGACGTCGGGCTCCTCGCGGTCGACTGCGCGCAGCAGCTCCTCGGCGGTCGCGCAGCAGGCCGCAACGGTGAAGCCGGTCTCGGCGAGCAGGCGCATGAGCCCCTCCCGGAACAGCGCGCCGTCCTCGGCGAGCGCTACGCGCACGGGATCTCCGCGTGCACGCGCGTGCCGTGGCCCTGCGGGCTCGTGACGTCCAGGCGGCCGCCGAGCGCCTCGACGCGGTCGGCCAGTCCGCGCAGCCCCGACCCGCCGTCGGCGCACGCGCCGCCGACGCCGTCGTCGGCCACGTCGACCACGAGGTCGCCGTTCGCGCGGGACACGTCCACGGTCGCCGCCGATGCCCGGGCGTACTTCGTCACGTTCGTGAGGCTCTCCGAGACGAGGAAGTACGCGGCGACCTCGATCGGCTCCGGCAGCCGCCCGTCGAGGTCGACGGTCAGCCGCACGGGCACGGGCGTGCGGGCCACGAGCCCTTCGAGCGCGACCGCCAGCCCGCGTCCGGTCACGACTGCCGGGTGGATCCCGCGCGCCAGCTCGCGCAGCTCCTCGAGCGAGCGGGTCAGCTCGGCGCGGGCCTGCTCGAGCGAGCGCTGCGCCTCGGGATCGCTGCCCAGCCGGCGCTCGAGCAGCCGGAGGTCGAGCGCCAGCGTGACGAGCCGCTGCTGCGCGCCGTCGTGCAGGTCGCGCTCCAGCCGCCGCCGCTCCGACTGCGCCGCCTCGAGGATCCGCCCGCGCGTGCCGCGCAGCTCCTCGACCTGCGCGTGCAGCTCCGAGTGCAGGCGGGCGCGCTCCAGCGCGAGGCCGGCCGCGGCGCCGACCGCGTCGAGCATGGCCCGGTCCGAGTGCAGCGAGGGGTCGTGCAGCAGCACCGCGACCGGCTCGCCGGTCGCGGCGACGACCTTCGTGATCCGGGCCTCGTCGGCGGGCAGCTCCACCGGGTGACCGTCGAGGTCCGCGAAGGTCTCGTACTCGGGCAGCCAGAAGCCGAGCTCCAGCGACGGGTCGCCGAGCGCGCGGGCGAGCGCGTCGCGGAGGCCGGCGGGGGCGGGACCGGAGTGCAGGGCGAGCACGAGGTCGCCGACCGCGGACCGGGCCAGGCGCGCGCGCAGCATGTCGGCGAGCACCGCGATCGGCACGGCGATGAGCGCGGCGGCCACCGCGATCTGCAGCGCCTCGCTCGGTGCCTGGTCGGCGATCTTGCTGATGAGCAGGTTCCCGGTCGACAGCACCAGCGTCGCGGCGCCGGCGAGGATCGGGGTCAGGCGGCGGCGCATCGGCGGGCTCGCCGTCCGCCAGCGGTTCGCGAGCACCGCGGTGAGCGCGAGCGACCCGGCGGTGAGGATCACGCGCTGGCCCCAGTCGATCGCCTTCGCGACCTCCGGGTCGTTCCAGACGAGCAGCGCGTTCCCCGGCGGGCCGGTGTCCAGGAACAGCAGCCAGGCGATCTCCAGCGGGAGCGTGGCGAGCGCGAACGGCGCGACGAGCAGGCGATCCGTGCGCGATGCGAGGCGGCCCTCGGGGAATCCCGCGAGGAAGGCGACGCACAGGACGACCCACGCGTCGGCGAGCACGATGCCGGCGGTGAAGACGAGCGGCCACTTCGCGTGCGTGAGCGCCTGCCCGGCCGTCCACGAGACGCCGAGCACGACCATGAACGGACCGAGGCGGCTCCCGGGCCGCCACCGCCACGCCAGCAGCCCGCTCGCCAGGAACGACGCGCCGACCAAGGCGGACATGACGGCGGAGACATGATGGCCGGCCGTCCGCTCGTCGGAGAAGTAGATCGCCGTGAGCCCCACGCTCGCGGCGAGCCCGATCGGCCACAGGAGGACCCACCCGGCGACGAGCCAGGGATTCCGTGCCCCGTGGCGCGCCGTCAACCGTCTGCTCCTTTCCGCGTGCCGATGCGACCATACGCCGCCCGCCGCGGCGATGGCAAGCGGGCTAGCGCGACTCGGTCGCCAGCCTCAGCCCGAGGGCGATGAGCACCGCGCCGGTGATCGCGTCGAGCACGCGGCGCAGCGTCGAGCGGCGCATCACCTTGTCGACCGCGGTCGCATACAGCGCGAGCCAGGCGAACGTCAGCGCGCTGAAGAGCAGACCGAGCGCCAGCATGCCGAAGAACGTCGGCTCGCCGCCCAGCGCGAACTGCGGCAGCAGGCTCGTGAAGAACGCCGCCATCTTCGGGTTGCCGAGGTCGCTCAGCAGGCCCTGGCGGAACGCGCTCACGTGGCGCGGACGCGGCCCGGCCGCGGCGTGCCCGCGGAACGCCGACCACAGCGCCTGCACGCCGAGCCACGCGAGGTAGGCCGCGCCGGCGAGCTTGACCGCCACGAACGCCGGCTCGGAGGCGACGAGCAGCGCCGTGATCCCGGCGCTCGCGGCGAGCGTCCAGCACGCCTGCCCCGTGACCACCCCCAGCCCGGTGAGGATGCCCGCGCGGCGCCCGCCGGCCAGCGCGCTGCGCACGGTGACCGCGGTGTCGGGCCCGGGCGTGACGATCACGAGGACCGCCACCGGCAGGAAGGCGAGGATCTGGCTCACCGCGACGGAGCGTGACAGACTCTCGCGCGCATGTACGACGCGATCGTCGTCGGCTCGGGATTCGGCGGCGGGATCGCCGCCTGCCGGCTGGCGGAGGCGGGCAGGCGAGTGTGCGTGCTCGAGCGCGGCCGGCGCTTCGGGCGCGAGGACTTCCCCGACCGCCCCGAGCAGGCGCCCGAGGCGATCTGGCACGAGAAGGCCAACCCCGGCGGGCTGTTGGAGCTGCGGCTGATGCGCGACCTGACGGTGATCACCGCGGCCGGCGTCGGCGGCGGCTCGCTCGTCTACGCCAACGTGCAGCTGCGCGCCCCCGACGCCGTGTTCGAGCGCGGCTGGCCGGCGGCGATCACCCCCGCGGAGCTCGACCGCTGGTACACGCGCACGGAGGAGGCGCTGCAGCCGGTCCCGACCCCGGAGGAGCCCGCGCTGCCGAAGGTCCGCGCGTTCGCCGCGATGGGCGCCAACGCCGGCCGCGAGGCGGAGCGGCTGCCGATCGCGGTCCACTTCGGCGCCGCGCGCGCGCACCCGTTCAGCGGCGTCAGACAGGACGGCTGCCAGAACCTGGGCCGCTGCGACCTCGGCTGCCCGGTGCACGCCAAGAACACGGTCGACATCACCTACATCGCGCGCGCGGAGGCGCACGGGGCGGAGGTGCGCCCGCTGCGGCTCGTCACCGGCATCGTGCCGCCGGAGCGAGCCGGCGGTCCCTGGCGCGTCGCGTTCCGCGACCTCGGCGACCGCAGCACGGGGACCGTCGAGGCGCCGACGGTCGTGCTCGCCGCGGGCACGCTCGGCTCGCCGCGGCTGCTGCTCAAGAGCGGGCTCCCGCGGCTGTCGCCGGCGCTCGGCAGCCGCTTCTCCGGCAACGGCGACGCGCTCGGGGTCGCGTTCGACCCGACCGCGACCGACGTGCGCGGCGCGCGCAACGACTACGGGCCGGTGATGACGAGCCGGCTCGACTTCACCGCCGAGCGGCGCCTGATGGTGGCCGACGGCGGCCTGCCGGCGAACTTCGGCATCCTGCTCGAGCTCGCGCGCGGCGTCGACCTCATCCGCGGCTGGCGCCGCTGGCTGCTGCGCGTGCGCGCCGCGCTCACGCGCCTTGGCTGGACCGACCAGGCGCTGCGCCCGCGCGAGGTGCGGCTGCCGGCGCGGCGCTCGAACACCGACGCGCTCGTGTTCCTGATGATCGGGCGCGACGCCGCCGACGGGCAGATGCGCCTCACGCCGCTGCTGCGCCGCTTCGACATCCGCTGGAGCAAGGCGGGCAGCGCGCAGCTGTTCGCCGACCTCGAGCGCACCGCCCGCGAGCTGGCGGAGGCCGCCGGGGCGCGGCCGTTCTACGCCCTCGAGGGCGGCCCGCTGAGCACGTTCGCGACCGTCCATCCGCTGGGCGGCTGCCCGATGGCGGACGACCCCGCGGCGGGCGTGGTCGACGACGCCGGCCGGGTCTACGGCTATCCCGGGCTCTGGGTGCTGGACGGCTCGATCGTCCCGACCGCGCTCGGCGTGAACCCCTCCAAGACGATCGCGGCGCTCGCCGAGCGCGGCGCGCAGGCGCTCGTGGAGGCGGTCGCCTGAGCCCCACCTGGCGCAACCACACGGGCAACCAGCGCTGCCGCCCGCAGCGGATCGCGCACCCGGAGAGCCTCGCGGACCTCGTCCAGCTCGTCCGCGAGGCCGAGCGCGCCGGCACGACGATCAGGATGGTCGGCGCCGGGCACTCGTGGTCGGACGTCGCGCTCAGCGGCGGCGTGCTGCTGGAGCCGGACCGTATGAGCGGCCTCGCGGGGCTCGACGACGGCACGCTGCGGGCGGACACCGGGCGGCTCGTGCGCGTGCTCGGCGGCACGCCGCTGTCCGCGCTCAACGCGGCGCTCGACCGCCTCGGCCTCGCGCTCCCGAACATGGGCGGCTACGACGCGCAGACGATCGCCGGGGTGGTCTCGACGTCGACGCACGGGTCCGGCCTGCGCTGGGGCCCGTTCCCCGACCTCGTGCGCTCGCTCGACCTTGTGGTGGCGGGCGGCGAGGTGGTGCGCGTGGAGCCGGCCGGCGGGCCTACTGACCCCGCCGCGTTCGGCGGCCGCCTCGAGCAGGACGACGCCACGTTCGCCGCCGCCGTCTGCGGCATGGGGAGCCTGGGCCTGATCCACTCGCTCGTGCTCGAGGTGCGGGAGAAGTTCTGGCTCAACGAGGTCCGCACGCTGAGCACGTGGGAGGAGGTGCGCGGCACGCTGACGGAGGGCGGGGTACTCGGCGAGGGCGACCACTACGAGCTGTTCGTCAACCCCTACGCCGGCGCCGACGGCCGCCACCGGCTGCTGGTCACGCGCCGGCGCGACTGCCCGGAACCGGCGCGGCTGGCGCCCGACAAGCTCGAGCGCCACCCGCTGACCGAGCTGGAGGCGTCCCTGCCGATCACCGGCTTCCTGCTGCGGCTGGTCGCCCGCTGGCTGCCGGGGCTGATGGCCCGGCGCTTCGACGCGGTGCTGGGCGACCTGGTCGACGACGGCTACGCCGGTGTGTCGTACCGCGTCTTCAACATCGGCGAGGCCAACCGCCTGCCCGCCTACTCGATGGAGCTCGGCGTGCCGCTGGAGGGCGGCCGGCACGTGACCGCCGTCGACCGCATCCTCGCCATCGCCGCCTCCCGCCGCGCCGACGGCATCTACCACACGTCGCCCTTCTCGCTGCGCTTCGTCGCGCCGTCGCGGGCGTACGCGTCGATGATGTACGGCGGGCCGACGATGATGATCGAGCTGATCATGACCGTCGGGACCCGCCGCGGCTACGAGCTGCTGGCCGGCTACGAGGAGGCGCTCGGCGACCTCGGCGCCCGCCCCCACTGGGGCCAGTGCAACACGCTCACGCCCGCGCGCGCGCGCGAGCTCTACCCGCGCTGGGACGACTGGCTGGCGGTGCGGCGCCGCTTGAACGCGAGCGGGGTGTTCGACTCCCCGTTCACCCGGCGCGTGCTCTGACCGGCAACTGTCGAAGGAACCCGCCGCGCTTTCCCTTTCGCGACGGTTGACCCCCCGGAGCCGCGGGTCGGCACGCAGGGCGCGGCGGGACCGGCGTGACGCTGACCGCGCCGCTGCCCATCGCCCACGCGAGCGGGTCCACGGTCTCGAACGCCGCCTTCAGCTGCGTGCCGCCGGAGTGCGTGGCGGTCGGCCAGCGCTTCACGGCTGAGCGTCGCCGACCCGAGCGCATTCGCGCCGGGCCATCTCGTCAACGGGGCGTTCGCGCTGCCGTCGGCGGTGCAGGCCGGCGTGTCCGGGTTTGCGGATGTCGGCGCTTCCCCGACCCCGCTCGTCGCCTACGCGGGCCCCGCGAGCAACGCCCCGGTCACCGTCTCCTTCCGCCAGCACATCGGCGCCACCGATGCGCTGCGGACCGGGACCTACGCCAAGACCTTGACCTTCACGCTGTCCACCACGAATCCGTGACTACAGGCCGGCGACTTCGATCCGGCCGGCGTCCGGCTCGCTGAAGCGGGCCGTGCGCCGCGCCTCGGCGCGGATCTCCGCGCGGGCCGCGCGCGGGATGTCGACGTGCGGGGCGATCGTGACCTGGACGCCGCCGCGGACGCGCTTCAGCAGCCAGCTCGCGGCGACCCGGCCGCCGACCGTCACCGTCTGGTCGCCGCTGAGCGTGAGCTTCAGCGGCCCGAGCTCGGGCGGGACGATCCGGTCGCGGTCCTCGTAGGCGAGCAGCGGCTGGTCCCAGCGGGCGAGCAGGCGCACGGGCAGGCGCGTCGAGGCGGGCGGCAGCGGCCGGCGGGGGAGGTCGAGCAGCTCGGCTCCGTGCTCGTCGCGGTAGGACACGGTCTCCAGGCGCGTCCAGGCCGCGGCGAAGTCGCGCTGCGCGACGCCCGCCCAGGCGGCGACGTCGCGGCGGCTCGCGGGGCCGAAGGCGGCGAGGTAGCGCGCGAGGACCAGCGTCGCCGCGTCGGCGGGGTCGGGCAGCGGGCGCGGGTCGACGGCGAAGCGCGGCCGCCGGCGGTCGCGCCAGAACCCGGCCGGCGGAAGCTGGACGAGCGGCAGCAGCGTGCGGGCGAAGACGATCGGCGTCCAGGACTCGCCGGTGACGCCGTGGTAGCGCCAGACGCGCTCGCGGATCTCGTCGTTGGACCGCGGCTCGGCGAGGAAGGCGCGCAGCTCGGCGGCGACCTCCGCCTCGTCGAGGTGCGGGTAGGTCTTGCGCCACGCGCGCAGCCGCGCCTGGCGGGCGAGCTGCGCGTACGCCGGGTAGTCCTCGGCGGCGGCGAGGTGGAGCGTGAGCCGCATGATCGTGGTCTTCACCACGGCGCCCGCGCCGAGCGCTTCCTGGAGGTCATCGCGCGTGAAGCCGTCCAGGCGGGCGGCGAGCGCGACGTACGGCGCCGGCGAGTCCTGCCCCTGCAGCGGCGTGAGCAGCCGGATCGCCTCGGCCGGCGCGAGCCGCCGGCGCTCGAGCAGCATCTGGCGCGCGGCGAGCGCGGCGGTCAGCTCGGAGCGGGTGAGCGTCGGCACCCGCGGAGCCTACGGGTAGCGTTCCGGCTCGTGCCGACCCACGTCGCCCTCCTGCGCGGCATCAACCTCGCCGGCCACAACCGCGTGTCGATGCCCGCCCTGCGCGAGCTCGTCGCGTCGCTCGGCCACGCCGACGTGGCCACCTACATCCAGAGCGGCAATGTCGTCCTCACCCCGGAGAAGGACGACGGCGGCGCGCTCGCGTCCGAGCTCGAGCGCGCGATCCAGAAGGAGCTCGGCGTGGCCGCGCGCGTGGTCGTGCTCTCGCGCGCGGAGCTCGAGCAGGTCGTCAAGGACAACCCGTACGCGGACGAGCCGAACCCGAAGGCCGTGCACGCGGTGTTCCTGACCGAGCACGCGGGCAGGGACCTGCACGACGCCGTGGCCGCGGAGCAGGCGAAGGCGGCGGAGAAGGGCAGCCGTGACGAGGCCGAGATCGTCGGCCGCACGCTCTTCCTGCACACGCCGGACGGCTACGGGCGCAGCGACCTCGCGGCGGCGCTGATGCGCAAGAGCCGTCCGAAGGAGGGCGCGGCCGGGACGGCGCGCAACTGGGCCACGGTCACGAAGCTGCTCGCGATGCTCGAGTAGTACGTCGGAGCGTGGGGTACCGCGATCGGTACCCCACACTCGAGAGGGTCAGCTCGCGTTCAGCGCCGTGT
>JBIOTP010000415.1:0-2695 GCA_044865965.1 Solirubrobacteraceae bacterium
ATCCCGGCGACGTAGGCGTCGATGATCCGGATCGCCTGGCGGCCCTTCGCACCCTGCCCTCGCAGCAACGCGAATTGCGCGCCGAGCCGCGCCTCCGCAGCCGCGCTCGGCCGGAACTGCCGCCCTGACAGCGCGAGGCCGAAGGCGTTCACACCCGGCGCGTCGAGCGCCGCGATGCGGCCCGGGCCGCGCAGCAGCTCCATGATCAGCTGGCGATCCGCCGCGGTGGCCCAGCCGGCCCCGAAGGCGACGTTCTCCGCGGTCGTTCCCTCGACGTGCGGCACGCCCCACCGGTCGCGAGTGATCGTGACACCCTTGCGCGGGCGCTCGACCTTCGCCGCCTTTTCCCCCGCCGCCAACCCGAGCGTCTCCCGCTTGAAGAAGCGGCGCATATCCGCGTCCTTCACGTTGTCGCGCAGACGGGTGAGGCCCTCGTAGAGCGCGATCTGGTCGGTCGAGTTCCTCGGGAAGACGACGCCGCCCGCCTGGCCCGGCGGGAGCACGTTCCACGCCTGCGCCGCGTGGTCTGCGGGCGCCTTCGCCGCGACCGCACCGGCCGCCGCCGCGGCGCACGCGACGGCTGCAGCGGCGAGAGCTCGGATGAGTCGGCGGTTCACTCGGACCCTTTCGGCGCGCGTTCGAACGTGGCCGGGAAGCGTACGTGCGACGCCGTACATTTGTCGGTCGATGGACGTGCTCGTTCCCTTCGCGGCGGCGTTGCTCTCCCTGCGCCTCGCCGCCCTCGTCGTGCGCCGCCAACGGGCACGCCACGCACCCGAGCTCGTCGCGTGGGCGGCGTCGCTCGCATGCTTCGCGGCCGGCTCGGCGGCGCTCGCGTGGGGCGCCGCGGCCGGCTGGGACGACCGCTCCTTCCGCGTCTACTACCTGTTCGGAGGGTTGCTGACGGCGGCGCTGCTCGGCGCCGGCTCGCTCCTGCGGATCGGGCGCCGGTGGGCCGCTCCGGTCGTGCTGTTCTACGCAGGAGTCGCCGTCGGTGTCGCGCTCGGGGTGCCGATCGACCCGCCCGTCACGGGCGGCTCCATTCCCGATGCTTCGGCGCATCTCGATCTCTTTCCCGCGCGCGCACTCGCGCTTTTGGGCAACGTCGCGGGGACGCTCGCCGCCGTCGGGATCGCGCTCGCGGGGATCCGGCGACGACCTGTCGGCAACGGCCTGATCGTCGCCGGCGTCGCCATCGCCGCGGCCGGCAGCGCGCTCGCCGGACTCGGGCAGGGCGGCGGGTCGCTGTTCACCGCCGCCGCAGCGGCGCTGCTCTACGGTGGGTTCGTGAGCCGCCGCTGACGGTCAGATGGTTGATCGGTGATTGGCGTGACGTCCGGGGACGTCCCAGACCGTTCGCGCCAATTGCCGATCAACCATCTCTAGTCCCGCATCTCGGGAACGCGCCGCGCACGGTCGACCCGGCGGCGGCGCTCGCGGAGCCAGATCCACCCGAAGAACGCCACGAGGGCGAGCAGGATCGCCCCCTCCACGGCGAGAGACAGCGAGCTCGTGTGATGGGCGATCAACCCCGCGACAGCACCCAGAGGCCACCGACCGTGTAGAGCACCATCAGCGCGAGCAGCGCGTACTGGGAGCGCAGCGCGTCGCGCCGCCCCGGGAAGATCGTGATCGCGCGGTCGTGCGCGACCGCGAGGCCCGCCACGTGCCCCGCGACGAGCGCGCCGACCTGGACGTACCACGTCGTGTTCGGCGAGATCACCGTCAGATCTGGCGTCACGTGCGCGGTCCCGAACAGGTTCCAGCCTCGGCCCAGCGGATCGGACAGCAGCGGGATCGCGAACTGCCCCTGCAGCACGAACAGCGTGAAGTAGTGGGCGACCATGTACACGAACGCGATCGGCACGAGCGAGTAGAGGAAGTCGCCGGTGAGCGAGCGGGGCGCGTTCACCGTCCACCGGGCCGCGGCGCAGGCGGCCTCGTACGCGAGGGCCACGAGCAGGACACCCGTCAGCAGCCCGCCGAGGTTGAGAAGGGTCACGAGGAGCTCGCCGAGGGTCGGGTCGTCGACGACGTACGGGCCTTCGACCCGCGCGGCGAGGTCCTGCCACGTCGTCGTCCGGCTGTATCCGTCGAACAGCACGGATCCGAGCATCACGGCGACGAAGGCGACCGATCCGGGAACGGGCTCGGCGCCTGCGAGGCCGGTGAACGGCCAGCGCAGGCGGATCCGGCCGTCCTCGACGTGCAACGGGGCGATCCGCGAGAGGTAGCGGTACATGACGGCGAAGCCCTCGCCGCTCCGCTCCCAGGTGTCACGGCCGAAGGCCGCCATGCCGAAGAGCGCGACGTAGCTGTAGAGCGCGATCGCGAACGCCAGCGCCCGGGGGCTCGCGGGGTCGGAGTACGCGAGCTCCATGGCGACGAAGGCGAGCAGCGCAACTGCGGCGGGCCAGCGACCGAGCCGCGCCGGGTACTCCGCCAGCGGCCGCGCCTCGCCTCCCCCGGCCTCCCGCAGCCAGACGAACGCGTCGGCGATCGCGCGCCAGGGCGACAGCCCGCGCCAGACGTACCCGAACACGACGGTCAGCGCAGGGAGCCCGAGCCAGAAGATCACGTAGATCCACGTCGGTGCGAGGTTCCGGAACGGATCGGTGTCCCCGAAGACCGCGGCGAGCCAGACGAGCACGAAGAGCGCGACCGAGACGACCTGCGCGACGATGCGGCCCGGCCC
>JBIOTP010000416.1:0-4690 GCA_044865965.1 Solirubrobacteraceae bacterium
CGACGTCGCCGACATGTTCAACTTCCTCACCGGCTTCGCCCGCCCGCGCGGCTACCGCCGCGTGCTCGTCGCGCCGGTCCACCTCCGCGAGGGGATCATCGCCGAGATCGAGCGCACGGTCGCCGTCCATCGCGAGGGCCGCCCCGCGCGGATCCGGATGAAGATGAACTCGCTGGTCGACCGCGAGTGCATCCAGGCGCTCTACCGCGCCTCGCAGGCCGGCGTGCCGGTGGAGCTCAACATCCGCGGCATCTCCTGCCTGCGGCCGGGCGTCGCGGGCGTGTCGGAGAACATCCGGGTCGTCTCCGTCGTCGGTCGCTTCCTCGAGCACTCGCGCATCTACGCGTTCGAGCGCGACGGCGACTGCACGACCTACATCGGCTCCGCGGACCTGATGCCGCGCAACCTCGACACGCGCGTGGAGCTGCTGACCGCGATCCGCGACGAGGGCCTGCGCGGCGACCTCGCGGACACCCTGGACCGCTGCCTTGCCGACGACATGAACGCGTGGGAGCTCGGCGCCGACGGGAGTTGGACGAGGCGCCGCCCGGCGGGGCCGGAGCCGCGCAGCGTCCAGCGCGAGCTGATGAGCGCGCACGCCGCGCAGGCGGCTGAGGCGGCCAGCCAGGCCTAGTTCTCGGGTTGGGCTTGCGCTTGGGCCGCGCGGCAAGCGTGGCGAACTGCGGGCAAGGTGAGGAGGGGGACGGGCCGGCGAGCACCGCGTGAGTGATCGGGCAAGGTCGGCGAGTGCGTGTGTCGCGTGCGACCGCGCACGATCGATCATGCTCGATCGGTCAGCGGGAGTGTGCGTCGCTTAACTTCGATCCTGTCGAAGAAAAAAGCGACGCACACCCCGCGCGGCGGTGATCGATTCCCCGCCGAGCCGATTCGGGCTCCCCCTAACGCCGCGCCGCGCGCGCCAGCGCCGAGAACGCCGGCTGTGGCAGCCCGCGGCGCGTGAGGATCGCCGAGTGCCAGCGCTCAGCCGCAGGCGGGTCGATCAGCTGGTACTGCAGGAGCTGGCGGACGCGCGGGTTGCGGCGCGCGAGCGCGAACGCGGCGCTGAGCCACGCCGCGCGGGTGGCCGGCTTCTGGGCGCGGCGTCCGGCCGTGAGGTAGCCGAACTCCGTCAGGTAGAGGTCGAGCCGGCGGCCGCTCTCCGTGGTCAGCGCGCGGCGGCGGGCGAGCCGGTCCAGCGCCTTTGTGAGCCGCCGGAGCGAGCCGATCGTGACGTCGTCCGGGCCGCCTTCGACGCGCCGCGGGGAGCGGGTCAGCTGGTACGGGTGGATCGCGAACCCGTCGGCCTTCAGCGGGGCGCAGCCCGCGCAGGTCATGCCGCGCAGGAACTTCAGCGGCGCGATCGAGCGCCCGCCGCCGTGCGGGGCGAGCTCGCCGATCAGCACGCGCGCCTGCGGGTCGACGAGCTTGATCGCCTCGTATCCGGCCCGGTAGAGCGCCCGATAGAGCGCGGGGGCACGCCGGGCCGGGGCGAGCCAGGTGTTCCAGTTGGGCTCGTTCCAGATCGAGTAGCGGTCCACGCGGCCCGCGAAGTGCGCGGCCACCTCGCGGACGAAGGCGCCGAACTTCGCGGGGTCCGGAGCGGTCGGGCCCACCCGGTGGTCGGCCGTCGCCCACGCCGGTGCGGGACCCGCGATCGTGAGCTGCAGGCGGATGCCGCGCCGGGCGGCGGCGGCCTGCAGGGCGTCGATCGCGGAGAAGTCATAGACGGGGCGCGCGGCCGGCGCCCGGCGGGCCTCGGCGCCGGAGACCAGCACGCGCGCCCAGAGCACGTTCACGCGGATGCGCGTGGCGCCCAGCGCTTGCGCGCGGTCCAGCGCACGCTCGCGGCCGTACCAGTGCTGATGGACGAAGACCGGGTCGTCCTGGAGCGCGAGCTCCATCCCGGCCGCCGCGCGCGCGGAGCCGGGCGCCGCGAGCAGCGCGACGGCGAGCGCGAGCAGCAGGGGACAGCAGAGGCGGGCGAGGGAGGCCATCGCCCCTGTTGTCGGCCGCCTGCGCCCGCGCCTGAAGCGCCGCTAGCCGATTCAATCCGCCGCTGCGGCGGGTCGGGCGAACAGCTTGCAAGTGAGAGGGAGCCCGGAGTGGCTCGGCGCCAAAACGATCACCGCCGCGGAGGGGGTGGCTTACGTTTGTCGCTCGGGCTCTCCTTCACCTCCCAAGCTTGTTCGCCGGACCCGCCGGCGCACGCCGCGTAGAGGGCGCGGTCATGAGGAGGATCAGCGTCGTGCCCGGCACAGGCGGGGCGCATCCGCCCCGGCTACCCGCCATGCTGGCGCGATGGCGAGGATCCGGCGGGCGGTCGCGGACGACGAGGCGGCGCTGCGCGCGCTCGACCTTGCGACCTGGTCCTGGCTGACCAGCCCGGCCGCGCCGCCGCCGCCCGACCGCGAGTTCTTCGGTCCGCGCGCGAGGCCGGAGGACGTGTTCGTGGCGATCGTCGACGGCGCGCTCGCCGGCTACGTCACGCTCGGCCCGGGGCTCCCGCTCGAGTCCAACCGCCACGTCATGGAGGTCGTCGGGCTGATGGTGGACCCCACGCGGCGCGGGCGCGGGCTCGGCCGGGCGCTGATGGAGGCCGCGATCGACGAGGCGGCGGCGCGCGGCGCCCGCCGGCTGCGCCTGCGCGTGCTCGGGCCGAACGCCGCGGCGCGCGCGCTGTACGAATCCTGCGGCTTCGAGGTCGAGGGCGTGCTGCGCGAGGAGTTCGTCCTCGACGGCCGCTACGTCGACGACGTCCTGATGGCGATGAACCTACGTGGTTCCGGCCGGAGGTAGGCGCGGGCCGGCGCCGCCGGAATGCGTCGAACCTTCGGCCGGGGCCACTCGGTTAGCGCGCCTGCGGCTGCGGCCGCGCGATCACGCAGCCCGTCGGCACCTGGAAGTAGCGGCCGCCGGCGCCGTGCGGGCGATCGCAGCCGCCGCCCAGCTGGCCGTCGGCGCCGGCGATCGACGCGAGCTCGATCAGGCCGTTGGCGGAGAACTCCGCCGTGCCGAGGTGGCTGGGCGTCATGGCCGCGAACACGAGCACCCCGGCCGCCACGCAGGCCGCGAGGCGGCGCCCCAGGTGGGCGCGCCGGCGCCGCGCGGCGACCGCGCGCGAGGCGGCGTCCGTCAGCGCGTTGCCGAGGCGCTCGAGGTCAGGCGGAAGCTCAGCCATTCCCTAGCATGATGGCTCGTCCGGCATGCCGATGTCGATGCCGCCGAACGCGGCGGTGCGTTCCCGAACTTACCCCGGCGGGCCCGGTCCTACGCGGCGTCGCGCAGCGCGCCCGCAGCCGGCAGCGCGCGCAGGTTGCGCAGCGCGCGATCTTCGGCGCAGCGGACGCGGCGGGGCGTGATGCCGAGCGCGCGCGCCGCCTGGCCGGGCGTGTGCGGCGGTTCGGTGCCGAGCCCGAAGCGCAGCTCCAGCACGCGCCGCTCGAGCCCGTCGAGGCCCGCGAGCGCCGCGGTGAGGTCGGCGTGCATGCGCGAGACCGCCGCCGCGTCCTCGGGGCTCGGCCCCTCGTCGGCGAGCAGGTGGCCGAGCTCGGCGTCGCCGTCGTCGCCCACCGGCGCCTCCAGCGAGACCGGCGCGAGCGCGATCCGGCGCATCTCGGCGACCTCGGCCTCCGACCACTCGAGGGCCGCCGCCAGCTCGGCGGCCGTCGGCGTCGCCCCGAGCGCCATCGCGAGGCGCCGCTCCACCGCCTGCAGCTTACGGACGCGGTCGCCCACGTGCACGGGCAGGCGCACGGCGCGGCCCTTCTCCGACATCGCGCGGCCGATCGCCTGCCGGATCCACAGCGTGGCGTAGGTGGAGAAGCGCAGCCCGCGCCGGTAGTCGAACTTCTCGACCGCGCGCACCAGTCCGATCGTCCCCTCCTGGATGAGGTCGAGCAGCGTCATCCCGGAGTCCTCGCGCTGGAAGCGCTTGGCGAGGTGGACCACCAGCCGCAGGTTCGCCTCGATCATCCGCTGCTTGGCGTCGAGATCGCCGCGCTCGATGCGGCGCGCGAGCCACAGCTCCTCGGCGGGCGTGAGCAGGCGCGTGCGGGCGATGCGCTGGAGGAACAGGCCGAGGCCGTCACCCAGCTCGCGCTCGTCCGTACGCGGGGTCGATGCGACGGCGGGGCTCATGGCCGGGAGAGTGCTGCACGTGGCTCAAGGGACCCTGAGATTCATCTAAGCGCCGGCTTTAGGAGACTTAGTTCTTACCTTTCGTTAGGTCGCGCCCGGCCACGCGCCGGACCGTCCGCGGCCGCCGCGCGTGCGAGCAGGGGAACACGACCTCGGCGACCAGGCCGCCCTCCGCGCGCGCCCGCAGCGCCAGCTCCGCGCCGTGCGTGTCGGCGACCGCGCGCGCGAGCGCCAGCCCGAGGCCGGGGCCCGCGCAATCCCGCCGCGCGCTCGCGAACGGCGCGCCCAGGCGTGCCACGGCTGCCGGCTCGAGCTGCGGCCCCGTGTTGACCACCCGCGCCACCGGGCGGCCGCGGGCGTCGAGCCCGGTCCAGACCCTCGCCCACCCGCCGGGCTGGTTGTGGCGCAGCGCGTTCTCGACGAGGCAGGCCACGAGCCGCTCGACGAGCCGCCGGTCGCCGCGCGCGGGCGCCGGGGCGAGCCGCAGCTCGAGCGTGACGCCGCGGCGCGCGGCCTCGCCGCACAGCCGGCCGGCGGCGGCGCGCGCCGCTCC
>JBIOTP010000417.1:0-15663 GCA_044865965.1 Solirubrobacteraceae bacterium
CACGCGCGCGGCGATCAGTTGAAGCGGCGGGGATCGATGAGGAGGTCGTCGACCTGGTAGGTCGCGGGCTTCTTGCCCGGCTCGACGCGGAAGCGGATGGCGATCTTGCGCCAGCCGGACTTCTTGCCGAGGCGCTGAGGCTCGAGCTTGATGTCGTCGCTGAGCGCCCATCCGTCCCTGGCCTTGAGCTTGATGGTCTCGGCCTCGCGGACGTTGTTCTTGTCCAGCGCGGGGTAGATGACGTCGATGGCCAGCTCGGTGTCGGTGTCGGGCGCGGGCTGGGTCGCGAAGAACCGGAACGTCGGGTAGGTGAGGTCGACGCACATCTCCGGTGTCGTGGCGGAGCTGCCGGGCGGCAGCGAGAGGCTCTTGGCTCCGGTGACCGCATGCGTCGAGTTGCCGCTGGTGACGCCGGCGCCTCCCGTGAGCTGCCAGCCGGGAAGCGTCGGGTCTTCGAAGTCGCCGGCCGGTGCGACGAAGTAGTCGCGTCGATCCTTGAACGCGGTGAGCGGGTTGAACAGCTGCGGCGCAGTGCAGGTAGCCTGCCCGGCCGCGCTCGTGTCGGGATGCACGGTTTCGGCGAGCACCGTGCCCTCGTCGGCCTGGATGGGCGAGTCCACCGGGACCGTGGCGTCCTGCGGCGTAGCGGCAAGCGCGACCGGGGACGCGAGCGTCAGCCCGGCGGCGCAGGTGGCGAGCGCAATGATCGCTCGGGCTCTCGTGTGCAACATCTCGGGTCCTTCCGTGGTCGTCGACTGCCTCCCGGTAGATCGGCCACGGAGCGGCGACTCCGTAGCGGGGCGGACGGATGGTCGACCGTGGCGCTCAAGCTTCGCGGCGGGCGACCGACTGAAGCTGGCGAGACTCTGATGACGAGCTGGCCGGTGATGAACGCGTTGGGCGACGCTGAGGTCGAGCGCTCGCGCGCGCGGCTTCCCGCCGCGCCGGAGGCTGCGGAGCTGAGAGCCGGAGTGCTGTTGCTGGCGGCGTTCAGCGGCGGCGCGCTCGTGCTCGGCGTGGCGGCGGGCACGGGCGGTTCGTGGTTGGGGATGCTGGGTGTCCTGGCGGCTCTGTACGCCGTGGCAGGGCTGGTCGAGTTCGAGGTGGGTGCTGTCTACACGGACTGCAGCCTCCCGGCGCTCGCCGCCATGCTCATCGCGTTGCCGCCCACGGTCGTGCCCTGGTGCGTCGCGATCGGCGCGGTGCTGGGCGCGGCGGTCAAGGCGGCGCGCGGTGCCCGCCATGTTTCGCGTGTCGTGCCGGCCGTCGCGCAGGCCTCGCTGCCCGCGCTCGCACCTGCCGCCGCGCTGGTGGCGCTGGGGCCCGTTTCGTCGTGGGCGGACGTGCCGGCGATCGCCGGCGCGCTCGGCGCCTACATCGCGGCCGACCTCGTGATCTCGGTCGTCTTCGCGCGGCTCGCGTATGGCGAGCCACTGGCCTTCCCGTCGCTCGCGGAGGCGTGGGTCTACGGAATCGATCTGTTGCTGGCGCCGGTCGGCGTTGCGATGGGCGTCGCTGCGGACGGGCGCATGTGGGCGGTGGCGATCGTGTTCCTGCCGCTCGCGGTGCTGCTGAGGGTCTTCGCGAACGAGCGCCGGTCGCGGATCGATCAGGCGCTCGAGCTCTCGCGCGCGTACCGGGGCACCGCGATGCTGCTCGGCGATGTGGTGGAGACCGACGATGCCTATACGGGCTCCCACAGCCGCGACGTCGTCGAGCTCGCGATCGAGGTGGGGCGTCGCATGGGGCTCGATCGAGAGGCGCTGCGCGATCTCGAGTTCGGCGCGCTGTTGCATGACGTCGGCAAGATCGCCGTGCCCAAGGAGATCATCAACAAGCCCGGCAAGCTGACCGCGGAGGAGTGGGAGATCATGAAGCGCCACACCGTCGAGGGCCAGCGGATGCTCGAGAATGTCGGCGGTGTCCTGGCGCGCGTCGGCGTCATCGTCCGCGCTTCGCACGAGGACTACGACGGCACCGGCTACCCCGATGGCCTCGTGGGCGACGCAATTCCGATCGAGGCGAGGATCTGCTCGGCCTGTGACGCCTTCAGCGCGATGACCACCGATCGTTCGTATCGCGCCGCGATGCCGCTCGAGGACGCCCTCGCTGAGCTTCGCCGCTGCGCCGGGACGCAGTTCGATCCCGACGTCGTTGCGACTCTTGTGCGGGTACTCGAGGAGGACGCCGTCGGTCGGGTCCAGACCGCCGCGCCGGCGGTCCTCCCGGCGGGCGCGGCGCACTGAAATCGCGCCGTCGGCCCGTCGCGGCGCCAGTCCAAATCCCGCCCCCTCGGCCTCAGCGGGCGGGCGCTCACGTATCGGCGCCGCCCCGGCAGCCCCACCGCCGGGCGCCTGCCTCACGGGCACGGTGAGCAGCGTCCCTATGATCGCCCGAGTTGGGCGAGTTCGCATCGATCCCGAGCCCGGCGCGCGGCGAGGTGCACATCGGCCCGCTCTCGCTGCACGCCTACGGCGTGCTGTACGGCGTGGCGGTCGTCGCCGCGGTGCTGATCACGCGCCGGCGCTGGAAGGCGGCCGGCGGCTCGGCCGAGCTCGTCGACGAGGTCGCGCTGTGGGGCTTCCCGGCCGGGCTGA
This sequence comes from Solirubrobacteraceae bacterium, assembly GCA_044865965.1. GTDB lineage: Bacteria > Actinomycetota > Thermoleophilia > Solirubrobacterales > Solirubrobacteraceae > Solirubrobacter. Next base: position 2,598 of record JBIOTP010000417.1, read on the forward strand.
TCGGCGGGCGCCTCTACCACGTGATCACGAGCTGGAACGAGGTCCCGCACACGTGGTGGGGGCCGTTCGCGGTGTGGAAGGGCGGCCTCGGGATCTGGGGCGGGATCGCGCTCGGCACGCTCGTCGGCGTCTGGCGCGTCAAGCGCGCCGGCGCCAACGTGCCCGCCTTCATGGACGCCGGCGCGCCCGCGCTGCTCGTCGCGCAGTCGATCGGCCGCGTCGGGAACTGGTTCAACCAGGAGCTGTTCGGCAAGCCGACGTCGCTGCCGTGGGGGCTCGAGATCGCCCCGGAGAACCGGCCGGCCGCCTACCTCACGTCGCCCACGTTCCACCCCACGTTCCTGTACGAGATCATCTGGAACCTCTCGCTGGCCGCCGCGCTCGTGTGGCTGGGGCACCACCGGAGGATCCGCCCGCCGGGGCTGTTCGCGCTCTACGTCGCCGGCTACTCGGCGTTCCGGATCCTGGAGGAGCTGCTGCGCGTCGACCCGGCCCACCACATCCTCGGCGTGCGGCTGAACCTGTTCGTGGCCGTCGCGCTCATGGTCGTCGGTCTCGTCTGGTTCGGGCGCACGCAGCGTCGCCCGGCCGCCGTCACCTGACCGGCCGGTTCAGGTGAGCACGGCCGCGAGCGACGCCTCGAGCGCGGCGTCGAACGTGCCGTGGAGCCTCTCGGCGGCCGCGCGCTCCTCGGCGAGGATGCCCTCGACCACGTCCGCCGTCGCCTCGTCGCCGGCCCGCCGCGCGACGCGCTGGAGCTGCTCGTAGCCGCCGATCTCGAGGTGCTCGAACGCGTACGCGAACGCCGCGAGCTTGGCCGGGGTGTCGGGCTGGGCCTGGAAGAACGCGCCCCAGTTGAGCGCGCCGAGGCGCAGCGCGGCGTCCTTCACCGCGTTCGGCGAGCCGCCGAGCGCGTCCAGCCGCACGCGCACGCGCTCCTGGTGGCCGCGCGACTCGCGCAGGTGCTCCTCGAGCAGCAGCGCGAGGTCGGACTGTCCGGCGATCTTCGGGCCGCGCTGCAGCAGCTGGATCGACTGCGCCTCGATCGCGTGCGCGTCGGCGAGGTACTTGACGAGGCGCTCCTTGACGTCGTCGTCGCCCAGCGACGCCTCCACCGAGCGATCCCACGACGCGGCGATGCGGGCGGCCATCGCGTCCTCCTCGGCGCGGACGCGGCGGGCGACCTCGGCGGTCTCGGCGTCGCCGGCGCGGTCGGCCACGCGCGCCAGCAGGTCGTAGGTCGCCAGCTCGAGGTGCTCGTAGGAGAACGCGTGCGCCGCGAGCTTGCCCGGCGTGTCGGGCTGGAAGCGGGCGAAGAGCACGAAGCCCTTGCCGCTGACGGCGCCGAGGAGGTCCTCGAGGCGCGACGGGCCCTCGTCGACGGCCTCGAGCCGCTCGCGCACCAGCGCCTCGTGGCGCTCGGTCTCGGCCAGGTGCTCGCGGAAGATGCGCTCCAGCTCGGGGTCGCCGGCGATCTTCGGCGCCGCGCGCATCTGGGCGAGCGCCTGCACCTCCATCGCGTGCGCGTCGGCGAGGTACTTGCTCAGCTGCTCGGTCAGTGTGTCCGCCATAGACCCGTGCTACCCGTTTTCCGTCCGCCCCGGGGCGCACCATGCGAACCGTGACCTGGCGCGTTCGCCGCCTAGTCCGTCTGCGGCGGCTCCTTCTCCGGCAGCCCCGGCAGCGGCGCCTCCTCGGGATCGAGCTCGGCGGGCGGCCCCAGCGGCTGATCGTCGTCCTCCGGTGATCCCGGCTCGGCCGGCGGCGGCTCGTCGGGGATGTCCGGATCCTCGGGCGTGATCGGCGTCTCGGTCATGCCGGTTCCCTACCCGCGCCGACCAGGCGCCGCACGGCGAGCGGCGCCAGCAGGACCATCACGAGCAGCCGCAGGCTCTGGGTGGCCAGGATGAACGTCGTGTTCGCGCCCGCGCCGAACGCGATCGCCAGCACCGCGTACACGCCGCCGGGCGTGGTCGCGAGGTAGGCGTCGCGCAGCGAGACCGTCGTCGTCAGCTCGAGCACGACGGCGAGGCCGAAGCAGCCCACCAGCAACACGGCCAGGCAGGCGAGCACCGGGACCAGCAGGCGGCCGAGCCGGCGGATCGTGGCGAGCGTGAAGCGCAGCCCGACCTGGAGGCCGACGGCCGCGAACGCGACCTCGCGCACCGGCGGCGGCACCGCGAAGTCCACGCCGGCGAGCGTCAGCGCGCTCGAGATCAGCAGCGGGCCCATCAAGGAGGCCGCCGGCAACCGGACGCGGCGCCCGACGAGCACGCCCCCGGGCGCGGCGGCGAGCGTGATCGCCCAGTCCGCGGGCGTGCCCAGCAGCGGCTGGTGCGGGTGCGCGGGGGGCCCACCGCCGCCCGGCACCACCAGCGCCACCAGCACCGGCGTGACCAGCACCACGACCAGCACGCGCAGGTACTGCATGAAGGCGACGAGGCGATCGTCGGCGCCGAGGTCGCCGGCCATGCCGACGATCCCCGACGCCCCGCCGGCGATCATCCCGAGCGCCGCGGTGGGCGAGTCGACGTCGGTCACCCGCGCCAGCAGCAGGCCGCTGCCGAGGCTCAGCACGAGCGTGCCGGCGCTCACGAGCGCGACCGGCAGCCATGAGTCCGCGAGCGCGGACAGCGCCGACGGCTGCAGGTAGGCGCCCATCGTCACGCCGATCGTCGCCTGCGCGGCGACGAACAGCTCGCGCGGGAGCGCGGGCGGCGCCGGCCGTGCGAGCGCGAAGGCGATCCCCACCAGCAGGGCGGAGAACAGCGTCGGCGACTCCAGCCCCGCCGCCCCGAGGGCGAGCGCGAGCGCCGCGGTGGCGGCGCCCAGGAGCACCCATGGCGCCGCACTGCGCATCACGCCATGATTGCGGACATGCTCGTCTCCGAGGTCGTGGGCCGGACGCTCGCAGGCCTGGGCGCGGACGTCGTGTTCGGGCTGATGGGCAGCGGCAACCTGGCGGTCACCAACGCGCTGCGCGACGCCGGCGCGCGCTTCTACGCGACCCGGCACGAGAACGGCGCGGTGTGCGCGGCCGACGGCTACGGCCGCGTGAGCGGACGGCTCGCGGTCTGCAGCGTGCACCAGGGGCCGGGGCTGACGAACACCGTCACCGGGCTCACCGAGGCGGCCAAGAGCCGCACGCCGCTGATCCTGCTCGCCGCCGACACGCCGGCCGCCCAGATCCGCTCGAACTTCCGCATCGACCAGGCCGGGCTCGTCGAGGCCGTCGGCGCGGTGGCCGAGCGCGTGTACGGGGCCGGCACGGCGATCGCCGACGTCACCCGTGCCGTGCGTCGTGCCCGCGTGGAGCGGCGCGCGGTGGCGCTGATGCTGCCGCTCGACGTGCAGGCCGCCGAGGCCGAGCCCGCCCCGCCCGCCGCCGGGCCCGAGCTCGCGCCGGTCCGCCCGGCCGCCGCCGCGGTGGCCGCGGTCGCCGGCCTGCTGGCGCGCGCCGAGCGCCCGGCGATCGTCGCCGGGCGCGGCGCGGTGCTCGCCGGCGCCGGCCCGGCGCTGCGCCGGCTGGGCGAGCTCACCGGCGCCGTGCTGGCGACCTCGGCGGTCGCCAACGGCCTGTTCGCCGGCGATCCGTACGACCTCGGCATCGCCGGCGGGTTCTCGTCGCCGCTCGCCGCCCGGCTGCTGGGCGAGGCCGACGTCATCGTCGCGTTCGGCGCCGCGCTGAACCAGTGGACGACCAAGCACGGCGTGCTGATCGGCCCGGGCGCGCGCGTCGTGCAGATCGACCGCGACGAGGAGGCGATCGGCGCGAACCGGCCGGTGCACATCGGCGTGGTGGGGGACGCGGGCGAGACCGCGGACGCGCTCGTGGCGGCGCTCGACGGGCACGCGGGCGGCCGCCGGGATGACTCGCTCGCCGCCGAGATCGCCGGCCGTCGCTGGCGCGACGAGCCCTACGAGGAGAGCCCCGAGTGGCTCGACCCGCGGTCGTTGAGCATCGCGCTCGACGACATCCTGCCCGCCGAGCGGACCGTCGTCGTCGACTCCGGCCACTTCATGGGCTGGCCGTCGATGTACCTGCGCGTGCCCGACGCGCAGGGCTTCGTGTTCCCGCAGGCGTTCCAGTGCGTCGGGCTCGGGCTCGGCAACGCGATCGGGGCGGCGATCGCCCGGCCGGACCGCCTCACCGTCGCGGCGCTCGGCGACGGCGGCGCGCTGATGGCGCTGCCCGAGATCGAGACCGTCGGCCGCCTGGGGCTGAACCTGCTCGTCCTGATCTACGACGACGCCGCCTATGGCGCCGAGGTGCACCACTTCCGGCCGATGGGCATCCCCGTCGACCTCGCCCAGTTCCCGGCCACCGACTTCGCCGCGCTCGGCGAGGCCGCCGGCTGCCGCGGCCTCACCGCCCGCAGCCTGACCGACCTGGACGCGGTGCGCGACTGGCTGGAGGCGCCCGACCGCCCGCTGGTGCTCGACGCGAAGGTCGATCCCGACATCTGCGCGGAATGGCTCGAGGAGGCCTTCCGCGGTCACTGAGCGACCCCATCGGCCTCCGCGAGCGTCGCGCCCCAGGCGTTGCCGGTCACGCGGCTGCGCGCCAGGGCGTCCTCGAACAGCCGCTGCGCCCGCGCGGCGTCGCCGCGCTCGGCGACGACGCGGCCGAGCCTCTGCAGCGCCTCGATCACGCCGGTGGCGTCGCCGAGCCGTAGGAACGCGGTCAGGCTCTCGTCGCAGAGCGCCTCCGCACGCTCCGGGTCGCCCTCCGCGATCGCGACCGCCGCGAGCGAGTTGAGCATGTCCCCTGCCGCCCGCTCGTCGCCCTGGGCACGGTAGCCGGCGAGCGCCTGCTCGAGCAGACCGCGCGCCGCGTCGGGCGCGCCGCGGTGCGTGGCGAGCGTGCCGAGGTTGCCGAGCGAGACGGCGATCGCCCGCTCGTGTGCGGCCGCGCGGGCGGCGGCCAGCGCCTCGCGGTAGCGGCGCTCGGAGAGCGTGGTCGCCTCAGGGATCGCAGCGACGGTCCCGCGACAATAGGGAGGCTCGGCGCGATGGGCAAGGCTCGGAATCGGTTGGCACGCGCCGCCGGCGCGGATAGGGTCGGATCCGAGGTGCACCGGGGGAGGAACGTGTGTCGACGGCTCGTCGGCGCGGTCGCCGCCGTGCTGGTTCTGTGCGCGCCGGCGCGGGCGCTCGCGGCGCCGGTCGAGATCGCCCGGCTCAACGGCCCGATCGGCGTGGCCACCGCCGACGACGGGTCGCTGTTCGTGACCTACGACGGCATCGGCGACGTGCGGCTCGTCAAGCTCTCGCCGGCCGGCCAGGTGCTCCGCGAGACGGCGTTCGGCGGCTTCACGTCCGTGGGCGCCGTCGGCAAGCTGGCGATCGACCCGGGCACGGGCGTGGTGTGGGACCTGCTCAACACCGGGACGATCAAGCTCTTCGACCCCAACACTCTGGCCACGGCCGACCTCGGCAGCCTGGCGGCCACGCCGATCGACGCGACCGACGTGTTCGACGTCAGCGCCGGGACGCGGCGCGACCTGTCCGGCTCGGTCACGCCGTCGCTGGCGTCCTACGGGGACGTCGCCGTGCTGCGCACGGGCGACCGGCTCGACGTGTTCGTCACCGCGCGCTCGTCGGGCGGCTCTCCGTGGGTCGCGCGCCTGCGCTTCGACGGTGGGCAGATGACCAGCGCGCGGGCGATCGCGGCCGCGTCGCTCAGCAGCCGCTACGACGACGTCGCGCGCGGGGTGGCGGTGAACGCCGCGGGGACGGTCCTGACGACGCTGCCAACGCCGAACGCGGCGCTGGACGTCGTGGACCGCGCCTACGCGTTCTCGGCGGGCTTCCCCGAGGCCGGCGGCGCGCCGCGGCTGGTGATGGGCGGCGCCGACCTCTCGAGCCGCGGCATGGCAGCCGATGCCGCTTGCGACTTCTACGTCACGGGGACGCTCGGCTCCACGCGCTGCGGCGTGAACGCCGCGGGCGCCGTGGTCGTGCTCGCCCCGGACGGCTCGTTCGTGGTCTGCCATCCGTTCGCGCTGGTCGCGAACATGCAGGATGTCGCCGTCAACCGCGACGGCGCCGCGGCGTACACGACGCTGCTGCGCTATCCGGGCTCGGTGCTGGCCTGGGGCCGGCTGGCGGTCGCGGCCGCGCAGCAGGCGCCGGTGGTCCCGCCGGCGGCCGGCGGCGGAGCGCCCGCGCGCGACCAGGGGAGCGTCGATGCGATCGCGCGCACGGTGAACGCCGGCGCGTCCGTGGCGGCGGGTGCGCTGGGGCGGCTCCGGATCGCTGCGGTGCTCGCGCGCGGCGGCTTCACGATCCCGGGGGTTCAGGTGCCGGAGCCCGGGACGCTGACCGCGACGGTCGTGGCGCGCGGCGCCCGCATGGCGGTTGCCGCGCGGACGGTCACCGTCGCCCGCGGCTCGCGCTCCTTCACCCGCTCCGGCGCCCATCCGGTGAAGGTGACGCTGACCGCCGCCGGGCGGCGGCTCCTGCGCCGCTCCCGCCGGCTCCCGCTCACGCTCACGCTGCGCTTCGCCGCCGCCTCGGGCCGCTCGGCGCAGATGACCCGGAAGGTCACGCTCCGCAGGTAACACCACCAAAGGAGACCCAGCCCATGCCCCCGCTCGCCGACCTCGCCGAGGCGCTGGCCTCCGGCGCCGTTCGCGTCGTCGACCTCACGCAGCCGCTCAGCGAGCGCACGCCGGTGCTGCAGCTGCCCGAGCCGTTTGCGAACACGCCCGGCCTGAGCCGCCGCGAGCTCAGCCGCTACGACGATCGCGGGCCGGCGTGGGCCTGGTACACGCTGGAGGTCGGCGAGCACGTCGGGACGCACTTCGACGCGCCGATCCACTGGATCACCGGCAAAGACGGCGATGACGTGGCGAGCGCGCCGCCGGGGCGGCTCGTCGGCCCGGCGGTGGTGATCGACAAGTCAGCCGAGGCGGCCGATGACGCCGACTACCTGCTCACGGTCGACGACGTGCGGGCGTTCGAGTCCGAGCACGGCCCGCTGCCGGACGGCGGCTGGCTGCTGCTGCGCACAGGCTGGGACTCGCGCGCGAGCGACCAGGAGGCGTTCCTCAACGGCGGCCACACGCCCGGGCCGGACGCCGCGTGCGCGCGCTGGCTGGCGCAGGAGAGCCCGATCGTCGGCTTCGGCTGCGAGACCGTCGGCACCGACGCCGGGATCGCCCACAGCTTCGACCCGCCGTTCCCGGTGCACAACTTCATGCTGGGCGCCGGCAAGTACGGGATCACCCAGCTCGCGAACCTGGCCGAGCTGCCGCCGGTGGGCGCGCTGATCGTCGTTGCGCCTTTGAAGCTGGTGGATGGGACGGGGAGCCCGAGCCGGGTGTTCGCTTTGGTGTGATCGCGCGCGGCGGGCTCGGCGAACTGCGGGCAAGGTACGGGGGAGCCCCGATCGGCGCGGCGGGAGATCGATCAACGCCCGCCGGGGGGTGCGTCGCTTTACTTCGATCCTGTCGAAGTCAATTGACGCACCCCTCCCGGGGGGGATCGCGCGTGATCGATCGCGCGCGGATCACGCCGATATGTGCGCGGACACGCTCGGATAACCGACCCCTACCCTGCCCGCCGTTCGCCCCGCCGGGCGGCCTACGAGGACAAAACGCGCGGAGCCCCCCACTCGCGCAGCACCTCCGGCACCTCAACCGACCCGTCGTCGCGCTGGTGGTTCTCCATCAGCGCGATCAAGGTCCGCCCCACGGCCACCGCGGTGCCATTCAGCGTGTGCACATGCGCGGGCCGCCCGCCGTCCGGCCGATAGCGGATCTCCAAGCGGCGCGCCTGGAAGTCCGTCGTGTTGGACGTCGAGGTCAGCTCGCGGTAGCGCTGCTGGGAGGGCAGCCAGGCCTCGCAGTCGTACTTCTTCGCCGCCGAGCTGCCGAGGTCGTTGACCGCGATGTTGACGACGCGGTACGGGATGCCGAGGCCCTGCAGCACCTCCTCCTCGATCGCCAGCAGCCGCTCGTGCTCCTCCACCGACGCGGACGGCTCGACGAACGAGAACATCTCGACCTTGTCGAACTGGTGGACGCGGAAGATCCCGCGGGTGTCGCGGCCGGCGGCGCCGGCCTCGCGCCGGAAGCACGGCGAGAAGCCCGCGTAGCGGCGCGGCACGCGGTCCATGATCTCGCCGGCGTGCAGCCCGGCGAGCGGCACCTCGCTGGTGCCGGTCAGATACAGCGCGTCGTCGGCCAGGCGGTAGATCTGCTGCTCCGTGTCGGGGAGGAAGCCGGTGCCGAACAGCGCCTCCTCGCGCACGAGCACCGGCGGCACGACGGGCTCGAAGCCGTGGCCGCGGAGGACCTCCATCGTCCAGCGCACGAGCGCCAGCTCGACGAGCACGAGGTCGCCCTTCAGGTAGCCGAAGCGCGATCCCGCGATCTTGGCGCCGGCCTCCATGTCGATCATCGCGCCGGCCAGCTCGAGGTGGTCGCGGGGTGGGTGGGACGGTGTCATCGGATCCCCCCACGAACGCAGCGGCGTGTCCTCGTCCGCCGCGGTCGGGTCGGGCGGGTTGGGCAGCGAGGCGTTGAGCGCCGTCAGCTCGGTCTCGAGCTCCCCGACCTGGCCCTCGAGCTCGCGCACCCGCTGGGCGACCTCCTGCATCTCCGCGATCTCCGCCGACGCGTCGCGCCCCTCGCGCTTGGCGAGCCCGATCGCCTTCGAGACCTCGTTGCGGCGCGCCTGCAGGCCCTCGATCTCCGGCCGCAGCCCCCGCCAGCGCGCGTAGAGCGCGAGCGCCGCGTCCAGGCGCTCCTCAGACCCGTCGCCCCGCCGCGCCAGCGCCGCCCGGACCGGATCCGGGTCGTCGCCGATCGCCCGCAGGTCGAGCATCAGTGGTTCCGACCGTGGGCTCGCGTGCTGTCCAGGGGGTCGCTGGCGCCGCCTGGCAAGGACGCAGACCCGCAGGAATCCTTCCAGGATTTCAAGGGTCGAGGACGCCGCCAGGCGGTGATCAGCGGCCGCCTGGCAGTGCGCGAGTCCATAGTCGGGGCCACTACCCCGCTGGGCAGTCCCGGTTCCCGGCGCCGCTCGGGCCGGGCGCCTGCTTGGCGTCCTTGCCTGAGTACTTCGCGATGAACTGGGCGAGCTCCTCGGCCTGGCGCCCCGTCACGATGTTCTGCGGCATCGGCCCGCCCGAGAAGCCGCCGTTGCGGATCGCGTACAGGATGCAGTTGGGGAGCTCCTTGCGCACGTTGAAGTTCGGGCCGTCCTTGTACTCGCGCGTGGTCACCTGCGTCGAGGATCCCTGCGTGCCGGCGACGCTCAGCGTGTGGCAGCCGGAGCAGTGCTCGACGAACACGTTGGCCGCGTTGCGGTCGGCCGGAGCGACGCTGATCCCCTCCTCACCGCACGCGGCCACTCCGGCGGCGCCGGCGACGAGCGCGGTCGCGGCGAGCAGCACACGGCGAGACCTCGTCATCGGGTGCGACAGCATAGGGGAGTGATGCGCCTCGGCAGCCGCCCGCAACGCGCCGCCCTCGCGGCCGCGCTCGCCGCCCTCGCGGCGGCGGGCTGCGGCGAGCGCCCGCCGGCCGTGCGCGAGTCCGCGCCGCGCGTCACCATCACCCTCGACGACTTCCTCATCCGCCCGCAGACCGTGAGCGTGCCGCGCGGAACGCTCACGATCACGGTCGTCAACCGCGGCCGCCTCGGCCACACGTTCCGCGTGCGCGGCGGCGTCCACAACGTGCTCAAGATCACGACCCTCAAGCCGGGCGCGCGCACGAGCAGGTCGGTGCGCCTCGCGCCCGGGGCGTACACCATGTACTGCGCCCTGGCCAACCACGAGGAGCTCGGGATGCACGGCACGCTGGTGATCCGCTGATGCGCGAGGTCGAGCCCCGGCGCTTCCGCGCCGTCATGGGCCACTTCGCCACCGGCGTCACCGTCGTGACCGCGAGCGGGTTCGACGGGCCGGTCGGGATGACCGCCAACGCCGTCTGCTCGCTCTCGCTCGACCCGTTGCTGCTGCTCGTCTGCTTCGACAACGGCGCGCGCACGCTGACCGTCGTGCGCCGCAACGAGCGCTTCGGCGTGAACGTTCTGGCGGCGGGCCAGGAGCGGCTCGCGCGGCTGTTCGCCTCCAAGGCGCCCGAGCACGAGAAGTTCGCCGGGGTCAGCCACTCGGTGCACGACGGGATCCCGGTCATCGAGGGCGCGCTGGCGTGGGTCGGCTGCACGCTCGAGCGCCTGGTCGAGGGCGGCGACCACACGATCGGGATCGGCGCCGTCACGGCCGCGGAATTAGGCCCCACCCACCCCGGCGAGCCGCTGGTCTGGTACCGCGGCCGCTACGGAGCGCCGGGGTGAGCGGCGTCCATGAGACGCTCGGCGCCATCGTCATCGGCGTCAACGCGCTCGCCTTCGCGCTCGGCGGCGCCGCCTGGCTCAGCCGCCGCCCGCTGCCGGTGTTCTGGTGGCTGCTGCGCACCGGCCAGGCGCTCGTGCTGACCGAGGCGGTGATCGGCGCCGCGCTCCTGCTCGACGGCCGCGACCTGCCGCGCCTGCACCTCATCTACGGCCTGCTCCCGCTGGCGGTCGCGTTCTTCGCCGAGCAGCTCCGGCTCGCGTCGGCCGACACCGTCCTGCGCCAGCGCGGCTTCGAGGGCACCGCCGAGGTCGCGAAGCTGCCCGAGGCCGAGCAGCGCGCGATCGTCACCTCCGTCATCCGGCGCGAAACCGGCGTGATGGCCGCGTCCGCGGGCGTTGTCGTGCTGCTCGCGCTGCGCGCCCAGGGATGGCTGTAATGCGTGCTTTTCCGCACAAGTAACATCGCCGCACAAGCTCCGGGCGCGGTGGTATACCTCCGGGTCGGTGATCCGCGCGTACCTGCCGGCGATCGTCTTCGTGGGGCTGGGGGCCATCCTCGGCGCGCTGTTCGCGGTGCTGAACACGCTCGTGGGCCCGAAGCCGAAGCGGCGCACCGCGGCGACCGCGGAGCCGTACGAGAGCGGCCTGCCCTCCGAGGTCAAGAAGAGCATGCGCTTCGGGATCTCGTTCTACCTCGTCGCGATGCTCTTCATCCTGTTCGACATCGAGACGATCTTCCTGTTCCCGGTGGCGATCCAGCTCAAGGCGTTTGGCACGTTCGCCCTCACGGAGACCATTGTCTTCATCGTGCTGCTCGCGATCGCGTTCGTGTACGTGTGGCGGCGGGGGGCGCTCGCGTGGAGGTGAAGCGCGAGCCGCTGCGCGCGCCCCGCCTGCGCGCGCGCGACATGCTGAGCGGCGAGCTCGAGGGCGCGGACCTCGAGGCCTATGTCGAGCAGCGGCTGTGGACCACGACGGTCGAGAAGGCCGCCAACTGGGCCCGCGCGAACGCGTTCATGCCGGCCACGTTCGGGCTCGCCTGCTGCGCGATCGAGATGATGGGCGCGGTCAACTCGCGCATGGACATCGCGCGCTTCGGCTTCGAGGCGTTCCGCGCGTCCCCCCGCCAGGCCGACCTGATCATCATCTCGGGCCGCATCTCGATCAAGATGGCGCCGGTCGTCCGGCGCATCTACGACCAGATGCTCGAGCCCAAGTGGGCGATCGCGATGGGCGCCTGCTCGTCCTCGCAGGGCGTCTTCAACAACTACGCGATCGTCCCCGCCGACAAGTTCATGCCGGTGGACCTGCACGTCCCCGGCTGCCCGCCGCGCCCCGAGGCGCTCGTCTACGGGATCCTCAAGCTGCGCGCGATGATCATGGCCAAGCCGGACGAGGGCTGGCGCACCCGCTACGGCGGTCGCGGGACCGAGGAGTTCGTCGAGTCGCAACTCGCGATCGACGCGCCGGCGGGGCACGCGGTGAACATCTCCGGCGGCGGCCGGATGGGGACCAGTGCCTGACGCGACCGGTCTCGAGCTGCTCGCGCAGGAGCTCGGCGAGCCGGTGCTCGACACCGTCTACTTCCGCGACAAGGCCGCCCTCCTGGTCACCCCCGAGTCGATCCGCGACGTGCTCGAGCAGCTGCGCGGCAAGGGCTTCACGTTCCTGGCCTCCGTGCACGGCGTGGACTACTTCCCCGAGGAGCCGCGCCTGGGCGTGCACTACGAGCTGCTCGACATGCGCGAGGTGGACCGCATCACGGTCAAGCTCCGCGTCTCGACCGAGACGCCCAACGTGCCCTCGGTGACCCCGCAGTGGCCGACCGCCGACCACCAGGAGCGCGAGGTCTACGACATGTTCGGCGTGATCTTCGACGAGCACCCGGACCTGCGCCGGATCCTCATGCCCGAGGACTACGAGGGCTACCCGCAGCGGCGCGACTTCCCGCTCGGCGGCGAGACCGTGCTGTTCACCCACAACGAGCCGCGCCTGCCGGGGTGGTGGCAATGAGCCTGACGCCGGACATCTCCTACCGCGAGATGGAGAGCTCCGTCGACCTCGCGCACATCGAGCATCCCGAGCACGAGGAGCTGCTGACGCTCAACCTCGGCCCGCACCACCCCGCCACGCACGGCGTGCTGCGGCTGCTGACCACGCTCGAGGGCGAGGTCGTGCGCGACATCAAGCCGATCATCGGCTACGTCCACACCGGCATCGAGAAGAACTGCGAGGACAAGTCCTACTGGAAGGTCATCCCGCTCGTGGAGCGGATGGACTACCTCTCCTACTACTTCAACGCGCACGCGTTCTGCGGCGCGGTGGAGACGCTGATCGGCCTCGAGGTGCCGCCGCGCGCGCAGTACCTGCGGGTCATCCACCTCGAGCTCAACCGGATCGCCTCGCACCTGCTGTGGCTCGCCACCGGCGGGCTCGACCTCGGCGCGATGTCGGTGTTCTGGTACGGCTGGCGCGACCGCGACCTGATCCTCGACATCTTCGAGATGACCTCCGGCCAGCGCATGCACACGCGCTACTTCCAGGTCGGCGGCGTCGCCGAGGACGTCCCGGCCGGCTTCGCCGCCAAGGTCAGGAAGTTCACCGCGAAGTTCCCGTCGCGGCTGGACCAGTTCGTGCAGCTGATCGACCAGAACCAGATCGTGCTGCAGCGCCTGCGCGGGGTGGCCGCGGTCGACGCCCAGACCCTGCTCGACCTCGGCGTCACCGGCCCGCTGCTGCGCGCCGCGGGCAACCC
>JBIOTP010000418.1:0-3807 GCA_044865965.1 Solirubrobacteraceae bacterium
GCCGAGGTCGAGCAGGCGCTGTTCAGGCTCAAGGCCGCCGCCGCCACCGAGCGCGAGAACCTGATGCCGCACCTGCTCGCTGCCGCGCGCGTGCACGCCTCGGAGGGCGAGATCGTCGAGGCGCTGCAGGCGGTCTGGGGCTCCTACACCGAAGCCCCGGTCTTCTAGTTCGACTTCCGGCCCCCAAGTCGAACTAGCGAACTTCGAACAACTCGCCGCGGACCGTGTTGCGCGGGCGCGGGAGCGTCGAGCGCATCGGGGCGCCGATCGAGCGCAGCCGCGGATCGCCCCGCAGCGCCGCGCGCCACTCGCGCGTGCGCACGCGCACCGCGCGGGCCCAGGGCGACTGCGAGCGCAGGGCGACCGGCGTGACCAGGAGGATCCGGCGCCCGCGGGGCAGGCGGGCGACGAGCGGCGCGAGCCGGCGCTCCGCCTGGCCGGTGCGCAGGCGCGCCACGCCGTCTCGCCAGTCGGTCTGCCGCGGGTCCTCGACCCGCCCGAGCGGCGTCAGGTAGACCGCTCCGGCGGGCAGGTAGCGGTAGAGCACGGGGACCTGCTCGGGCTGGGTGGAGACGACGAGGTCGCCCGCGCGGATCTCCGGGGCGGCGCGGAAGGCGACCGTCCGCACGTTGCTCTTCGAGTGCGGCGGCCCGCTCAGCAGCCAGACCGCCGCCACGCCGGCCAGCACGGCCGCGGTCCAGCGCGGGCCGCGCGCGAGCACCGCGGCCAGCGCGAGCAGCAGCGGCCCGAGCAGGACCGCCAGGTAGCGGTTCGACCACGCCGGCTGCGCCTGCGAGCACAGCCACGCCAGGCCGGCGGCGGCCGCGGCGATCGTGGCCAGCACGCGGACCGCCTCGTCGGGCGCGCCGCGGCGCCGCAGCGCGGCGATGACCGTGACGGCGAGGACCGGCGCGGCGACGTAGCCGAACAGGCCGCCGGGGATCGCGAGCAGCAGCAACGGCGACGGCCGCTCGGCCCACGGCGCGGCCGTGTTGAGCGCCTGGTAGACGAGCGTCGGGACCCACGGCGCGTACGCCAGGGCGACCGCGGCGGCGAGCCAGGCGCCGTCGCGCGCCTCGACCCGGCCGCGCCGCCACAGCACGAGCCACGCGATCGCCATGCCGCCGGCGAGGAACAGCCCCCACGTGTGGGTGTAGAGCAGGAGCACGAGCCAGACCCCGAGCAGCACCACGTGGCCGCGGCGGCCGCGCACGAACGCGAGCGCGAAGCTCGCGCAGGCGGCGAGCGACAGCAGGCCGACGAGCGAGTACATCCGCGTCTCCTGCGCGTAGTACGTGAGGAACGGGCAGAACGCCGCGCCGGCCGCCGCGAGCGCCGCGACGCGGGCGTCGAAGATCGCGCGGCCCGCCCACCAGGCGACCGGCACCGCGAGCAGCGCGAACAACAGCGACAGCGCGCGCGTGGCGGACTCGCCGGTGCCGACGAGGCCCATCCACTCGTGCAGCAGCAGGTAGTAGAGCGGCGGCGAGCCGTCCTGGCTCAGCGCGTGCGGGATGTCGCCGAACGGGTGCGAGGCGATGCCGACCGCGATCCCCTCGTCGATCCAGTAGCCCACGCCCATGATGCCGGTGCGCAGCAGCAGCGAGGCCGCCATGAGCGCCGCGAGAGCAGCGGCCGGCCAGACACGGGCTGTCACGCCGGATCCCACGCCGGCACAGCTTCGCGTGCGGCCGCGGGCGGGCAAGCCTCCGCTAACGGCCCTCAACAGCTCCTAACCCGCGGCGGGTTAGGATCGTGCCATGGCCACGTTCGACACCGTCCGCGTCGCGGCGATCCAGGCGACGCCGGTGATCCTCGACGCCGGCGCGACCGTCGCCAAGGCCGAGCGGCTGCTGCGCGAGGCGGCAGACGCCGGTGCGCAGCTCGCGGTGTTCCCGGAGTGCTTCGTGCCGCTGTATCAGTCGAACGCCTGGGCGCGCGGCGCCAGCGCGTTCTCCGGCTGGGACGAGCTCTGGGTGCGGCTGTGGGAGAACTCCGTCGACGTGCCGGGCCCGCTGCTGGACCGGCTCGCGGCGATCTGCCGCGAGCGCTCGATCCACTGCGCGATCGGGGTCAACGAGCGCGAGTCCGAGCGCCCGGGGACGCTCTACAACACGGTCGTCTACCTCGGCCCCGGGGGCCTGATCGCCCGCCACCGCAAGCTCATGCCGACCCAGCACGAGCGGCTGTTCCACGGCATCGGCCCGGGCGACGACCTCGGCGTCGTGGAGCTTCCGATCGCCCGCGTCGGCGGGCTGATCTGCTGGGAGAACCGGATGCCGCTCGCCCGCTACGCGGTCTACCGCGGCGGTCCGCAGATCTGGGTCGCGCCGACCGCCGACGACAGCGACGGCTGGCAGGCCTCGATGCGCCACATCGCGATCGAGTCGGGCGCGTTCGTCGTGTCCGTTCCCCAGTACATCCCGCTGTCCGCGTTCCCGGACGACTTCCCGGTGCCGCTCCCGCGCGAGGACCCCAAGCGCGTCTTCGGCAACGGCGGCGCGGTGATCGTCGAGCCGCGCATGGGAGAGCCGATCGCCGGGCCGCTGTACGGCAAGGAGGGCATGCTCGTCGCCGACTGCGACCTGCGCCGCGGCCTGCACGCGAAGCGCTTCTTCGACGCCGTCGGCCACTACAGCCGCGCCGAGGTGCTGGTCCCGGCGGTGCCGGCGCTCGCTGTCCCGCTGGACGGCGAGCCACTGTCTAGGCCGTAAGGCGGCGGATCGCGGCGACGAGCTCGGTCTCGTCGTCGCCTTTGGCGAGATAGGCGTCGCCCCGCTCGATCGTGTGGCGGGCCGCCTCCTGCGGCAGTCCCGAGTACACGATGACGCGCGCGCCGGGGGCGAGCTCACGGACCTCCCGCGCCGTGAACGTGCCGGTGCCGGACGGGATCGCGTCGAGCAGCACGATGTCGGGCTGCTCGCGCGCGATCGCCTCACGCGCAGCGTCCGCGTTGTGCGCCACGTGCACGACTTCCATGTCAGCGTGGTCCTGCAGCCACAACTTCACGAGGCGGGCGAAAGCGCGCGAGTCCTCGCAGTGGACGATGCGGATCATTGTCAGAGTGCAAACGTTGCGCCGGGCCGGAACTTGCGGCTATGCGCCGACGGCCGTCAGGCCGGTGGAACGGAGCCGCTCGGCGTCCCCGATCACCAGCGTCAGGGCGCCCAGCAGCGAGGCGCGATCGCCCAGCGCGCCGACCGTCACGGTGGCCGCCTCGACCGCCGCCGGGAGGGCCGCGAGGCTCAGCGCGTCGCGGATCCCGTCGACCAGCACGGGGCCCGCGGCGGCCACCTCGCCGCCCACGACGATCGCCGCGGGGTTGAGCGAGTTGCACAGCGCGCCGAGCGCGCGGCCGATCGCGCGGCCCGCGTCGTTGACCGCGCGCTGCACGCCGGGATCGCCGCTCGCGACGAGGTCGAGCATGCCGGCGAGCGTGAGGTCCTCGCCGTAGGCCGGCCGCAGCAGCTCCAGCAGCGGCCCCGCCGACGCCACGGTCCCGAGGCAGCCGCGGTTGCCGCACAGGCAGACCGCCCCGTCCGGGTCGACCTGCACCTGCCCGAGCTCGCCCGCGCTGCCGGTCGCGCCGTGGTAGACCCGGCCGCCGACCACGATCCCGGCGCCGATGCCCCACGAGACCTTCACGTAGATCACCTCCTGGAGCCCGCGCGCGGCGCCGAACGACAGCTCGCCGAGCGCGCCGAGGTTCGCGTCGTTGTCGATCTCCACCGGGACGCCGAGGCGGCGCGCGAACTCCGCGGCCGCGTCGATCCGCCCCACGCTCGCAGGAGCGAGCCGGGTGCGCGG
>JBIOTP010000419.1:0-2137 GCA_044865965.1 Solirubrobacteraceae bacterium
GCGCTGCCGCTGCCGGAGGAGCTCCCCGACGGCGCGTTCGTCGTGCTCACGCACCGCCCCGGCGGCTACGGGCCGGCCGCGCGGCCGGGGACGGGGCAGCACGAGCTGTGGATTCGGGCGGACGCGACGGGTCAGCGCGACGACCTCGCCGATTATCTGCGGCTGCGCGCCAAGGAGGGCCGCGTGCGCACGGCGCTCGGCAAACTCGGCGTCACCCCGGCCGTGTTCGCCGAGCGGCTGTTCGCCGCCAGCGAGGGCAACTTCATGTACGTCGCGTACGTCCTGGGCGACCTGCTCGACGCCACGGCGCCCGCGCCGCGCCTGGACGCGCTCCCGCACGGCCTCGACAAGTACTACGCGCAGATGTGGAAGGCGATCGCGCCCGCCGCCGACCGCGGATGGGACGCGCTCCAGGGCGCGGTGATCGAGCTGCTGGCGGTCGCGGGCGAGCCCGTCACGCCGGCTTGGCTGGAGGACGTGACCGGGCACCCGGCGCGCGAGATCAAGCGGCGCGCGCTGCGCCCGTGGCGCCGCTTCCTGCGCGAGGACGGCGGCGCCTGGCGGATCGTGCACAAGTCGTTCAGCGACTTCCTGGCCGAGGCGGACGAGCTCGACCTGGCGGGCGCGCACGGCGTGCTCGCCGCGCACTTCCGCTCGCGCTGGGACGGCTACGCCGCGCGGCACCTGGCGATGCACCTGCGCTATGCGGGCGAGCTGGACGGCCTGCTCGAGCTCGTCGAGCGCCCCGACTGGCGCGGCGCGCAGCTGCTCGCCGACCCGAGCGGGGCGCTCTACCGCGCGGACGTCGAGCACGCGTGGGAGGCGGCGTTCGACGCCGACCAGAGGGCGTTGGCGGACGGCGAGCCGCCGCCGCACCTCCTGCGCGAGATCACGTGCGCGCTGACCGCCGCCGAGCAGCGGACGTTCGCGCTCGCGCTGCCGCCGGAGCTGCTGCTGCGGCTGCTCGAGACGGATGAATGGGAGCAGGAGCAGGTGCTCAATGCGGCGCTGAGCGCATCCGACCCGGATGAGCGCCTTGCGGCGCTGGACGTGCTGCTGCCCGCGCTCGAAGGCCGGGCGCTCGAGGAGGCGCTGCAGCGGCGCCGCGAGGCGCTGGCCGAGCGCGACGTCGTCGAGCTCGAGGAGCTGGCGCCGGAGGAGCTGCCGGCGGTCGTCGAGGCGGCCGCCGCGATCGCCGATGACGTGACGCGCGCGGACGCGCTGCTCGACCTCGCCGGGCGGATGGAGGGCGAGCCGCTCGACCGCGAGATCGTCGCCGCGCTGCGGGCCGTGGTGCGGCGCGACGACGTCGTGCTCGCGCTGCCGTACCTGGCGCCGCGGATCCCGCCGCGGCTGCTCGGCGAGGTCCTGGCGGCGGTGCTCGAGCTCGATCCGTGGCTGCGCGACGAGCGCCTGGCCGACCTTGCGCCGGTGCTCGACGCCGAGCTCGCGGCCGTCGCGCTCGCGCACGCGGACGACGCGTTCCTGCGCGGCCTGCTCGCCGCGGGGCTGCCGGAGGCCGAGCGCGCCGCCGCCGGCGAGCGCGCGCTGGAGGCCGTCGCGGAGGCCGCTCCGCCCGCGCGCGGCGTGCGGCTCGCGCAGCTCGCGGACGCGCTGCCGGATGCGCTGGTCCCGCGGGCGCTGGAGCTCGCCGACACCGACGAGGCGCTCGCCGCGCTCGTCCCGCGGCTCGGCGAGGACCGCGTCCGCGACGCGTTCGCGCTCGCCACCGGCCCGTCGGCGCTGCTCGCGCTCGCGACGCGGCTGCCGGACGATCTCGTGCGCCCCGCGTTCGACGCCGCCGCGGCGTGCACGGGCGGCGACGAGGCGACGGCCGCGCTCGCGCGCCGGCTGCCCGATGACGCGCTCGACGACGCCCTCGCCGCGGCCGGCGCGTCGGCGCCGGTGCTCGCCGCGCTGGCGCCGCGCCTGTCCGAGGCGCAGCTGCGGCACGCCCTCCGCATCGTCGGAGGCGACCGCAGGGCGGTCGCGACACTCGCTCCGCACCTGCCCGCGCCGCTGCTGATCGCCGCCGTGGACGCCGTCAGCGCCGGCTCCTCGTCCGGGCGGGCGTACGCGCTGGCTTCCGTCGCGCCGTACGTGCGCGGGGCCGCGGACGCGGCCCTGCGCGCGGACC
>JBIOTP010000420.1:0-2652 GCA_044865965.1 Solirubrobacteraceae bacterium
ATCGGCGGCATCATCGTGATCGACTTCATCGACATGGCGCGCTCGCGCAACCGCGACGCCGTGCTGAAGGTGCTCCGCAAGGCCCTCGACGAGGACCGCACGAAGACGTTCGTGGTCGAGATCTCGCCGCTCGGCCTGGTCGAGATGACGCGCCAGAACGTCACCGACGGCGTGCGCGAGATCATGACCAAGCCGTGCCCGGTGTGCAGCGGCGAGGGCGTGGTCAAGTCCGAGGAGACGGTCGCGATCGAGTTCGCGCGCCACCTGCGCCACATGGTCATCGAGGCCGGCGAGGACGGCCCCGAGGCCTACCTGCTGCGGATCAATCCGAAGGTCACGGCCTGGTTCATCGCCGACGGCGCGCGCGAGCTGCACGCGCTCGAGCAGGAGACCGGGCGCTACTTCCACTTCGAAGGCTCCGACGGTCTGCCGCTGGACTACTTCGCGGTGACGATGGAGGGCACGCGGGACGAGATCGAGGAGCACGCCGTGCCGTTCCGGGCGGGCGAGGAGGTGCACGTCCACCTGGTCGAGCCGCACATGTACAACGACGACGACGCCGTCGCGAAGGTCGACGGCTACCTGATCGACGTCGTCAACGGGATCGCGTTCGTGGGCGAGAAGAAGCTCGTGCGGATCGAGGAGGCGGGCCGGACGATCGCCCGCGCCGTGCTCGTCGGCGCCGACGCCGAGGCGGCCGAGGAGGCCGCCAAGCAACGCGCCGCCGCGCGCGACAAGGCGCTGCAGGCCGCGCGCCGCTCGGCCGCGGCCAAGAAGGGGGCGGCGAAGCGCCGCGAGCGCGAGGACGCCACCAAGGCGCTCATCGACGAGACGCCGCCCGAGGCCGGCACCGCGCCCGCGGCCGCCGTGGAGGCCGACGAGGCGCCGCGCAAGCGCTCCCGCCGGCGCCGGCGCTCCGAGGAGCCGGAGGTCGCCGAGGTGGCCGAGACGCCTGAGGAGGAGGCGCCCGCGCCGCGGCGCAAGCGTGCCGCCAAAGTCGCCGAGGCTCCGGTGGCCGACGAGGAGGAGGCGCCCAAGCCGGCGGCCCGCCGCGGCCGGGCGCGCAAGCGTCCCGCGGCCGAGGAGGCGGTCGCCGCGGAAGAGGCGCCCGCTCCGAAGCCCCGGGCGCGCCGCCGCAAGGCCGACGAGGAGGAGATCCCGGAGGCCGTCGAGGCGCCGGAGGAGGACGCCGACGACGAAGGCGAGGAGGACGACGCGCTATCCTCTCGGCCTCGGCGCCGCGGCCGCAGAGGCGGACGGCGCCGTTCGCGCGCGAAGGCACCGGCCGACGCCGAAGTCACCGACTGAGAGCGTAAGGCGAGCAGCCCCTCCGCCCCACCCCGATCATCCGACCTCAAGACATGTCCTACGCAGTCATCAAGACCGGCGGTAAGCAATACCGCGTCATCGAGGGCCAGACCCTCTTGATCGAGCGGCTGCCCGACGACGTCGGCGCCACGGTCGCGCTGCAGCCGCTGCTGCTCGCGGGCGACGGCGACGATCCCGTGTTCGAGGGCGACAAGCTGGCGTCCGCCACCGTCTCGGCCGAGATCATCGGGCACGAGCGCGGCCCCAAGCTGCGCGTGTTCAAGTTCAAGCCCAAGCGGGGCTACAAGCGCCGCACGGGCCACCGCCAGGAATTGACGCGCATCAAGATCACCTCGATCGGCGCGAAGAAGAAGGGGTAAGCGACCTCATGGCACACAAGAAGGGCCTCGGCTCCTCCCGCAACGGCCGCGACTCCAACGCCAAGCGCTTGGGCGTGAAGGTCTTCGCCGGCCAGACCGTGACCGGCGGCGAGATCATCGTCCGCCAGCGCGGCACCAAGTTCAAGCCGGGCAACGGCGCCGGCATCGGCCGCGACGACACGATCTACGCCCGCGCCGCGGGCACCGTGGAGTTCAAGGAAGGCCGCAAGGGCCGCGTCATCTCGGTCCTGCCCGCGGCGGCTGAGTAGCTCGTTTCGCGAGGGCGCCGCGCGCGACGCGGCGCTCAGGCCGCCCGGGCGAGCGCGGACGACACGGCGTCAGCATGCCCGCGGAGCAGGCCGGCGAGCTGGTCCGTCTCGCGCATGCGCGGCGTCGGGCCGGACACGCTGATCGCCGCCAGCGGGAACCCCGCGCGGTCGAGGATCGGCGTCGCGACGCACGCGACGCCCAGCTCGTGCTCCTCGTTGTCGGTGGCGTAGCCGCGCCGGCGGATCTTCGCCAGATCCTCTTGCAGGGCATCGAGCGTCGTGAGCGTGTGCGGCGTCGACGGCGACAGCGGCGCCCCTTCCAGCAGCGCCGCGACGTCGGCCGGATCGCGCCAGGCCAGCAGCGCCTTGCCCGCGCCCGACGTGTGGGCCGGGATCGAGCGGCCGACCTCGGTGTGCAGGCGCACGCTGCGGGCGCCCGACACCGACTCGATGTAGACGACGTCGCGCCCCTCGAGCACGACGAGGTTGGTCGTCTCGCCGGTCTCGTCCTGGATCGCTTCCAGGTGCGGGCGCGCCGCCGTGCGCAGCCGGCCCAGCCGGTCCTGCACGCCGCTGGTCAGCTCGAGCAGCTTGTAGCCGAGAAAATAGCGGCCGGTCGCCGGGCTCTGCGACGCGTAGCCGCGCGCGACGCGGCGCTCAGGCCGCCCGGGCGAGCGCGGACGACACGGCGTCAG
>JBIOTP010000421.1:0-2657 GCA_044865965.1 Solirubrobacteraceae bacterium
ACGCTGCCAAGCAGCGCCGCCGCGATCGCAGAGCGGCCATGCGAGCCGACCACGATCAACGACGCGTCCATGCTCCGCGCGGTCTCCACGATCGCGTCCGCGATGCCCGAGGTCCCGCTCGCCGCGACCACTTCACTCGTGGCCGAGAGGCCGGCGCGCTCGGCTTCCCGTGCGCCCTCCTGTGCGATCTCCTCGGCGCGGCTGCGGGCGAGTTCAGCGGCTCGTTGTGATTCCCGCTCAAGCCCTGGACCGGTCGCGACCATCCGCGTAACCACGGGCGCCGTGACCGGCAGGGCGAGTGGCTCATGCACGTGCAGCACCACCGCCGTGCGCTCGCCGAGGAGCGCGCCGGTATGCCGGATGGCCTGCCGCGAGAGGTCCGAGCCGTCGTAGGCGACTAGAAGAGGGCTTGGGCTGCCGGTTTCGGGCGCCATCGGAAACTCGTGGAGGTGCCTGTCTACGGGAGTACCCGGCCGTGGGCTTCGCGAAAGCCCGTCACGCCGGGGTAGCGCTCCGATGGCGGCGGGTAGTCGTGAACCGAGACCACGAAGCCGTGGAGGCCTGATTATGGGGGCTCCCGGCATCGATGTGCCTGATCCGCGTGTCGGCCTGGCCCGCGTGAGCAGGTCTTTTCGGGGCTGAGGAACTCCTCGCAAGTTGCGCGCTCAGCAGCGACGCGCTGCCGCCCTCACCTACAGGCTGCTGGCTGTTCACGCTCAAGCGGCCAGCAGGGAGGACGACATGCGCGTCACGACGGCATTTTCCAGGCTCTTGAACCTGGAGGACGTATGGGTGAGGAAGGTCCGGTTCGAGCCCGACCGCGTGGTCGTTCGCGTCGCGCTGCGGCGGCGCCGGCTGCGGTGCCCGCGCTGCGAGTTCTCCACCCGGGCGCGCAAGGACACGCGCCAGGTGGACTCGGTCTGGCGGCATCTGGACCTCGGCGTGTGGCGGCTGGAGGTCCACTGTCGCCGCCGCCGGCTGCGCTGCCCGCGTCACGGGGTGCTGGCCGAGGGGGTGCCGTTCGCGCGCCAGCGCGCCGGGTTCACGCGCGACTTCGAATGCCTGGTCGCCTGGCTGGCCGCGCGGATGGACAAGTCGGCGATCTGCCGCCTGCTCGGGGTCGACTGGGACACCGTCGGGCGGATCATCGCGCGCGTGTGCGCCGACGAGCTCGATCCCGACCGCCTCAGCGAGCTGTTCGACATCGGCGTCGACGAGGTGTCATGGAAGCGCCGGCACAACTACCTCACGCTGGTCGCCGACCACCGCGCCGGCAAGATCGTGTGGGGCGCCGCGGGCGCCGGCGAGCAGGCCGCCGACCGCTTCTTCGCCGAGCTCGACCCGAGCTCGCCGCGTGCCGCTCTCAGCGCGCCGGCGGGCGACAGGGCGGCCGACTCGGCACGGCTCGCCTGGGCGCGACGCGCCGCCGACGACCCGGAGCCGCCGGTCGCCCAGCGCGCCGGCCAGCTGACCGCGATCTCGCTCGACATGGGCCCCGGCTACGCCGCCTCGGCCGGCTGGCACGCGCCCCAGGCCGTGCGCTGCATCGACCCCTTCCACGTCGTCCAGAACGCCAACAAGGCGCTCGACGAGGTCCGCCGCGCCTACTGGAACGAGCTGCGCGCCTGCGGCGACCAGCGGGCCGCCAAACGCTTCAAGGACGCCCGCTGGTCGCTGCTCAAAAAGCCCGACAAGCTCACCGACAACCAAGCCGCCACGCTCGCCCGCCTCAGGGCCGCCGGCGGCGAGGTCTGGCGCGCCTACGAGCTCAAGGAAGCCGTCCGCGGCATCTTCGCGCCCGGCCTCACCACCGAGGACGTCGAGCTGCTGATCGATCGGCTCCTCTCGCGCCTGGCCCGCAGCCGGCTTGAGCCGTTCGTGCGCCTGGGCAAGACGATCCGCAAGCACCGCGACGGCATCCTCGCCGCCATCCGCCTGGGCATCAACCAAGGCCGCACCGAGGCGCTCAACAACAGGGTCCGGCTGATCGTCCGCCGCGCCTACGGCTTCCACACCGCCCAAGCCGCCCTCGCCCTCGTCATGCTCACCTGCGGCCCGATCACGCTCCACCTGCCGCACCAGCCGGCGACGGCCACTTCACCGTCACACTGACCACATCGATGCCGAGAGAGCCCTACTTCTCGCCTGCCGCGCAGCTGCGAGGCGTGCTGCCGCCGAGCTGCCACCTCGTCTGATTGCCGGCGTAGCCGAGCACCGGCGCGCTCTTGATCGTCGAGCTGACCGAGGCGGCGTAGGGGTTCTCGTCGATCTTGGAGTTCTTGACGCCTGAGACGGTGAAACCCGGGATGCCCTTGGCGAAGGACGCCTGCTCGTCCTCGAGGCCGTCCGTGTCGTCGCGGACCGGCGAGAACTTCGCCTGATGGACCGGAACGATGCCGCTATTCGGGTTCGGCGCCTGGCGGCGAGGAGAAGGCGTGCTTGGCTCCCTGCTGCGCGAAGCCGGCGGAGACGGCGGCCTGCAGGTCGTCGTGCAGCCGGCCGATCGCGGCGGCGTTGGAGGCGATCGCGCCGCTTGCGTCCGGATAGGCCGGGTTCGGTGCCGTCGGGGTCGCCTTGATGAAAGTGAACCAGGGTGGGACGCCGCCGCCGGTGATGTTGTTCCAGTAGTACTGGGTCCCGAGGTGATAGGCGGGATA
>JBIOTP010000422.1:0-8763 GCA_044865965.1 Solirubrobacteraceae bacterium
TGGCCCGCAAACGATGGTCCTCCTCCACCCAGGCGCGGTCAAGAAACTCGTCACAACGTCACGACTTCCGGCCACCAAGTCGAACTAGCGCTCGGGGACCCGGGCCAGGATGAGCCCGAGCAGCACGCCGATCACGCCTCCGGCGAGGCCGGCGACGCCGCTGGCCTCGTCGGAGGCGAGCGGGACGAGCACGAGCAGCGCGGCGATCGCCAGCGCCCCGAGCAGGTCGCTGTCGTCCTCGACGCCCCGGCGGCGCCCCAGCACGTCGCGCATCGCCCACGCCGCCAGCAGGCCGAGCGCGGCGCCGTTGCCGCCGACCGCGACCGGCTCCGCGTCGCCCGCGGCGATCGCCAGCAGCATGCCGCCGGCCCCGGCGAGGAAGAACACGAGCAGCGTCGCCCACGAGCCGTGGCGGCGCTCCAGCAGCCAGCCGAACAGCGCGATCGCGCCCAGCGCGACCACCTCGTAGCCCGTCTGCCCGTACACGAACAGCGTCGTCACCGAGCGCCACTGCTCGTCGGTGGCGCCCGACACGAGCGCGAGGTCGAGCAGGCTCCAGGCGCCGGCGCGGGCGCCGATCGAGACCACGACGGCCGCGATCACGAGGGCGAACGCGGCCCACGGCCGGCGCTCGGCGCGGATCCCGGGGATCTCCCCCGGCCGCAGGCGCGGCAGCTGCGCGCGCCGCGCGCGCTTGGGCGGCTTGGGCGCGCCGCCGGGCGGCAGCTTGGGGGCGCGCTTGCGGATGCGCGTGCCGCAGTAGGGGCACTCGGTGATGTACGGGGACACCTCCGAGCCGCAGCTCTTGCAGACGACGAAGAGGTCGGGACCGCTCGACATGGGCCGGGCTCCAAGTCTACGCCGCCCGGACCCCCCGTTCGCCGGGATCGAGTGCTACGGCGCCGAGGCGTCGACGATGTCGCGGATCAGCTCCGTGAAGTCGCTGTTGGCCTCGTAGACGACCCGCTGGCGGTAGGCGCCGGTGCCGTGGTCGAGGAGGTCGCGGATGCCCTCCAGCGCGTCGGCCGCGCCCAGATCCTGGGCATGCTCGCTGAGGCGGTCATAGAGCCGGCGCGCGAGCGCCTTGGCCGACACCCGGCGCCGCTCGGGCAGGTCGACCAGCTCGCCCTCCAGGCCGTGGCGGGAGGCGAGCCACTTGTTCTCGTCGAGCATCTCGTACGGGTAGGGGGCCAGCCGCTTGCCCGCCTCGAAGTGCTCGGCCAGCTCCTTGACCATCGCCTGGATCAGCGCCGTCAGCGCGAGCGTGTGCTCGACGCGCGTCTGCGCGTCCATCGCCCGGACCTCCACGGTGCCGAAGTTGGGATGCGGGCGCACGTCGTACCACAGGTACGTGTAGTCCTCCATCACGCCCGTGTCGATCATGAACTCGATCCGCCGCTCGTAGTCCTCCCAGCCGTCGTAGTAGGGCGGGATGCCGACGCGCGGGAAGGCGCGGAAGATCGGGATCCGCGCCGAGGCCATCCCGGTGTCGTGGCCGCGCCAGAACGGCGAGTTGGCCGACAGCGCGAGCAGGATCGGGACGTGCACGCGCATCCCGTTGGCGACGTGGATCGCCTTCTCCGCGTCGTCCAGGCCGACGTGGACGTGCAGCCCGAAGATGATCTCCTGACGGGCGACGAAGCGCAGCGCGTCGACGAGGTCGCGGTAGCGCGGGCGCGCCGCGATCCGCTGCTCCTCCCACTTCGCGAACGGGTGGGTGCCGGCCGACCCGATGCACAGCCCGTGCCGCTCGGCGGTGTCGCGAACCTGACCGCGAAGCGAGCGCAGCTGCGCGCCCGCCTCGCGCAGGTCGCCGCAGGGCTTGGTGGCGATCTCCAGCACCGACTGCATGAGCTCGGGCTTGATCTCGCCGTCCGGCGATTCCTCGAGCAGCGCCTCGACGGCGTTGGCGAGGTCGAACGACCCGCCATCGAGGATCATCAGCTCCTCCTCGACTCCCACCGTGTACGCGGGGCCGCTGAACTTCGGCTCCATGTGGGCGCGTAGAGTAGGGAGGCGAACCGGATCGCGCGACACACGAGGTGACGGCAATGGCACTCGGCTATGACGGGAAGCTGTACATCCTGGCTTTCGACCACCGGGGGTCGTTCCAGAAGAAGATGTTCGGGATCGAGGGCGACCCGACGCCCGAGGAGACCGAGAGGATCGCCGACGCGAAGAAGCTGATCTTCGAGGGGATGGAGATCGCGGTGGAGCGCGGCGTCGATCCCGCCGCCACGGGGGTGCTGGTCGACGAGCAGTTCGGCTCGGACATCCCGGAGCTGGCGCGCGAGCACGGACTCGTGCTCTCGATGCCGGTGGAGAAGTCCGGCCAGGACGAGTTCGACTTCCACTACGGCGCCGACTTCGGCAAGCACATCGAGCAGCACGACCCGGACTTCGCGAAGGTGCTGGTCCGCTACAACCCCGATGGCGACGCGGGCATGAACGAGCGCCAGCTCGGCCGCCTGAAGGAGCTCGCCGACTGGCTGCACGACAACGACCGCAAGTTCCTCTTCGAGCTGCTGGTGCCGGCCGAGGAAAGCCAGCTCGAGCAGGTCGGCGGCGACAGCGACCGCTATGACGCCGAGCTGCGGCCCGAGCTGATGCGGCGCGCGATCGCGGCGGCCCAGGACTACGGCGTCGAGGTCGACGTGTGGAAGATCGAGGGCGTCGACTCGCGCGAGGACGCCGAGATGCTCGCCGAGCAGACCCGCAAGGGCGCGGGGCGCGGCAACGTCAAGAGCGTGCTGCTGGGCCGCGGCGCGAGCACGGAGAAGGTCGACCACTGGCTCCAGCAGGCCGCGACCGTCGACGGCTTCATCGGCTTCGCGATCGGTCGCTCGATCTGGTGGGACGCGCTCAAGGGCTTCGTCGACGGCGACCTCGAGCGGCGCGCCGCCGCCGAGCAGATCGCCGACAACTACCTGCGCTTCATCCGGGTCTACGACGAGGCGGAGTCGGGCGCCCGCGTGTAGGGCTCCCTGCGCGCCAGCCCCGAGGCGGCGGCGGCCTTCGCGACCGCCTCCGCCACGGCCGGCGCGACCTGGCGGTTGAAGACGCTCGGCACGATGTACTCGGGGCCGAGGTCGTGCTCGGGGATCACCCCCGCGATCGCGCGCGCGGCGGCGAGCTTCATGCCCTCGTCGATCCCGCGCGCCCGCACGTCCAGCGCGCCGCGGAAGACGCCCGGGAAGGCGAGCACGTTGTTGATCTGGTTCGGGTAGTCCGAGCGGCCCGTCGCCATGATCGCGACGTCGCCCTGGACGGCCTCCGGCTGGACCTCCGGGATCGGGTTCGCCATCGCGAAGACGATCGCGCGGTCGGCCATGGTGCGCACGGCCTCCACCGACACGGCGCCGGGCGCGGAGACGCCCACGAGCACGTCGGCGCCTGCGAGCGCGTCGTCGGTGCGGCCGGTGAGCCGGCGCGGGTTCGTGCGCTCCGCCATGCCGCGGCGCGCCGCGTCGAGGTCCGGGCGGTCGGGGTGCAGGATGCCGCCGATGTCGCACACCACGAGCTCGCGCACCCCGTGGTTGAGGATGATCTCGGCGCACGCCATGCCCGCCGCGCCGGCGCCGACGACCACGACCCGCACGTCGGCGGCGGCCTTGCGCAGCGCTCGCAGCGCGTTCAGCAGCGCGGCCAGCACGACGATCGCCGTCCCGTGCTGGTCGTCGTGGAAGACCGGGATGTCGAGCGTCTCCTTCAGCCGCCGCTCGATCTCGAAGCAGCGCGGCGCCGCGATGTCCTCGAGATTGATGCCGCCGAACGTCGGCGCGACGCCGGTGACGATCCGAATGATCTCCTCGACGTCGGTGGTGTCCAGGCACAGCGGGAACGCGTCGACGCCGGCGAGCTCCTTGAACAGCATCGCCTTGCCCTCCATCACCGGCATCGCCGCCTTCGGGCCGATGTCGCCGAGGCCCAGCACGGCCGTGCCGTCGGACACGACGGCGACCGTGTTGC
The DNA here is from genome assembly GCA_044865965.1 of Solirubrobacteraceae bacterium. GTDB lineage: Bacteria > Actinomycetota > Thermoleophilia > Solirubrobacterales > Solirubrobacteraceae > Solirubrobacter. The sequence goes on from JBIOTP010000422.1 coordinate 3,970, forward strand.
CCTTGATGGTCAGCGCCCAGGCGGCCTCGGGGTCCTCGTGGACCGCCGAGGAGACGCGCGCGACGCCGGGCGTGTACGCCATCGAGAGGTCGTCGCGGGTCTTGATCGGGACCTTCGGCGTCACCTCGATCTTGCCGCCCTTGTGCATCAGGAACGTGCGGTCCGAGACGCTGACGACCCGCACGCCCTCGAGCGCGCGCACCGCCGCCACGACGCGCTCGGCGTGCGCGGCGTCGCTGCTCAACGTCGTGACGTCGCGGATCACGCGGCCGCCCTCCACGCGCACGAGGTCGATCGCGCCGAGGATCGCGCCCTCGGCCCCGATCGCGCCGGCGACCTGGGCGAACGCGCCGGGCAGCTGGCGGAGCTCGATGCGCATCGTGAACGAGTACGAGGCCGACGGGTGAAGCCCCGGCGGCGCCTGCAGGCTGGACATGGCCCTGATGGTCGCACGGCGGGGGCGAGTTGTCCGGGCCGGTGCCTAGCGTGAGCACGATGCGCCGCGCGATCCTCATCCTCGCCCTCCTCGTCGCCGGCGGCGCGATCGGCGCCGGGAAGCTGGCGGGCGGCGGCGACCACACCGCAACGGTGGTGCGCGTGGTCGACGGCGATACGATCGTCGTGCGGCTCGCGGGCCGCCCGGAGCGCGTGCGCTACATCGGCATCGACACGCCGGAGTCGATGAAGCCCGGGACGCCGGTGGAGTGCTTCGCCAAGGCCGCCGCGGCCGAGAACCGGCGGCTGGTGGCCGGGCGGCGCGTCCGGCTCGTGCACGACGCCGAGGAGCGCGACCGCTACGGGCGGCTGCTCGCGTACGTCTACCGCGACCGCGACGGGCTGTTCGTCAACGGCGAGCTCGTGCGGCTCGGCTACGCGCGGACGCTCACGATCTCTCCCAATGTCGCCCAGGCCGCGCGGCTGGCGCGCCTGGCGGCCGGGGCCCGGCGCGCCGGGCGCGGATTATGGAGACGTTGCTAGCCTCCCGCCAATGCGCATGCGGCAGAGCCTCGCGGACATCGAGGAGGCCTTCTTCGAGGAGATCGAGGAGGACCGCGTCCGCCGCGACCGCATCCGCCGCCGGGCCGAGCAGCGCGCCCGGCAGCGCCACCGCCAGCGCACGCACCGGCGCGGCTCGCTGCGCTTCCTGCTGCTCGTCGTCGTGCTGTTCGGAACCGCGGTCGTCGTGACGATCGCGATGTTCCAAACGCTGTACTACCTGCTCGGCTGAGCGCGCCGCTACGTGCGGTTACTGCTGTTCGTGCTCAGACGCTTGAGCGCGTCGTCGACCTCCGCGCGGGCCGAGGCGCCGGCGGCCACGTTCTCCTGCTGGATCTCCAGGTAGACCTCCTTGCGGAACACGGGGATGTCCCGCGGGGCCTGGATGCCGATGCGGACCTTCTCGCCCATGATCGACAGCACTGAGACCTCGATGTCGTCGCCGATCATGATCGACTGGTTGGACTTGCGTGTCAGTACCAGCATGACGCCGCCTCCCTGGCGATTGCGGACTCGTTCCCAAGGGCAGGCCCGCTCCTGCCCGTCTCGGGAGCGCGGTTGAGGCTAATGGGTGTTCGACACTTGCGGTATGGGGCCTGCACCGGAGGCCTCGGACCCTCTTGCGCTACTCTCCGGCCCTCTTATGAGCCGCCGGTCCCTGCGTCCCCAGCTTAACCAGATCCGCGGGTGGGTGCGACAGGGTCGCACCGATGCGTGGATCGCGCATCAGCTGGAGGTGACGGTCCAGCAGATCCAGGCCTTCAAGCGCGAGCAGGGGCTGGAGCCCGACGGCGACGACGCCGGGGCGGCGCCAGAAGAGGTCGATCTGCGCGCGGAAGACGACGCGCAGATCGCCGCCGAGCTCGAGGAGGAGGCCGCCAAGCGGGCCGAGGAGGAGGCCGCGGCCGCCGAGGAAGCGGCGCGCAAGGCGGAGGAAAAGGCGGAGGAGGCCGAGGAGGCGGCGGAGGAGGCCGAGGAGGCGGAGGAGGCCGAGGAGGAGGAGAAGCCCAAGCGTGCGCGGCCCCGCCGCGGCCGGGCCCGCCGCCGCACGGCTCCCGCCGGCCCGCTGGAGGGCACGTTCGACCACGGCGAGGAGGGCTACGGCCTGTGGCTCGACCCCGCCGTCCAGGACGACCCGATCTACGCCGAGCACTGGGCCGGCCACCGGCCCGTCGAGATCACGATCGAGGAGGACCAGATCGTGATCCGCCGCGCAGGCGGCGAGGACGACGAGGCCGACGAGGCCGACTAGTGGTTCCGCACGTCGGTACGTGCGCCGTCCAGGTGGTCGCCGGCGCCGCCTGGCAAGCACGCAGACCCGCAGGAATCCCTCTGGGATTTCAAGTGGTGGAGGACGCCGCCAGGCGGTGATCGGCGGCCGCCTGGCGGTGTGCGTACCGGCGGGCGGGGCCACCGGCGCCATCGCGTGGCGCCACGCGGCGCACGCGCTGGTCTGCGACGAGATCGGGCCGTGGGAGCACGGCACCGTGGTCGGCGCCAGCGGGATGCGCGACTACTGGGACTACAACGCCGTGCGCGTCGAGGGCGGCGACCCGGGGATCGGCGCGATGGCCCTCATGCGGCGCGCCGACGAGCTGCAGGAGGGCCTGCCCCACCGCCGGGTGGAGGTGGAGGACGAGCCCGCCGGCGCCCGCCTGCGTCCCGCGTTCGCCGCCGCCGGCTGGGTGGTCGAACGCCTCGCCTGGATGCGGCGCGAGGGCGCCCCGCCGGCCGGCGACGAGGCGGTCATGGAGACGTCGGTGGCGGACGCGCGCGAGCTGCGCGCCGCCTGGCACCTCGGCGGCGACGGCGGCGGCGACGAGGCCGCGGTCGAGCGGTTCCTGGCGATGGAGGACGCGGTCGCGGCGCGCCGCGGCTCGCGCGCCTTCGTCGTGCGCGAGGGCGGCGGGAACGTCGCGTTCGCGACGTTGTGGGCGCCGGAGGGCGAGCGGGCCGCCGAGGTCGAGCAGGTGTTCGTCCTGCCGGAGCGGCGCGGGCACGGCCTCGGCCGGCGGCTGATCGTGACCGCGCTGGCCGCCGCCGGCCGCGACCTCGCCTGGATCGTCGCCGACGACGAGGACCGGCCGCGGCGCCTGTACGAGCGCCTCGGCTTCCGCACGACCTGGATCCAGCACGCGTTCGTCCGCCGGCCTCAGCCGAGCCGGCGCCCGCCCGCGTAGTCGACGGCCGCGCGCATGTAGCGGCCGAAGGCGGCGTCGGCCACCACGCGGGCGTCCCACGCGAACGGCTCGTCCGGCGCGACCTCGACCGCCAGGTCCGTGCACCAGCCCGTGCCCTCGTCATAGAAGTCGACCAGCTCGTCGATCGTGAACACGCCGCCGAGCTTGCGCCGCAGCTCCTGCTCCACCTCGCGCGTCACGCGCTCCAGCGTCCGCTGCTGCTCCGGATAGGCGTCCGCGAGCCGGCGCACCCCCGCCTCCCACTGGTCCCTCGCGCTCTCGTAGGGCACCCGCCCCAGCCTAGCGGCACGCCGCGACGCGCCGTGACGGCGCTCAGCGCGGGCCCGTCGGAAGCCCCTGCACGATGTAGGCGCGCTCTCCGGCCTTCACCAGCCCGAGCCGGCGGGCCTCGCGCTCGAGCGCGCCCGCCGCCTTCAGCGCGCGCCGGCGCTCGGCCAGGCGGGCGTGCTCGGCGCGCAGCGCCGCGACCCCCTCGCGCTGGCGGGCCGCCTCGCGGTAGGTCCTGACCCAGCTGATGGCAGGGCCGATGTACAGGTAGAGCACGAGCGCGAAGACGCCGATCAGCGCCCAGCGCCCCAGGCGATCCCAGCGGATCCGGGTCCGGCCGTCCATGCCTGACGCGTTCGTTCGCCGCGCCCGGCTCCCTTCCTTTGAAACAAAGCAGCCGGGCGGAAGACGCCGTGGGGCTACGTCCGGAAGACGGATCTCCCCGGGAACTCGGCGTCGGAGCCGAGCGCCTCCTCGATCCGCAGCAGCTGGTTGTACTTCGCCACGCGGTCCGAGCGCGACGGCGCGCCGGTCTTGATCTGGCCGCATCCGGTGGCCACCGCGAGGTCGGCGATCGTCGTGTCCTCGGTCTCGCCCGAGCGGTGGCTCATGACCGCCGTGTAGCCGTGGCGGCGCGCGAGGTCGATCGCCGCCAGCGTCTCCGTCAGCGTCCCGATCTGGTTGACCTTGATGAGGATCGAGTTGCCGACGCCCATGTCGATCCCGCGCTGGAGGCGCTCGGTGTTGGTGACGAACAGGTCGTCGCCGACGAGCTGCACGCGGTCGCCGAGCCGGTCGGTGAGCGCCTTCCAGCCCTCCCAGTCGTCCTCGTCCATGCCGTCCTCGATCGACAGGATCGGATAGCGCCCCGCGAGGTCGGCCCAGTAGCTCGCGAGCTCGGAGGCCGACAGCGTGCGGCCCTCGTGCTCGAGGTTGTAGGCGCCGCCGGAGAAGATCTCGCTCACCGCCGGATCCAAAGCGATCGCGATGTCGTCGCCGGGCGTGTAGCCGGCCGCCTCGATGCCGTCGATCAGCGCGCCGAGCGCCGCCTCGTTGGACTCGAGGTTGGGCGCGAAGCCGCCCTCGTCGCCGACGCCGCCGCCGAGCCCGCGGTCGTGCAGCGTCTTCTTGAGCGCGTGAAACACTTCGGCGCCCATCCGCAGGCACTCCGCGAACGAGGGCGCGCCCACCGGCACGACCATGAACTCCTGGAAGTCGACCGAGTTGTCCGCGTGCGCACCGCCGTTGAGCACGTTCATCATCGGCACCGGCAGGATCCGCGCGGCGTCCCCGCCCAGGTAGCGCCACAGCGGCGTCCGCTCCTCGGCGG
>JBIOTP010000423.1:0-11329 GCA_044865965.1 Solirubrobacteraceae bacterium
GGCGTCGCGCTGGCCGCTGCCGGGCGGCGGGAGGCCGCCGTGCAGCGCCTCGGCGAGGCGCACCGGTCCGCCAAGCGGCTCGGCGCGCGCCCGGTGGCCGCGCGCGCCGCGGCCGAGCTGGCGCGGCTCGGCGAGTCGCTCGAGCTGCGGCTCGGCCGCCGGGCCGCCGCCCAGCACGAGGGCGCGGGGCGGTCGCGCCGCGAGCTCGAGGTGATGCGGCTCGTGGCGGTCGGGCGTACGAACCGGGAGATCGCGCGCGAGCTGTTCCTCAGCCAGCGCACGGTCGACGCGCACGTGCGCAGCATCCTCAACAAGCTCCGCTGCCGCTCGCGCACCGAGGCGGCGACCCGCGCCGGCGAGCTCGGCCTACTGGCCCCTCGCTAGCGCCAGCGGAGCGTCGTCGGCTCCTCGCGCATGCGCAGGATCCGGGCGGGCGTGCCGGCGGCGACGGCGTTGGACGGGAGGTCCTTGGTCACGACCGTGTTGGTCCCGATCACGCAGTTGTCGCCGACCGTGACCCCGCGCAGGATGCAGGCGCCGTAGCCGATCCAGCAGTTGCTGCCGACGTCCACGTCGCGCTTGTAGATGCCCTGGTGGCGGATCGAGCGCTCGACCTCCACGACGCCGTGGTCGAAGTCGATCAGCATCACCCGGTCGGCGATCACGCACTCGCGCCCGATCGACACGTGCTGGAACGCCGAGATCGTGCACTCCTGCCCGAGCACGGTCTTGGCGCCGATCTCCACCACGCCCTCGTGCACGCGGATCTTCGTCCCGTGCCCGAGCCACGACCAGCGGCCGAGCCGGAGCACCGCGCCCGGCTCGATCTCGAGCGTCACGCGCGGCCCGACAAAGCACAGCCCGTCGGTCTGCAGCCGCCCGCGGAAGCGCAGCTTCAACCACGCCCAGCGGGCGATCAGCCGGGCGTACTTGAGGTTGAGCATGCCGTGGCTGCGCAGGAAGCGCAGCAGCGCCAGCGGGCCGCCGTGCAGCGGCGCGGGGACGCCGTGGACCGGCGGGGGAGCGGCCGGGCGGCTGACCGTCGCCATCGGAGCGATCCTAGTGTGCATCTAGGATCGGACCATGGCGGACTCCCTCGCCGATCGCCTGCTCGCGGGCGACAAGCGTGCCCTGGCGCGCGGCATCTCACTCGTCGAGGACGACGATCCCGAGGGCTGGGAGCTCGTGCGCACGGTGTTCCCGCGCACGGGGAAGGCGGCCGTCGTCGGCTTCACGGGCCCGCCGGGCGCGGGCAAGTCGACGCTGATCGGCGCGCTGATCCGCCACCGGCGGGCGGCCGGCCGCAGCGTCGCCGTGCTCTCGATCGACCCGAGCTCGCCGTTCCGCGGCGGCGCGCTGCTGGGAGACCGGATCCGGCTGTCCGAGCACTTCCTGGACCCCGGCGTGTTCATCCGCTCGATGGCCACGCGCGGGGCGCTCGGCGGGCTGGCCGAGGCGGCGCTCCAGGCCGCGCTGCTGATGGACGCCGCCGGCAAGGACGACGTGTTCCTGGAGACCGTCGGCGTCGGCCAGGCCGAGGTCGACGTGATCGACCACGCGGACTCGATCGTGCTCGTGCTGATCCCCGGCTCGGGCGACTCCATCCAGGCGCTGAAGGCGGGCGTGATGGAGATCCCCGACGTGATCGTGGTCAACAAGGCCGACCACCCGCTGACCGACACGATGGTGCGCGAGATCCGCGGCGTGCTGTCGCTGGCGCCGCAGGAGGGCTGGCGCGTGCCGATCCTGAAGACCGAGGCAGCGCGCGGGGAGGGTGTGGAGGAGCTGGATGCCGCGTTGGCCGAGCACCGGGCCTACGTCGAGGCCGAGGGGACGCTGTCCGAGCGCCGCCGCCGCAACCTGATGAACGAGGTGCTCGGGCTGGCCACGATGCGCCTGCGCCACGCGCTGCAGGAGTCGATGCGCGAGGACCGCGAGGTGCAGGAGCTGCTCGACGAGGTCGTCGCGCGGCGTTTGGATCCCGCGAGCGCGGCGAGCGCGGTGCTGTCGCGCGGTGCGGTCGATCCGAGTGAGGCCGCTCGGTAGCGCCGGCGAACTGCTGGCAGGGTAGGGGGCCGGTTATCCGAGCGTGATCGCGCGGCGATGATCGATTCCCGCCGCGCCGATCCGGGCTCCCCCCTACCCCGCAAGAAGTTCGCCGGGCCCTAGTGCAACGCCCGTGAGGTGCGCGCCGCGGCCACGGTCCGCCGCCGTCCCGCTGCCGCGCGGCGCTCTCGCACAGCGAGAAGAGCCAGCCCGCACGCCAGCAGCGCGCACACCACCGCCGGCCACCACGCCGAGCCCGAGAACCGCGGGAACACATCGACCAGCGGCCCCCACGGCGCCCCGCTGACCGGATCGAGCCAGCCGTCCATGCGCCCCGCGCGCTCGGCGATGACCAGCCAGGCGCTCGCGCCCAGCGTCAACGCCGCGAGCACGGCGCCGAGCGGGCGCGGCACGTGGCGCAGCCCCCAGGCGGTCAGGGCGGCGGCCGGGGGCAGGGCGGCCACCAGCGGCACGCCGGGGAACCAGGACCCGCGCAGGCCGCCGGTGCCCGCGAGCGCCGTGACCGCGACCTCGATGGCGACGATCGCGAGCGCCAGCGCGGCGCACGCCTCCGCCTCCCGGCGGATCGGGGTCACGCGCGCGAGCTGGTCTCGGCGCGAGCGGTAGAGCAGCCAGGCGGCGAAGAACGCCATCGCCAGCACGGGCGCCCAGCGCAGCAGCCCGACCTCGCGGTCGAGCCACAGCGCCGCCAGCCGCGGTATGCGGTCCAGATAGCCGAGCGGCAGCTCGGGCCGCTCCGCGGTCCCCGCCGCGCCCGGCGTGAAGCCGCCGTAGAAGCGGTCGTTGAGCGTCGCGTAGAAGACGAGCGAGCCGGCCAGGGCCTCGCCGGCGACCAGCGCGGCCAGCCGCCGCCGCTCCCGCAGCGTCCAGGTCACGAGCGCCCAGGCCACCACCAGGCCCGGCACGGCGAGCATCCACCCGAGCCACGGCAGCGCCGCCAGCAGCAGCGCGCCGCCGTACACGTGGCGCAGCCGCGCGCGCTCGCGCACCGCCAGCGCGCACAGCGCGGCGCCGGTCAGCGCGACGGCGCCCGGGACGCCGGGCGACACGGTCGTCGCGGCGGCCAGCGCCGGCGGCGAGAGGCCGACCACGCCGGCGCCGGCGGTCGCCCACGGCTCGGGCACCAGCCGGCGCGCCATCGCCGCGCCGAGCACGAACGCCAGCGCGAGCAGCGCCGCCATCTGCGCCTCCACCGCGCGCGGCCCGCCGACCGCATAGGCGGGCGCGATCAGCAGCGCGAAGCCGGCGCCGTGGGGCTCCACCAGCCGCCCGCCGATCTCGCGGCCGTCGGTGCGCAGCTCCCGCGGGTACCAGCTCGCGTAGGCGCGGTCGCGGTACTCGTCGGCCAGATCGATGTCGCCGTCGGACACGATCGACTCGGCCGCCAGCAGGTGGTGCGGCTCCGTGCCCGCGTAGTCCGACCCCCCGCCCGCGGGGATCCCGAGCGTCGCCGCGTACGCCGCGGCGAGGACGATCCAGAGCGCGAGGAGCCTCACGCCCCCAGCGCGCGGGCGATCACCATCTGCTGCACCTCGTCGGTGCCCTCGCCGATGGTGAGGATCTTCGCGTCGCGGTAGAAGCGGCACACGGGGTACTCCTCGATGTAGCCGTAGCCGCCGTGGATCTGGACGGCCTCCTCGGCGCAGCGCACCGCCAGCCGGCCCGTCTTCAGCTTGGCCTGGGCCGCCGTCAAGGTGAAGTTGCGCTCCGCGTCCTTCAGCCGCGCCGCCTTGTAGGTGAGCAGCCGCGCCGCCTCGATCTCCGTCGCCATGTCGGCCAGCTTGCCCTGGATCGCCTGATAGGTGGAGATGGGCCGCCCGAACGCGCGCCGCTGCTTCGCGTAGGCGAGCGCCTGGTCGAGCGCGCCCTGTGCCAGCCCGACGCCCATCGCCGCCACGCCGATCCGGCCGATGTCGAGCACCCGCAGGAACTGCCGGAAGCCGTCGCCGCGGCGGCCGAGCAGGTTCTCCTCCGGCACGTGGCAGTCGTCGAAGGCCAGCGGGCGCGTATCGGACGCGTTCCAGCCCATCTTGCGGTACGGCTCGCCCATCGAGTAGCCCGGCGTGCCGTTCGGGACGAGCAGGTTCGAGATCTCCTCGTCGCCCGTGCGGGCGGTGATCGAGACGACGCCCGAGATGTCGGTGCCGGCGTTGGTGATGAACTGCTTGGCGCCGTTGATCACCCACTCGCCGTCCTCGAGCCGCGCGCGGGTGCGCACGTTGCCGGCGTCCGAGCCCGCCTCCGGCTCGGTGAGGCCGAACGCGCCGAGCTTGCGGCCCGCCGTCAGCTCCGGCAGCCAGTCGCGCTTCTGCTGCTCGGTCCCGAACAGGTAGATCGGCTGGGTGCCGAGCGAGGTGTGCGCGCACATCGTGATCGCCACCGAGGAGTCGACGCGCGTGAGCTCCTCGACGGCGATCGCGTAGGCCAGCGTGTCGCCGCCGGCGCCGCCGTACTCCTCCGGGAACGGGATTCCCATCAGGCCCAGCTCGCCCAGCTTGCGCACGATCTCGTAGGGGAACGACTTGGTGCGGTCCAGCTCCTCGGCGACGGGCCCCACCTCGCCCTCGGCGAAGTCGCGCACCGTGCGGCGGATCAGCTCGTGGTCGCCCGACAGGTCGAAGTCCATCCGACCATTCTGGCGGCTATTCCTCGAGCCACTCGGTGATCAGCCGCGGACTCACGCGGCCAATGAATATCGGGCGCTCGCGCGCCGCGATCTCGGGCGATCGCCCGATGTGGGCGGCCCGCGCCGCCAATAGCTTGCGCGCATGCTCTCCGCCGCCCTCCTCTCGCTCGTCGCGGCCGCCGGCGCGCACCCGCCGGCCATGGTCTACGGCGGGACCACGCTCGGCAACCGCCCGTTCGCGCTGCAGGTCTCGGCCGACCACCGGCGGCTCGTGCGCGCGCTCGTCTTCGTCGAGCCCGACTGCAAGGGCGGCGGCTGGGTGCCGTGGAGCGGCGCGATCGCGTTCCGCGGGCGGAGGCTGGGCCCGAGCGGGTGGGTCGCGGCCACCGCGAGGGGCACCCAGGCCTACGGCGACCGGGTCGCGCGCGTCAAGCAGACGCTGACGGGCCAGATCAGCGGGTCCAGGGCGAGCGGCACGCTGCGGATCAGGATCACGTTCCCCGACCGGACCACCTGCGACACCGGCGTCCTGCTGTGGGGCGCGCGGGCCGCGCCCGGACGGGTCTTCGCCGGGCTCACCGCCGACCGGCGCCCCGTCGTCCTCGAGCTCTCGCCCGACGCGCTGCGCGTGGAGCACCTGCGGATCGCCTGGGCCGCCGCCTGCGGACACGACGGCTCCTACTGGATCCTCGGCGACGACCTCCTCGATTTCCGGCTCGACGCCGCGCGCCGCTTCCGGGCGCGGTTCGGGAGCGTCTCGCCCGGCGCCGGCTCCGAGGCGGCCTACCGCTACTCGGTCTCCGGCCGGATCGGCCGCCGCGACGCGAGCGGGACGCTCGCCGTGACCGTGACCGCGACCGACGCCGCGGGTGCCGTCACGGACTCGTGCAGCCTGCCGAGGATGACCTGGCGCGCGACGTCCTAGTGGCCGCGGCCACTCAGTGCATGTCCGGCGCGCCGGCGTTCTCGCGCGCGAGCTCGACGAGCAGCCGCACGCCCCAGCCGGAGCCGCCCTTGGGCGCGTAGGGGCGCCCGAGGTCGCTGGCGGTGCCGGCGATGTCGAGGTGCGCCCACGGGACGTCCCCGGTGAAATGGCGCAGGAACTCGGCGCCCGTGATCGAGGTCGCGCGCCGGTCCTCGACCGCGTTGGCGATGTCGGCGTAGCGGCTCTCGATCGCCTTCGCGTACTCAGCGTGCAGCGGCAGCCGCCAGACGATCTCGCCCGTGCGCTCGGCCGCCCGCTCGATCTGCGCGCACCAGGCGTCGTCGGTGCCGAACAGCCCCGCGTGCGTGTGGCCGAAAGTGGTGAGGATGCCGCCGGTCAGCGTCGCGAGGTCGACGACCCGCTCGGCGCCCTGGTCGATCGCGTGCGCGAGGCAGTCCGCCAGCACGAGGCGGCCCTCGGCGTCGGTGTTGACGATCTCGATGGTCTTGCCGGTCTTCGCGCGCACGATGTCGCCGGGCTTCAAGGCGTGGCCGGACGGCAGGTTCTCGGTCGCGCCGATCACGCTCACGAGGTGCACCGGCAGGCCGAGCGCGGCGATCGCGCCGGTCGCCGCCAGCACCGCCGCGCCGCCCGACATGTCGAACTTCATCTCGCTCATCTTCGCCGCGGGCTTGAGCGAGATCCCGCCGGCGTCGAAGGTGACCGCCTTGCCGACGAAGCCGAGCTTCGGCCCGGCCACGTCGGGCGCGTCGTAGCTGATCGTGATCAGCCGCGGCTCCTCGTCGGAGCCGCGCGCCACGCCCGCGAAGGCGCCCATGCCGGCGGCCTCGATCCCGCGGCGGTCGAGCACCTCGACGGTGACGCCGTCGAGCGTGCGGGCGCGGTCGGCCAGCGCCGACGGGGTGAGCTCGTTGGCCGGCGCGTTCTGCAGGTCGCGCGCGACGTTGACGGCCTCGCTCACGGTGGCGGCCTGCGCGACGGCGGCGGCGACGTCGTGGTGGGCGGAGACGATCAGCTCCTCGATCTGGGGGTCTTCGTCGCCCGGGGTCTTGTAGGCGCGGTAGGCGTAGACGGCGAGCGCCGTGCCCTCGACCAGCGCGCCCGCGTGGGCGTCGGAGACGTGGTGCGGGAGCTCCCAGCACAGCTTCCGCGCGCCGAGCTCGCGCGCACGGCCGACCACCGTCGCCGCGGCCACGCGGGCGCGCTCGGGATCGAACTCGCCGCGCTTGCCGAGCCCGGCCAGGACGTAGCGCCGCCCCTCGGCGTGAGTGACGGCGAGCTTGCGCAGGCCGCGGCGCGCCTCGCCCGAGTCGACGAGCGCCTGCAGCACCCCGCGGTGGTCGTGCGGCACGCCCTCGTCCTCGAACACGCCGACGACGATCGTGTCGGCGTCGGTGGCGGGCGGGGCGTCGGTCGTGGCACGGGCTTGCATGAGCGCCGACCTTAATAGACTCGCCGCATGTCTCGAACCGTGATCCTGAGCGCTGCACGCACGCCGATCGGCAAGCTGTCGGGAGGCCTGTCGTCGCTTCCCGCCGCGAAGCTCGGCGCGATCGCCATCCGCGAGGCGCTCGAGCGCGCCGACGTGGCGCCCGAGCAGGTGCAGCACGTCGTGATGGGCACGGTGCTGCAGGCCGGTCAGGGGCAGATCCCGTCGCGCCAGGCGCAGATCGAGGCGGGGATCCCGAGGGAGGTCTCCTCCGAGACCGTCAACAAGGTCTGCGCTTCGAGCATCCGCGCGGCGGGGATGATCGACCAGTCGGTGCGCGCCGGCGACCTCGACGTCGCGGTGGCGGGCGGCATGGAGTCGATGTCGCAGGCGCCCTACCTGCTGCCGGGCGCGCGCGGCGGCTTCCGGATGGGCGACGTGAGGGCGCTCGACGCGATGATCCAGGACGGGCTGCGCAACCCGTTCTCCGGCAAGCAGATGTTCGAGGAGGCGACCGAGGTCGGCGACGAGCTGGAGATGGCGCGGCCGGACCTCGACCGCTGGGCGCTGCGCTCGCACGAGCGCGCGATCGCGGCCACCGACGAGGGCCGCCTCCCGGAGGAGATCGTCCCCGTGACGATCAAGGGCCGGAAGGGCGACACCGTGGTCGAGGTCGACGAGGGGCCGCGCCGCGACACGTCGCTGGAGAAGCTCGCCGCGCTCCCCGGCCTGCACGGCCGCGAGGGGTCGCACACGGCCGGCAACTCCCCGGGCGTCAACGACGGCGGCGGCGCGCTCGTGCTGGCCTCCGAGGAGTGGGCGCAGCGCGAGGGCAAGGAGGTGCTGGGGACGATCGTCGCCCAGGGCGCGGTCGCCGACGACTTCGCCTACCTCGCTCGCACGCCCGCCAATGCGGCGCTCCAGGCGCTCGACAAGGCCGGGCTGCAGCCCGGCGACATCGACCTGTGGGAGATCAACGAGGCGTTCGCGTCGGTGGTCCTGAACTCGATCCGGATGCTCGGGATCGACGAGGAGCGCGTGAATGTCAACGGCGGCGCGGTCGCGCTGGGCCATCCGATCGGCGCCTCCGGCGCGCGCATCCTGGGGGCGCTGGTGCACGAGCTGCGCCGGCGCGGCGGCGGCTACGGCTGCGCGGCGATCTGCTCCGGCGGTGGCCAGGGCGACGCCGTGATCGTGCACGTGTGACGGAACGCCCGCATATCCTCCCCCAGATAGGGGCCCACCCACCCGGCGCGTTACGAAGGCCGGACGAGCCGGGCGCGGCGTTCTTCGACCTCGACCGCACGCTGATGGCGGGCTCGTCGGCGTTCCAGTTCGGGCGCGCGGCCTACAAGGCAGGGATGATCTCGCGCCGCCGGCTCGCGGTGGACGCCTGGGACAACGTGCGCTTCCGCCTGCGCGGCTCTACCGACGAGGCCACGCACGCGCTGCGCGAGCGCATCGGGGCGCTGCTCGAGGGCGCCCGCGTGCGCGACCTCCAGCGGCTCTCGCCGGCCGTGCTCGCCGGCGTGCTGCCGCGGCTGTACCCGAACATGCTGCGGATCGCCTACGAGCACCAGGACGCCGGCCGGCCGATCTTCATCTGCACCGCGGCCGCGCAGGAGATCGCGGAGCTGATGGCGATCGTCCTCACGTTCGACGGCGCGGTCGGCTCGGTCGCCGAGGTCGTCGACGGCACCTACACCGGCCGCGCCGGCGGCCCGTTCATGTACCGCGAGGGCAAGGCGCGCGCGATCCGCGAGCTGGCCGAGCGCGAGGGCATCGACCTCGCCGCCTCGTGGGCGTACTCGGACTCCGAGTCCGATCTGCCGATGCTGCGGCTCGTCGGGCACCCCGTGGTGGTCAACCCCGACGCCGCGCTGGCGCGCGTGGCCCGCGAGGAGGGCTGGGAGATCCTGCGCTTCGAGCGCCTCGGCCGGCGCCTGCGCGTGGCGGTGGCGGCCGCGGCGCTCGGCGGGATCGGCTCGGTGGCGGTGCGCAGGGCGGCGCGCGCGTGAGCGTGGCCCTCCTCAGCGACGAGCAGCGCGACATCCGCGAGCTGGCGCGCCGCTTCGCGGACGAGCGGATCGCCCCGCGCGCGGCCGAGTGGGACCGCGGCCACACGTTCCCGCGCGAGCTGTTCGCCGAGCTCGGCGAGCTGGGCCTGATGGGTGTGTGCGTGCCGGCCGAGCACGGCGGCGCCGGCGCCGACTTCGTGTCCTACGTGCTGGTGCTGGAGGAGCTCTCGCGCGCCGACGCCGGCGTGGGCGTGACGGTCGCGGTGCACACGAGCGCGGGCACGCTGCCGATCCTCAACCACGGGACGCCGGAGCAGATCGAGCGCTGCGTGCCGCCGCTGGCGCACGGGCAGGAGCTGGCGGCGTTCGCGCTCACCGAGCCCGGCTCCGGCTCGGACGCCGGCGCCATGCGCACGCGCGCCGTGGACAGCCGGATCAGTGGCGCCAAGCAGTGGGTCACCAACGGCTCCTACGCGTCCTCGTTCCTCGTGTTCGCGCTCGAGGACGGCCAGGCGAGCGCGTTCCTCGTGCGCGGGGACGCGCCGGGCCTCGCGGTCACGCGCGAGGAGGAGAAGATGGGGCTGAACTCCTCCTCGACGGCCGACCTCGCGTTCGAGGACACGCCGGGCGAGCGGCTCGGCGGAGTCGGGGACGGCATGCGAATCGCGCTGCGGACGCTCGACGGCGGGCGGATCGGGATCGCGGCGCAGGCGGTCGGGATCGCCCAGGCGGCGCTCGACCTCGCCGCCGGCTACGCCAAGGAGCGCTCGGCCTTCGGCGGCCCGATCGCGCGCTTCCAGGCGATCCAGCACAAGCTCGCGGACATGCAGACCGAGGTCGAGGCCGCGCGCGCGCTGACCTGGCGGGCGGCGGCGCTCAAGGAGGCGGGCCGCCCGCACGGCGTCGAGGGCGCGCAGGCGAAGCTCTTCGCCTCCGCGGTCGCCCGCCGCCAGACCGGCGAGGCGATCCAGATCCTCGGCGGCTACGGCTACACGAAGGAGTTCCCCGCCGAGCGCTACTACCGCGACGCCAAGGTGACCGAGATCTACGAGGGCACGAGCGAGATCCAGCGGCTCGTGATCGCCCGCGCGCTGCTGGGCGCGGCGATGCGCGATTAGCGAACCAGCTTCGCGGTCCAGGTGACCCGCTTGAGCTCGCACGTGTCGAGCCAGCGGCCGCGGCGGTAGAGCACCGCGCGGGTCGTGAACGTGCCGCTCCAGGTCTCGGCCTCCGGATGCGCCGGGTCCAGGTGGCGGGTCGCCTGGACCGTCAGCGTCTGCGTCGTCCGGCCGCCGCCCTTGAGGCGCTGGTGGATGACGCCGGAGGAGGTCACCGCCTCGGTCGTGCCGGTCTCGAACGGCGGCGTGAAGCGCGCGATGTTCGGGAAGCGCCCGACGCGCCGGCAGGGGGCGCTGTAGGCGACGCGGATCCGCTGCACCAGCCCGTCGGCGCCGACCACGACCGACGCGCGGCGATGCTGGGAGGTCGAGCCGCGGAAGCTCTTGGCGGCGGCGCCCGGGGGCAGGGCGAGCAGCAGCGCTGCCGCGAGAGCCAGTGGTTCCGCGCGTAGGTACGTGCGCCTCGCGGTCTGCGTACCTACGGGCGGGACCACGCGGGGGCTCACGCCGGCCTCATGCCCGCGCCGCGGGTGCGCCGAAACGCGCCGAGCGCGCCGGCTCCGCAGGCCGCGATGGCGATCGCCATCGGGACCGCCGAGCGCTCGCCGCCGATGCCGACGAGGGGCGCCACCAGGGCTCCGCACGAGAACTGCACGACCCCGATGATGGCCGATGCCGTGCCGGCGGCCTCGGGATGGCGCTCCAGGGCGAGCGCGGTCGCGTTCGGGAGCACGAGCCCGATGCTCGCGACGACCATGAACAGCGGCGGAAGCACGGCGGCGACGCCGAGCCCGCCGGCGAGCACGACCACGAGCAGCGCGGCGCCGCCCGCGAGATTGAGCGCCACGCCCGCCGCCAGGATGCGGCGCGGCCCGGCGCGCCCGACGAACCGGGCGCCGAGCCGGTTCGCGGCCACGATCCCGAGCGCGTTGAACGCGAAGATCGCGCTGAACTCCTGCGGCGAGGCGCCGTAGATCTCCTGCAGGACGAACGGCGAGCCCGAGATGTAGGCGAACATCGCCGAGAACGCCAGCGCCTGCGCGAAGACGAAGCCCATGAACCCCCGCTCGGCGGCGAGACGCCGGAACGTCGCGATCGTGGCGCGCAGGCCGCCCGGGTGGCGGC
>JBIOTP010000424.1:0-32035 GCA_044865965.1 Solirubrobacteraceae bacterium
GGCGGTCGAGGAGCTCGACTCCTTCGTGTCGGAGCGAGATGCCGGCCATTCCGAGACCGGGCGCAAAGGCGGCCTCCAGCGGCCCCGCGGCCAGCGTGGCGATATCGAAGCCTTCGAGGCCGCCGCGTCCTGCCGGGGGCGCTGCGCTCGGGATCATGTGCATCTCCGGCAGTCCCGATCGGACGCGAGACGTTACGCGGGGTCTCGTCAAGCGAGGCGTGCGCATCGCGGTCGTGCGATCCGCCGGGGCGGTGCGGCGAGAAGATCCAAACAGGAAGCCGTTGGTCGTCGTCTACGCGGGCGCCTCCACGCCGCAGCGGCGCGGCTGAGCAATCCAATTGCGCGTCGCCCGGCATACGAATCGGCTCCAAAGGTCGTTCTACCGAGACGGCATCGCGCTCGCGGAGGTCGGCGGCTCTCGCGATCACGACGGCTACGAGGGCGTGTTTCTCGAGGTGCCGGGCACCTGCGCACACCTCGAGCTGACCGCCGGTGGTGAGCGCGACGCACCGGCGGCTAATCCTGAGTCGCTGTCGTGCTCCATCTCGGCGACGACGAGGCGGTCCGGACCGTGGCGGCGCGGCTCGGTGTCGATCCGGTCGCGCCCGCCAACCCGTATCGGTCCGAGCACGGGTTGACGTTCGAGGATCCCGACGGCTCCCGGGCAAATTCCGTCGCGTCCCCCCGGTTTCGTCAGCGAATCGTCACCCGGTGCCGCCCTACGGTCCGCCGGGAGGCCGCCGAGGATGAGGTGCTCGGGCCGTAACGCTGGGGCCCGGCGCGGGACTCCCGCCGTATGAACGACCACAACCCCATTGCGGCGCCGGCCGTCTACGTGCAGACGAACGACGCCGCCGAGAATGAGGTGCTCGCCTTCGAGCGCCTTGCCCACCGCGGGCTGTCCCCGCTTGGTGCGTTCGGCACCGGCGGTCGTGGCACCGGCCAGCCGCACCTGGCGTCGCAGGGCTCGGTCGTGCTGACCGGCGACGGCCGCGCGCTGCTTGTCGTCAACGCCGGCAGCGAGGACGTGTCGTTGTTCGTGATCGAGCCGCGCGGGCTGCGCCTGACGGATCGCGTCGCGAGCGGCGGCCGGATGCCGACGAGCGTCGCCGTCGCGGGCGACCTCGTCTATGTGCTCAACAACGGCAGCGCCGACATCGCCGGGTTCTCGATCGCCGGGGGCCGGCTTGTGGCTCTCGAGGGCTCGCGGCGCCCGCTCAGCGCCGGCGACGCCGATCCCGCGCAGATCGCGTTCAGCCCCGATGGGCGCACGCTCGTCGTGACCGAGCGCGGCACCGACAGCATCAGCACGTATGCCGTCGACGGGCGCGGGTTGGCCGACGGCCCGATGACGATCGCCTCGTCCGGGCAGACGCCCTACGGGTTCGACTTCACCGCCGGCGGCGCATTGATCGTCACCGAGGCGTTCGGCGGCGTGGTCGGCAGGGCGGCGGCATCCTCGTACCTCGTGGGCGACGGCAGCCGGCTCGTGCCCGTCAGCGGCTCGGTCGCCGACACGCGTAGCGAGGTGTGCTGGGCGGCGGCGACCCGCGACGGCCGGTTCGCCTATGTGACGAACTTCGGTGACGGCACGATCTCCAGCTACGCGATCGGTCCGGACGGCGGTTTGACGCTGCGCGACGCTGTCGCGGGCTCAACCCGCCTGGGCGAGAAGGGCATCCGCGACGAGGCGGTCTCGCGCGACGGCCGCTACTTGTACGCGATCGACTCGGACGCCCAGCAGGTCTTCGGTTGGACGATCGGTGGCGAGGGCGAGCTGGCCGCGATCGGGGCGTTCTCCGGCGTCCCCGCCACGGTCGCCGGGCTGGCCGCGAGCTGACCCGTCACCGGCGCGGGCAGGTCAGAGCCCTTCATCGGTAGGCTCGATCCGGCTTCGGAGATCAGCGATCCGCATCGGACGATCGACGGCGCCCGAGCCGACTGCGGCGTCGCTCGGTTCCGCCAGCGTCGATTCGTGAGCGGCCCGTCCGATCATCGCCGACGCCGCGCGATCGTCAGCGGGGGCGAGCGGGAGCGTCGAGACTCGTAGGTGACTGGCGACGAAGGACACCGTGCTTCCCTGAACGAGCACGGACAGCAGCACCACACGAAGACGATGCCGTAGACCGCCTCGGCGCCGTCGGCGCCCCCAGGATGGCGAACACCGCGAGCAGGATCGGGACGGCGCCCTTGAGGCCGCTCCAGGCGATGAAAAGACGGTCTCCGCGGTCCAGCCGCGCTCGCGCGAGGGCGAGAACCACGACGAGCGGACGCAGCAGGAGAGCGAGCAGCGGCATCAGCACCGCGCCGTCGCGCCAGGTCTCGGCGGGAACCGTGGTCAGGTCCACGGTGAGTCCCAGCGCGGCGAACGCGACGATCTCGGCGGCCCCGGCCAGCGAGCGGTTGAAGCGCTCGATCTCGAGCCTGGCCGGGATGTCCGCGTCGCCGAGCACGAGCCGGTTCACGAAGAAGGCGAGAAAGCCGGAGCCGCCGAGCAGCGCGGTGACGGCGTAGAGGATGACTGCGAGGGCTATGAGCAGCACGGGCCGTAGGTCCGGACGCGCCCGGCCGCGGGGAGCAGCCGTGAGGCGGCGAAGCCGAGCGCGAGTCCGATGACCATCTGCACGGAGAAGTCGGCGACCACGGTGCCCAAGGACGTGCCGTCATGCGTGCCCAACCCGACCATTCCCAGCATGAGGGCGATGCCGGCGGGGTCGTTGACGCCCGCCTCGCCCTCGAGGATGGTGGTCGGTCGGGAGCCGATCGCGTTGCCGTCGAGCACCGAGAACATGACGGCCGGGTCCGTCGGGGCGAGCGCGGCGCCGACGAGACCGGAGAGCGTCCAGCTGAACCCGAGAAGCACGTGAGCGCCGAGCGCGACCAGCGCCGCCGTCGCGAACGTGCCCGGCACGCCGAGCGCCAGCATCGGGCCGGCGGCGCCGGAGATCCGCCGCCACCTGATCTCCATCCCGTCGTTGAGCAGGATCATTACAAGGGCGACGAGGGCGATCCGCTCGACGGTCTCGATCGCGAGCGCGTTCCCGAGCCGTGGCCAGAAGTGCGTCGCGCCGGTCGCCGCGAGGAGGAAGATGCCGGGCGCCGGGATCGGCAGGCGCCGGCTGAGCCGCGTCGACAGGATGGCGAGCACGAATCCGCCGGACGTGGTCAGGAGGATGAGCGCGAAGTCGGCGATCTCGGGCATGACGGACGGCGCCGACCAGCCTTCCCGGCTCACTCGCAAACACACGTTAGGCCACGGGGAAGGTCGAGGCCGCTGGCCGGGCAGGGTGCTAGCCGACAGTCGTGTCGCCTGCGGTTACCGTGCCGTCCCGGCGCGCAGCAGGGCGATGATCCGGTGCAGTTCCTCGTTCAGGCGCTGAGCGTCGTGCCCGTAGAGCGGGGACGCTCCCTCGATCAGCAGCCGTTGCGCGAGCGCGATGCCGCGCAGCCCGGGGGTGTGCCCTTGCAGCAAGCGCTCGATCTCCACGAGCGCCGGTGCGGCGGTGAGCACCGTGCGGCGGTGGTACGGAAGCGTGCTCGGGCGCAGCCAAGGCGGGTTCTCGTGCGCCGCCGTGCGGATGCGCGCGAGCGAGCGCGCCAGCATCCTGCGCTCGGCCGGGTCGAGCAGCCGCCGCGCCTCGTCGACGACGGCGGCGACGGCCAGGTCCGCTCGCCCGTCGACGATCAGCTCGACCGCAAGGGCGCGGCGACGCTGATGCAGCACCATGGCGGCGAAGGCGAGCACGGCGGCGCAGCAGCCGGTGCCACCGAGCAGCCACGGAGCGGGCCCGAACCCGAGCGCGAGCCCGGCGATCAGCGCCGGCACCATGCCCGACACGACGAGCAGGTCGCGCCGCACGACGTCTTGGAGCTCGAGCACGCGAACCAGCGGATGCTGCTCGCCGAGCGCGTTCCGCGCCGGCAGCATCTCGTGTAGCGAGCGGGAGAGGTGAGCGGTCGGCAGCATGGCACTCGAGCCGAGCAGTCTTCCCGGCACACCTCGATGTGATCGCACCCCGCATGCGACCGTCGCCGTCGGGGCCCGGCGCAGTGGCTCAACGTCGCGGCTCGGCGGGCCAAGATCGGGGGCTTCGGCTCGAGCCTGCATCGAGTGGCGCCGGAAACTCCACCGGTGACGCCGACGACCCGGCCGCCCTCGACAATCTCCCGTAGCGTCGCTTGTCTGCTCTCGCGGTCGCCGCGCGCGAAAGAAGCACGTCGATACGGTCGCGTACACGGTGCTCTTGATCGACGCCAGCGGCAACTCTGCACGCGACAGCGTGGCGCTACTGCCTTCACGCGAAAGTGCCGCGTTTCCACAATATGGGCACAATCGCAGCCGCTGAATCTCGCGAGCGACCGCCCGGCCCCCAGCCGGAACGATCCGGTTCTCTGCGGCGCGATTCAGCGCTGTAGAGCAGCTGCTCAGTGCTTTAACCTGAGTTGCGCTCAGTTTGCACCGCGGACTGCACCTCGTGCCGACGGCGCCGCACCGCGGAGCCATCGATCGTGCCGGCACTGCGCAGGGCGCGCCGGGGACGCTGCGGCCGGACGTACACGCGTAGCCCGCCTACGCAGATCGCCGTACGCGAAGACACGGTGTTGAGCCGACGACACGGCGCCGCGGCCGGAGGACCATTCGTCGCGCCTTGTTGAGGGACGAGGCCCAAGGGGACCTCCAGAGGAGCGGCGAGATGTCAAACCAGAGCATCGTGGAGTTCCGGACGCCGGTGGTCCGCGAGATGACGGACGACGAGTACCGCGAGCAGCGGCGGCGCGTCGTCGCCTCCATCCTGGGCGACCGCAGGACGGACGGCGTGACCGACCGCCGCTCGTCGTACATCGGCAGCCCCGCGTAGCGCCCTCAGCAGGCACCCATCGGGCGCGCAGGTACGGCGCCCTGTCGAGAAACGAGAGAGGAGACCTCTGTGCGACTGAAGCACCCCGGCCGCAAGACCGCAGTGTCCGCTGCCTTGGCGACGCTGGTGATCGGCGTGCCGGCCTTGAAGGCGTCAGGGTTCGCGGACGGCGGCGGCGACGACACCGTGCTGTTCACGGGCAGCACGCTGCCGACCAACACTCCACAGACGCCCGAGCAGGCGGAGCTGGGTAAGACGCAGGGCCGCGCGCTGCCCAAGCGCGAAGTGCTGCAGCCGACGCTCGACCCCGCGCTGCGGAGCTTCCGGCCGGCCTACGGCAAGAAGCAGCTCACGGGCAACATCAAGTGCGCGTCGTCCGACGTGCTGCCGGGCCTCGCCAAGGCGTGGGCCGCCGAGCTCCACGAGTACTACCCGAAGGTCAGCGTCTTGATCGATCCCCCCTACGCCGGCAGCCTCGGCGCCCTCGAGCTGATCAAGGGCAACCTCGACTGCGTCTTCGTGTCGCACGAGCTCAAGCCGACCGACGTCTCCGGCTTCCGCGACGCGTTCGGGTACGCGCCGTTCAGCGTCCCGATCTCCGGCGGCTCCTACCGCCAGTTCGGCTTCCTGGACAGCGTCGGCTTCGTCGTCAACAAGGCGAACCCGCTCAACAAGCTTTCCTTCGACGAGCTCGACCGGATCCTGTCGACGACGAACAACCGCGGCGGCACGCCGATCCGCACCTGGGGCGACCTCGGCCTGACGGGCGAGTGGGCCGACGAGCCGATCCACATCGTGGGCATCAAGCCGTGGAACGGCTTCGAGGAGTTCGTGCGCGAGCGCGTCATGGACGCCAACGGCAAGCGCGGCGAGTGGCGCAACGAGACGATGCCCGACGACGACGTGACGTTCTACAGCACCGTCTTCGACGTCGCCGGCGACGTGGCCCGCGACAAGTTCGCGCTCGGCTACACCGGCCTGGCCTATGTCGACGAGCCGGTCAAGGTGCTCTCGCTCTCCGAGCACGACAACGAGCCGGGGATCCCGGCGTCCTATGAGAACGTCGCGCTCGCGAAGTATCCGCTCAGCCGGCTCATCTACCTCAACAGCAACAACGACCCGAACAAGCCGGCGAACCCGATCCTCAGCGAGCTCACCCGGCTGATCCTCAGCAAGCAGGGCCAGGACATCGTCCACGACCAGGGCATTTACATGCCGCTGCGCTCGGAGCAGGTGGCGCAGAGCAAGGCGCTGCTGACGGCGAATCCGTGAGTGAACGCCTTCCCGGCGCGGGCGTGGTCAGCCCGCGCCGGGAAGGACCAGCCCTGTCTCGTAGGCGAGCACCACCAGCTGCGCGCGGTCGTGAGCGTGCAGCTTCATCATCGCCCGCCCGACGTGGGTCCTCGCGGTCGCCGGGCTGACGACCAGCCGCGCGGCGATCTCGTCGTTGCTCAGGCCCCTTCCGACGAGCGTCATCACCTCGCGCTCGCGCTCGGTCAGCTCGTCCAGCTCCGCCGGAACCGACCGGCCCCGCGCGGGCTGGGCGACGAACTCGGCAATCAGCCGGCGCGTGACCTGCGGGGACAGTAGTGCGTCGCCGCGGGCCACCACGCGCACCGCCTGCACGAGCTCGGCGGGCTCGGTGTCCTTGACCACGAACCCGCTGGCGCCGGCGCGCAGGCCCTCGAAGACGTACTCGTCGGTCTCGAACGTCGTCAAGATCAGGACCTTGACGCCGGTCAGGTCCGGCGCGGCGGCGATCTCGCGCGTGGCCGCGAGGCCGTCGAGCCCCGGCATGCGGATGTCCATGAGGATGACGTCGGGACGGTGACGGCGCGTGAGCGTGACCGCCTCTTGGCCGTCCCGCGCCTCACCGACGACGCGGATGTCGTCCTCGGTCTCGAGCAGCAGCCGGAAGCCTGCGCGCACGAGCGCTTGGTCGTCGGCGAGCAGGACGTCGATCACCGCTCCGCCAGCACCGGCAACGACGCGCGCACGCGGAAGCCGCCGTGCTCGCGCGGGCCGGCGTCGAACTCCCCGCCGAGCGCCAGCGCCCGCTCGCGCATGCCGACCAGACCCGAGCCGGAGCCAGGGCCGGCGTCGCCGCCCTCCCCGCCCGGGTCGTCGACCTCGACGACCACGCGGCCCTCCTCGTAACTGACCGACACGGAGGCCGCCTCCGCGCCGGCGTGGCGGATCACGTTCGTCAGCGACTCCTGCACGATCCGGTACGCCGCGAGATCCACCGGCGCGGGCAGCGGCCGCGGCTCGCCGGATAGGTGCACGTCGGTGGCCACGCCGGCCTTGCTCGTGGTCGCGACGAGCAACTCGAGCTGCGCGAGGCCGGGTGTGGGCGCGAGCGGGTCGCCGTGGTCGCGGTCCTGCAACACGCCGAGCCCGGCGCGCACCTCGCGCAGCGCGCGCTGGCTGGTCTCCTTGATCGTGCGCAGCGCGTCCGCCGCCTCATGCGGCCGCCTGTCCATCACGTGCACGGCCACGCCCGAGAGCACGTTGATGGTCGCGATGCTATGGCCGACGATGTCGTGAAACTCGCGCGCGATCCGCATGCGCTCGGCGTCGACGCGACGGCGCGCCTCCTCCTCGCGGCTGCGCTCGGCGCGCTCCGCGCGGTCGCGACGCTGGCTGACCGCGAACCCGAGCGCGACGGCGGCGATGCCGCCGCCGATCACGAGCCCCGGCGAGATCAGCGTGCGCCGGTAGGTGAAGCCCTGATAGACCCACAGCCCGCGCACGGCCACGTAGCCCGCGACCATGACGACGGCCGCGACCGCCGCGCGCCGGTGGTCGCCCTCGGCCGCGAGCGTGGTCAGCGCCACCAGCAGCGCGAGCGGGATGCCGCCCGTGGAGTAGTTGCGCCCGACGTAGGCGAGCGTCGCCGCGAGCGTAACCGCGAATACGGCGACGGGCGAGCGGCGGCGCCAGAGCAGCGCGGCCGTGGCGACGACGGTCAGGCCGTAGCCGAGCGCGTCGGGAGCGCGGAACTGCGACCCGCCTTCACCGAACGCGGCGGTGTAGGCGACGGCGAGCACGCCGACGGCGACCGCCACTCCGGCATCGGCCGCCGACGAGAGCCGCGTGCCCACGGTGAGAAGATACGCCCCTCAGGCGGCGGCGAGTTCGAGCACGCGGCGCGCGCGCTGTGCGACCGGCACGTCGACGAAGTCGCCGCCGGGCAGCCGCAGCGCCTCGCCGCCGGAACGCTCGAAGGCGTCGACGACCTCGCGCGCCCAGGCGATCTCGCCGGCGGTCGGGCTGAACGCCTGATGGATCGCGGGCAGCTGGCGCGGGTGGATGGCCGACTTGCCGAAGAATCCGAGCGAGCGCGCGAACGTCGCGTGCTCACGCAGGCCCGCGGCGTCCTCGAGGCGCGGATAGACGCTGTCGATCGGCGGTTCGAGCCCGGCGGCGCGCGACACGACGACCAGGTGCGAGCGCACGTAGAGCGTCTGCAGGTTGCCGTCGCCGGCGTTGAGGTCGTGGCGCAGGTCGACGCCGCCCATCGACAGCTGCCGGACACCCGGTACGGCGGCGATTTCGGCCGCGGCGAGCACACCGCGCGCGCTCTCGATCGCGCAGATGATCGCTGTGCGCGGCGCGCGGTCGGCCACCCACTGCACATCCTCGGCGGACTCCACCTTCGGGATGCGGATGCCCGCGGCGGCACCGGCGATCGCCTCGAGGTCCGCCTCGCACGCGGGCGAGCCGACGGCGTTCACGCGCACCCACGCCTCACGCTCGGCGACGACCTCGGCGACTATCGCACGCGCCGTGGGCTTGGCCTCAGGCGGGACGGCGTCCTCGAGGTCGAGCATGACCGCGTCGGCGCCCGCGTCGAAGACCTTGCCCAGGAGCTTCGCGTTGTGGCCCGGCGCGAACAGGTAGCTGCGATGCATCAAATCACCCCTTGCTCGCGCAGCTGCGCGAGCCGCTCATCGTCGAGGCCGAGGCGCTCTGCGTACACGGCGTCGCTGTCCTGGCCCAGGCCGCGGCCGGCGAAGCGGATCCGGCCCGGGCTCGCGGCTAGCCGGAACAGCAGGTTCTGCATCTTCAACGGCCCGAGGTCCTCGTCCTCGACGGTGGTGACCATGCCCGTCGCCTGGACGTGCGGGTCGTTGACCACCTGCTCGGTGTCGTAGATCGGGGCGAGCGCCGCCCCAGCCTGCTCGAAGGCCGCCATCACGTGCTCGAACTCGCGCGCGCCGATCCAGTCGCCGACGATGCGGTCGAGCTCGTCGGCGTGGCGCACCCGCTCGCGCGCCGAGGCGAACCACTCGCGCTCGGCGATCTCGGGCCGCCCGACGACGCCCATCACGCGCTCGGCGATGGAGGTGGCGCTGGCGGAGATCGCCACCCAGCGCCCGTCGCGCGTTTGGTACGCGTTGCGCGGCGCGTTGTTCGTCGAGCGGTTGCCGTGGCGCCCGGGTACGACGCCGAGCTGGTCGTACGCGCTCGGGCCCGGGCCGAGGATGGCGAGCAGCGGCTGCAGCAGCGAGAGGTCGATCACCTGCCCGCCCTCCCCGTTGAGGTCGCGGTGATAGAGGGCGAGCATGACCGCGTAGGCGCCGCTGATGGCCGCCACACCGTCGGCGAGGCCGAACGGCGGCAGCGTCGGCGGGCCGTCGGGCTGCCCGGTCTGGTGCGCGAGCCCGCTCATCGCCTCCGCAAGCGTGCCGAACGCGCGCCGCTGCGCGTAGGGCCCGGTCTGGCCGAAGCCGGTCACGCGCAGCATCACGAGCTGCGGGTTGATCTCCAGCAGGCGCTCGGGGCCGAGCCCCCAGCCCTCCATCACACCGGGGCGGAAGTTCTCGATCAGCACGTCCGCCTCGGCCACCAGCCCCTCCATGATCTCGCGGCCCTCGGGCCGGCTGAGCACGAGCGTCGCCGCGCGCTTGTTGCGCGCGATCACCTTCCACCACAGCCCGCGGCCCTCCTTGCTGGGACCGTGGGTGCGGGCGGGATCGCCCCGGGGGTGCTCAATCTTAAGTACATCGGCGCCGTAGTCGCCGAGCAGCATGGCGGTGATGGGCGCGGCGTAGACCGTGCCGAGATCAAGGACGCGGACGCCCGCGAGCGGGCCGTCGCCGACCCCTTGCTCGCGCGACGCCGTCGCGCTTTCGATGGCGGTGCGCATGGTCCGGCGACGGTATGCGGCCGCTTGGCGCGGCGCCACGGTTGTGCTCGTTGGCGAGGGGTTTTGCGCGTTGTGCCCGCGAGCGCGTAGCAATGCTCGGGCCGGCCCGCGGTGCCGTAGCGGAGGTTGAGGCGCGCCTCGCCGGCCTCGGCCAGGGTCGCGAGGTAGCGCTGCGCGGTCGTGCGGCTGATCCCGACGCGCTCGGCGACATCGCTCGCCGACAATGGCTCCTCTGCGGCGCGCAGGGCGTCGAGGACGAGCTCCGCGGTGGCGGGCGAATGGCCCTTCGGCAGCGACGGCGCCGCCGCCTTCAGCGGCCGGCCGACGAGGCCGAACAGGCGGTCGACCTCCTGCTGGTGCGTCTCGCGCTCGCCCGCGCGCGACGCGTGCAACTCGGCGTACGCGCTCAGCCGCAGCCGCAGGTCGTCGAAGTCGAACGGCTTGATGAGGTAGTAGCAGCGCGCCGCGTTGCATCGCCGTGCGCACGCTCATCATGTCGCCCGCCCCGCTGAGCACGATCACGTCTGGCGGCTCGGCGATCGCGCGCAGCCGCCGCAGGACCTCCAGCCCGTTCGCGTCCGGGAGGTAAAGATCGAGCAGCACGAGCTGCAGGGTCTTGTTGCGCACCGCCTCGAGCGCCGCCGACGCCGTGTGGACGACGCCGGCCACCGTGAAGCCGTCGACCTGCGAGACGACCTCCGCGTGCAGCCGAGCGACCCGGAAGTCGTCCTCGACGATCAGCGTGGGGATCACGCCGGCGCCTCGGCGGGCGGCCGCAACACGACCGGCAGGACCACCTCGAACAGCGCGCCGCCCTCGGGCGCGTCGCTCACCGCCACCGTGCCGCCGCGGCGCTCGACCAGGCGCTGGACGAGCGCGAGGCCGACGCCGCGCGAGCCGACGCCGCGCTTGGGCTTGGTCGAGTAGCCCGGCTCGAAGATGCGCTCGCGCTCGTCCGCCGGGATCCCGGCGCCGGAGTCGGCGACCGAGATCAGCAGCTCGCTGTCGCCCAGCAACTGCAGCCCGACCCGCGCCACGGCCGGCTCGCGGCCGCCGCTGCGCGCCGCGTCGAGGCCGTTGTCGATCAGATTCCCGACCACCGTCAGGATCGCGCGCGGATCGCGCAGCTCCGCGTCGAGCTCGCAGTCCTCCGCGAGCACCAGCTCGACGCCGCGCTCGCCGGCCACCGCCGACTTCGCGAGCAGCAGCGCGCCGACGAGCGGATCGCCGATCCGCGCCGTCACCGCGTCGCGCAGCGCGGCATCCGCGTGGGCGATCTCCTTAATGAACGACAGCGCCTCCTCGCCATGGCCCAGCTGCAGCAGCCCGGACAGCGCGTGCAGCCGGTTCGAGAACTCGTGCGCCTGGGCGCGCATCGCGTCGGTCAGGTCGCGCACGCTGCCGAGCTCGCGCAATAGCGCCTCGAGCTCGGTCCGGTCGCGCAGCGTGGTCACGCCGCCCAGCTCGACCCCCGTCGTGACGGACGGGCACGCAGTTGGCAACCAGGACACGGTCGCCGTGCAACAGGATCAGGTCACTGCCGTCGACGCGGCCTGCGAGCACGTCCTTCAAGCGCGCGTCGCCCTCGAGCTCCTCGACGGGCCGTCCGACGACGCCGGGCGGCAGCGAGAGCAGCCGCCAGGCTCGCCCGTCGACCTCGACGAGATGATTCGTGCTGAGGCGCTGGGTCGCGGCGAAGCCTGAGAGCGTCGCGCGAGCCAACTCGACGAACGCATCGGACTCGAGCGTCGCGGCGGGGCGCCGAGGAGCTGCGAGAAGTCGAGTCGACCGTGTCTGCGAGCGTCGCTCGGACGGCATCCCAGCCACGGTGGCCTACGCCGTGAACTAAGGCGTCACCGTGTCCGAGATCGCGATGCGGTCGAAGAGGCGCTGGAGCTGTTGGTCGTTCATGGTCCGGTCGATGTGCCGGCACTAGCGAGCGCGTGGTCGAGGACCGCGTCGACCCGCCGGCGGGTGGGCTCGTCGAGCGGCGCGAGCGGTGGGCGGACCTCGGCCGAGGTGAGCGCGGCGCGCGCGAGCACGTGCTTGAGCGCCACGGGGTTGGTGTCGAAGAAGATCGCCTGGTTCAGGCGGAAGAGCTGGCGGTGCACAGCGAGCGCGCTAGCGTGGGCGCCCGCGTCGACGGCCTCGTAGAGCGCTGCCGCCGGCTCGGGAACCACGTTGCCGACGGCGCTCATGAGGCCGGCGGCGCCGAGCGCGAGCATCGGGTAGGAGAGGCTCTCGACGCCGCAGAAGATGCGGAAGTCGTCGCCGAGCACAGGAGCAGCTCGGTCACGAGATCGAGGCCGGGTGAAGGGCTGCTTGAAGCCGAGGAGGTTCGCGGAACCGCCGGCGATGCGCTCGACGGTCTCCGGAGCGACTCCCACCGCCGCGCGCCCGGGAATGCTTTAGATCAGCACGGGCAGCTCGGTGCTGCGGGCGACGCTCGTGAAGCAGCGCGCGAGACCTTCCTGAGAGGGCTTCACGAACGCGGGAGCGAGGACGAGCACGGCGTCGGCGCCTGCCCGCTCGGCGGCGCGCGTGAGCTCCAGCGTGTCGGCGACGTTCGGCGTGCCGGTGGCGGCGACGACGGGCAGGCGCCCGCCCGCAGTGGCGACGGCGCGCCGGAAGAGCTCGGCGCGCTCGGCACGGCTGCGGCTGGTGGGCTCGCCGGTGGTCGCCCATCACGACGACACTGTGGCTGCCGGACGCGGCCTGAGGGTCGACGAGGCGCTCGAAGGCGTCCCCGTCGACCGCGCCGTCCGCGAACGGCGTCACCACCGGCGTGAAGGAGCGCGCAGCGTGCTCACGATGCGGCGACGCCGCCAAGTGCGACGCCTGCGGGCGCCTGAGACGCCGCCGAAACGCTTGCCCGGTCCCCCGCGAGCGCCTCCCGGCGAAGATCTGACTCGTGCCGACGACGCCCGCCGGGGGGACCCGAGGACGCGCCACGACGTTTCCCGACAGCGTCGACGAGAAGCGAGAATGCCTCTTTTCGACGCGATCGGCACTTTGTCGCCGCGGCGGCGAGACGTGCTCAAGGCGTCGGTCGGTTGTTCTCGGCAGCGACTGGCCTGGGTGGGCGCTTCGGCGCCGGCGCGGCGCGCTGTCGCGGCCGCGCCGGAAGGTGCCACTCACGGTCTAGCTCTGGTTCCAGAACGCGCATTTGTGCTCGGCGGCGTACTCCGCGTCGCTGAGCGGCACCGACTGTCCGCCTGGCCGGAGCGAGAGCATGCGGCCGCTGCCGTAGGCCGGCCATAGTGCCTGCCCGAACACCTGCGGCGCCCCGAAGCGCGCGAATGCGCCCCAGTAGCGGACCATCTCGCGCGAGAGCTGCTGCTGCGGCGGCGTCAGCTGCGGGTAGAGCGGGATGCCGTTGTCGAAGCTCGGCCACATGTAGGCCAGTTCCATCGCGTGTCCGGCGCCCCACTGGTAGCCGGGCAGGTTCTGGTTGAGCCCGGGCGCGTTGCGGTCGTCGAACTGGTAGGCGAACGTGCGCGTGTAGCGCGCGAACTGCTGTGCGAGCTTCTGCGTGCCGCAGCCGCCGATGCCGACGATGAAGCCGCTGTCGGTCCAGATGTCGCCGATCGCGTACGCGGCCGTGTAGGGGCTCGGGTAGGCGCTCCACGGGTACTGCTCGAGCACCTGTGGTGCGCGCGCGCCGAACAGCGTCTGCACGAAGCCCTCGTATTGCTGCTGTGTGAAGTTCGCGAAGCCCTGCGCGAACGTGCGGCCCTCGTCGTGGTTGGAGCCGATGATCACCGGCACGCGCGTGAAGTTGCCGCTTGCGATCGCGTCGGCGGGCGCGACGGGCAGGTAGCTGCCGCCGACCGTCGCGCTGTTGGCGGGCGCCGGGTTGGTGTCGAGCAGCGCGCCCGCCGGCTCGGCGCGCAGGCATGCTGCGGCGGTGGCGGGATCGGAGCAGCCGGCCGCGGCGGCGAACTGCGCGCCGCTTGCCTCGCCCGCGCTCAGCGTCTGGCTCGGGCAGCTGCCGCTCTGGATCACCGCGCGCGCGAACAGCCCGCGGGCGAGCGGCGAGGCGAGCGCGTCGCAGACCGAAAAGCCGCCGGCGGACTCGCCGGCGATCGTGACGTTGCGGGGGTCACCGCCGAACGCCGCGATGTTGCGGTTCGTCCAGTGCAGCGCGGCGAGCTGGTCGAGCAGCCCGTAGTTGCCGGAGACGTGGTCGGGCGCCTCGGTGCTCAGCGACGGCAGCGCGAGGAAGCCGAAGGCGCCGAGCCGGTAGTTGATCGAGACCACCACGATCCCATTCGTGCGCGCCATCAGCGAGCCGTCGTGCTGGTTGCCGGTGCCGGTGTTCAGCCCGCCGCCGTGGATCCAGAAGAGCACGGGCGCGCGGCGGCGCAGGCGCTGTGGGCGATAGACGCTCAAGTACAGGCAGTCCTCGGCCTCCGAGCGCGGGCCGTTGCTGTTGACGCGCTGCGCACACGCGGGCGGCAGCGTCGTGGCCGGACGGACGCCACGCCAGCCGGCCGCAGGGGCCGGCGGGCGCCAGCGCAGCGAGCCGACGGGCGGCGCGGCGTACGGAATCCCCAAGAACTTGTCGACGCCGTCGGCGCTGATCCCGCGCACGACGCCGCGGTCGGTCGGCACCACCGGCGCCCCCGGCGCGCCGTGCGCGCGGGCGGGCGACGCCAGGACGAGCCCAGCCAGCAGCGCCCCGATCGCGATCGTCGATGACGTATGCCTACGCAACTCGGTCCTCCTCCCGCTCGCTTGACGAAAGACTAAGAGGTCCCTAGGTTTTTGTCGAGGTCGTCGAAGGAGGAGAGCGATGGGTCTGCGAACCGCGCGCAGAGTGGTCGTCCTGCTGGTCTCGTGCTCCGCGCTGGTGGTCGCGGCGCCCGCGCGCGCGGCCGACCAGCCGTGGCGCAACCCGAACGAGCCGCCGGGCCAGCGAGCCGACGAGCTGCTCGCCGCGCTGACCTTCGACCAGAAGATCGCGATCGCGCTCGGCAACTACGCCTCGGTGGCGAGCCTCGGCGTGCCGACGCTCAAGGACTTCGACGGCCCGAGCGGCGCGCGCACCACCGGGACGACGTCGTTCCCGTCCTCGCAGACGCTCGCCGCCTCCTTCGACCGCGGCCTCGCGGGCGCCTACGGCGGCGCGATCGCCGAGGAGGGCCGCGGCAGGGGCTTTAACTGGTGGCTCGGCCCGGCGATGGACATCGCGCGCACGCCGCTGGCGGGCCGCCAGCCGGAGAACCTCGGCGAGGACCCGCTGCTCGCGGGCGAGACGGTGGCACAGGAGGTCGCGGCGGCCAAGGCGCAGCATGTGATCGCCACGCTCAAGCACTACGTGGCGAACAACCAGGAGTACGAGCGGATCGGCTTCCAGCTCGCGGGCGGCGGGCGTAGCCCGGGCGTCGACGTCGAGGCATCCGAGCGCACGCTGCAGGAGATCTACGAGGCGCCGTTCAAGCGCGCGATCCGCAAGGCGGACGCGGACGCGGTGATGTGCTCCTACAACCGCCTCAACGGCCCGCAGACGTGCGAGAGCCCCACGCTCCTCGCCGACCTCAAGGCCTCCGCGTTCCACGGCGTCGTGGTGCCCGACTTCGGCTTCGCAGTGCGCGACCCGCTCGCCGCGACTCTCGCCGGCGTCGACGTGCCCGCCCTGCCCGCGCTCGGCTCCGGCGGCCGCACGGCGGCGATGTTCACCTCCGGCCAGGTCCCGCGGGCGCGCCTCGACGACATCGTGCGCCGCACGCTGTACGGCATGTTCGACTCGGGCGTCTTCGACGACCCGTCAGAGCCGGCACAGCCCGACGTCTCCACGCCGGAGCACCGCGACCTCGCGACGCGCATCTCGACGGCCGGGATGGTGCTGCTCAAGAACGACCGGCGCGCGCTGCCGCTCAGCGGCCGCCGCGCGCCGCGCTCGCTCGCGGTGGTCGGGCCGAGCGGCGACGACGCGATCTACGTGACCGGCGGCTCGGCCTCGGTTCCGCCCGAGGCCGGCAAGGCCGTCACGCCGCTGGCGGGGATCGCCGCGCGCGCAGGCGCGGGCATCAAGCTCAATGTCGCGCAAGGCTCGCTCGGCGACGTGCCGCTTCCCGACATCGCAGCGACTGACGGCCTAACGGCGTCGTACTGGAACAACGGTGAGTTCCAGGGCACGCCGGCGCGCACGCGCACCGAGTCGACCGTCGACCTCGCGGGCCCGCCGGCCGGCCTCGGCGCGCTGTGGTCGGCGCGCTGGACGGGCACGATCACCCCGGAGGAATCCGGCCTGTATCGCTTCTCGCTGCTGCAGGCCGGGATCGCGCGGCTCTACCTCGACGGGCGCCTGGTCGCCTCCGGCTACCGCGAGGCGACGCAGTTCCTTGCCGGACCGCGCTACCCGCTACAGGCGACCGCGCGGCTGAGCGCCGGCCAGCCCGTACCCGTGCGGATCGAGTACACGAGCACGGGCAATCTGTTCGGCGCGCAGATCCACCTCGCCTGGCAGCCGCCTTCGAAGTCGCTCATCCCGGCCGCGGTCGCGGCGGCGCGCGCCTCGGACGCGGCGGTCGTGATCGTCAACGAGGCCCAGGGCGAGGGCATGGACCGCTCGACGCTCGCGCTGCCCGGCGACCAGGACGCGCTGATCGAGGCGGTCGCGGCGGTCAACCGGCGCACGATCGTCGTGCTCGACACCGGCGGGCCGGTGCTGATGCCGTGGCTTGACCGGGTCGACGCCGTGCTGCAGCCGTGGTATCCGGGCCAGCAGTTCGGCGCGGCGCTGGCGTCGGTGCTATACGGCGACAGCGACCCCGGCGGGCGCCTGCCCGTGACCTTCCCGGCCAGCGACGAGCAGGGCCCGGCGCCGCCGAGCCGGCCGGAGCGCTACCCGGGCGTGAACGGCGTCGAGCGCTACGACGAGGGGCTGCTCGTCGGCTACCGCTGGTATGACGCCACCGGTCAGCGGCCGCTGTTCCCGTTCGGCTACGGGCTCTCGTACTCGCACTCGGTCTTCAACGACCTGCGGGTGCTGTCCGACCGCGACGGCGTGGTCGCCTCGGTGCGGGTGATGAACGTCGGCGACCGCGCTGCCGTCGCCGTGCCGCAGCTCTACGTCGCGTTCCCGCGCGCAACCGGCGAGCCCCCGTGGCAGCTCAAGGGCTATGAGAAGCTGGCGCTCGCGCCGCACGAGAGCCGGCGCGTGTTCTTCCACCTCGACCGCTCCGACCTGACCATCTGGAACGGGCGGCCCGTCGTCCCCGACGGGCGCTACCAGCTCGCGGTCGGCAGCTCTTCGCGCGACTTCGCGCGGATCGCCAGCTTCGACCTCGGCAAGCGGTGGTGACTACCCTGCCGCGCGATGAGCACGGCTCGGCGGCGAGGCGGATACGCGAAGGGCCGTAAGCGTCGCGAGGCGATCCTCGCCGCCGCCGACGAGTTGTTCGCCGCCCAGGGCTTCCGCGGCGCCTCGCTGGCCTCGATCGCCAACCAGGTCGGCCTGACCGAAGCAGGGGTGCTCCATCACTTCCCGACCAAGGAGCACCTCCTGCTCGAGCTGCTGCAGCTCCGCCACGAGCGCGACGCCGAGCGCGTCGCGGGCACGATCGACGAGCACCCCGCCTACGTCGACGCGATGTCCGCCCTCTGCCGCGACAACCAGCAGCACCCCGGGCTCGTGCGGCTGTTCACCATCCTCGCGGCCGAGGGCATCGACGCCGACCATCCCGCGCACTCGTGGACGGTCGCGCGCTACCGCTCCCTGCGCGAGCGCGTCACCGCGCGCCTGATCGAAGAGCAACACGCTGGCCGCCTGGACCCCGCGCTCGACCCCCGGCTCGTCGCGCCGCAGATCCTCGCCATGTTCGATGGCCTCCAGCTCCAGTGGCTGCTCGATCCCGAACAGGTCGACATGGCGTCCGTCTTCGCGGACTTCCTCGCGCGGCTCGCGCCCGGCGACGGGGAGCCGGGTCCCAAAGCGCGGTTCTAATTCTGATCGTGCGCGGCAGCATGGCCCGACGGGCAACAAGATCGTGAACAGCGTCGCGCCGAAGCTCGGGCGTCCTGCCCGGGCACCCGGTCGACCTGCTCGACGTAGTCGCGTGGCGGCCTTGGCCCAGCGGGCCGCGAAGCGGGCGAACACGGGGCCGGCGATAACGACCGTCGCGATGGCGATCACGAGGCCGTAGAGCGAGCAGGTCCTGCGCGGCCGCGAGGACCTCAACCTCATGCCCGCCGCACCAGCTCCCGACGACGCGCTGCGCCACGTCGTCGTCGGCCACGACGTCGCCGCCGGTGACGCCGACCACGGCGAGCAGTCCATGCGCGCGATCATGCCCGCCTCCCGCACAGACATCCAGCCGATTTGAGGCACTTTCGCGTCGTCCCGTGCGCCCTCCACGCGCGCGGTCGACGCCGCAGCCGAGGCCTCCGTAAGCAAGCAGATCGCGGCGCGGCCCGGTGATTTCCCCGAAGACGGTCGGCGACCGCGCCCAGCACATCTACGCGAAGACCAACGCGTCGACGCGCGCCGCCGCAGGCCCGTTCGCGACAACACGGCCTGCTGCCCGAGGAAGAGTTCCGAAGCGGGCGGTCTCGGCCTGATCCGTTCAGCCGGGCCGCCTCGCCGTCATGTTCTTCATCATGACCTCGTCGGTGTTGCGCAGGTCCTCGGCGGGGCTGAACGGCACGCCCTCGCTGCCGGGTTCGTGCTTAGCGGGCGCGCGGCCGGGCGGCGTGTAGAACGCGGATGACGTAGCTCTCGCGTCGCGCTGTCCCGGGAACCTTCGGCATTTCCGTCGCCTCCTTTGGTCTGGTTGTGGGGCACGCTCCAGGCGCAGCGGATGTCGGTCATGAGGCTCAACCGTTCTGTGAGCCTCCTCAAGCCACTGGCGATCGCTTGGCCATCGAGGTGTCCCTCGCGCGGCCCGACCGCACGCTACACTGCGGTTCACCGTGCCGGGCAGTCTGTCCGGCGAAGCAGTGCCAGCGTCCGTAGTTGTTGCTTTAGCACCTCCCGCGTTTCGCAGCACACGAGCTCCCCGGGAGGAACTTATGGCAACTGGAACCGTGAAGTGGTTCAGCGACGAGAAGGGCTTCGGGTTCATCACGCCCGACGACCAGGGCAAGGACCTGTTCGTGCATCACACTGGCATCGCCGGCAACGGCTTTAAGTCGCTCGCCGAGGGCGCGAAGGTCAGCTACGACGCTGAGAACGGGCCCAAGGGGCCCAACGCGACGAACGTTCAGACGCTCTAACTCGGCCGCTCATGGTTGCGGTTCCCGCCGGGCCGGCGTTGTGCATGCTGACCGGCGGGCTCTGCCGCTTGGCCCCTCGGCGTGGCGACTGCTTGCGCGTTGCCACGCGCCGGCAACTCTAAGGAAGGGAGACGGCGCATGGCGTCGAGCTCTAAGAAGCGAACCACGATGGCGAAGCACAACCGCGAGAACGCCGTCCGCGAGCGCCGACTGCACAAGCAGGCGAAGAAGGACGCGAGGAGGCTGGCGGCGGCGGCGGGTCCCCGGAACGATCCGAGCCACGTGTCCACCGGCGACGGCCGGTGAGCGGGACTCGCGAGCTGCGCGCCGTGCCCCGGCGGCGTCAGCGCACCGCCCTCCAGTTGGCCCAGGCCGTCGCAGCCGGCCGCGGCGTCGCCGAGGCGCTACGGCATCTCGACGCGCACGGCTCGGAGCCCGACGGCGCGCTCGTCGCGGACGCGCTCGCGCGGTTCCTCGTCGCGCGCTGCGAGTCTCGCCACGCGGGCTGGCGGGTGGTCCGCCAGGTCGTCGTGGACTCCGCGGCCGACGCGCCGTGGGAGAAGTGCGCGCGGCGGGCGATCCCGGTCGTCGCCGAGGATCTGCTGCGGATCTCGGCCGAAGGCGGCCGCACACGGCTCGCCCGTGCCCAGCATGCCGCGGCCGAGCGTCGCGCCGAGCAGATCGCCGGGCACGTCGACCACGCCGCGGTCCTCGCCGACTTGGGACTGGACGCCCGCGCAGTGAGCGACGAGCGGTGGGCGAGCGCCCTGGGCAGCGCCGTGAGCGCCCGCTCGCGCGAGCAGGTCGCCCGCGCGGTCGACCGCGCCCTGCGCGACTGATCCCCCGAGAAACGCGGCACCGCTCGCGGCTGCGAGTCCCAGGCCGCGATCGTGATACGTGAAGTCCGCCGCTCGGCGCAGACGTCGAAGTGTCGACGATCGAACCATCGCGACGGCGGCGATGGTCCGCAGCCTCGCCTCCGCCGTGCCCTGGGCTTTCGCTGAGCGCTGTAGTATCAACAACGGCCGGGCACGAGGTTCCCCGTTGCCCGGCTAGACAGGTCCTCCAGGCAGCCGAACGGGGATGAGGGAGGTCGACCCCGCATGCAACCGTCTCGGCTCGTGGTCCTCGCCAGCGGCATGGGCTCGCGGCTACGCGCCAAGGCGGGGCCGAAGCCGCTCGTTGAGTTGGGTGGCATCAGCCTCGTCGAGCGTGCCCTCGCCGCGGCGCGAGAGGCCGGATTTGACGACGTCGTGGTGGTCACGGGCCATCGAGCCGAGCAGATCGACCGGCACGTGCTCGAGGTGAGCCGGCGCCGGGGCATCGCCGTGACGCTGGTGCGCAACGCGCGCTACCGGGAGGGCAACGGGCTCTCAGCGCTGGCCGCGCGTGACCGGGTCGGCTGTGAGCCGTTCGCCCTGGTGATGGCCGACCACGTGTTCTCGCCTTCGCTGGTGCAGCGGCTCAAGCAGGCGTCGGTGGAGATGTCCGAGATCCTGGTGGCGGTCGACCCACGGCTCGGTCGGGCGGCGGCGGTCGATCCCGGCGACGCCATGAAGGTTCGCATCGCCGATGGCGAGATCCGAGCGATCGGCAAGCAGCTCACGGTCTACGACGCCTTCGACGTCGGTGCCTTCGTGTGCGGCCCGGCCCTGTTCGACGCCATCGAGACCGCGGTCGCCGCCGGTGACTCCAGCCTCGCCGGTGCGATCCAGGTGCTGGCCACCGCGCGTGTCGCCCGTGCGCTGACCATCGGCGACGACGACTGGTGGTTCGACGTCGACACGCCGCGCGATCACCGCAACGGCAGCCGTCACCTCCTGCGCTGCACGGGCAAGGCGCTCGACGGCGCGATCGCCGCCCGACTCAACCGCACCCTCTCGCAGCGGGCGGTCACACCCGCACTGCTCGCCCTCTTCCCGCGCATCACACCGAACCAGGTCACGCTGCTGGCCTTTGCCGTCGTCGTGGCGGCGGCCGCCGGCTTCGCGGTCGGGGCTCCGGTCGCCGCGGCCCTGCTCGTCGCGCTGGCCAGCGTGCTCGACGGCAGCGACGGCGAGGTCGCCCGGCTCACGTACCGTTCGTCCCCGTACGGTGCGTTCCTCGATGCCGTGCTCGACCGGGCGGCCGACGGCATCCTGATCACGGGCGCGGCGATCTACCTGGCCACTGACACCCACGTGGGCGCCCTGCTCGGCGACGCACAGATCCCGCTCGCGCTCTCGGTGAGCGGAGCCGCCCTGGTCGGCCACCTGCTCGTGAGCTACACCACGGCGAAAGCGACGGTCGATCTCGGCCACCGCTACCGCGGCACCCTGCTCGGCGGCGGCCGCGGCCGTGACCTGCGACTTCTCCTGGTCACCTTGGGTGCCCTGGCCGCGGCGATCGAGCCAATGGCCGTGCTGGCGGCCCTAGCCGCGGTCGGGCTGCTCTGCGCCTGGATCGTCGTGGTGCGGCTCCGCTGGTCGTGGTGGGCCGCCGGGCCGGGCGCCCAGTACGCGGGCGTGCGCGCCGTCGCGCTCGACTTCGACGGCACCGTCGCGGACTCGATGGGCTTCCTCACCGAGCTGGCGGTCGGCTTGCTCGTCGACGAGCTGGGCTTCGAGCGGACCGAGGCGGCCCGGCGGTACGTCGCCACGGCCGGATCCGACTTCGCCACCCAGCTCGATGAGCTCGCTCCCGGCCACCCGCGGCTGGCGGACGTGGCGAGCCGCTTCGAGGCCGAGAAGACGCGCTGGATGGGTCGCTGCGAGATGTTCGCCGACGTCGTCCCCGCGGTCGAGCGCCTCGCCGCGGCCGGCGTCCCGGTTCTGCTGTGCAGCAGCACGCGGGTGCTGCTCGTCCGCGAGTTCTGCGAGCGGCATGGGCTGCTCCAGCACTTCGCGTCGGTCGACGGTTGGGGCCCGCGGCACACGAAGTCCGCGCAGCTCCTGTCGGCGGTCGTCGCCGCCGGCTTCGCCGGCCACGAGGTCATCTTCGTCGGCGACACCCAGCGCGACACCGACGTGGCCCGGGCCGCAGGCACGCGGTTCGTCGGCCTGGTCCGTGCAGGACACCCCGACGCCCTCGCCGGCAGCGGCGCCACGGTCGTGGGCTCGTTGTCCGAGCTGGCCGCCAACCTCGCCCACGCCGTCCGCTCCCCGCTGACCTGCGAGCCGCACGAGTGGGATCGGGCGCCACGCCCCGCGGTCGAGCGAGGGATCGAGGGCGCGCCCCTCGCGGTGGGCGTTCTCGCTCTTCCGCACGAGCCGGCGCACCCCGACGGTGCTGATCAAGCAGTGGGCGACGTCGTCGTGCCGATAGATCTCCGGGCCGCAGCCGAGCGCCGAGACGAGGGCAGCGCGCACGACGACGTCGTCGGCGAACACGACGGCCACCCGGCCGTCGACTAGGTCCGCCGAACCGCTCGGCATGCGCGCCTGTAACGCACGCGCCACGAGCGGGTGTGGTCGTCCTGTTCCACCGCCGCGACCGCTCGCTGGCCGCTCGCGCTGGCGGTCGACATCGTCACTCACACATCCACGCGGCCGACCTCGCGCGCTCGACCGTCTACGTCGTCGATCGAGCGCACCGCAACGCGCTCGTGACGATGGTGGGTCGTCGGCCGCGCGTGGTCCTGGCCTGTGAAGACTCGGAGAGCTGCTCGACCGCGTGCATGAACCGCGTCCGCGGGACGGTCTCGAAGGCGCTGCGGTTCTCCTGCACGTTCGCGCCGGCGCTCGAATTGATCAGCGCCTTCTCGTCGTCGGTTGAAGACGCCCGCTTGGTCCCCCGCGAGCAGATCCCACCCGTTAGCCGGGACCGGTGCCGTGACCCGGCGCGCGGTTCCCCCATGGCGTCCGGGCGCACTATCGCCGACGCCAGCCGCCGGCTCGGACTCTCTTCCGTATCGCCCTGCTCCGGAGGCTCCCGCACGACTGGCTCGATTGGGTGAGGGCGCCGCGCGGAGTCAGCTCGCCCCTCGTCGATGAGCAGCACCCTCGACGACGCACCTGCGAACGGGCGTCGTGCGCGCGCATGTCGTGAGTCGTAAGCGCCCTCTCGATGAACCTTGCAAGCGGGCGAGCCGACCAGCCGCAGGCAGGCTCGGGCGATCGACTCGGCGGCTTGGGTCCGGGCTCCGCCGGCGATCATTGGTCCCGCGGCGCCGACCGCATACGTGCGACTCTTTGTCGTATGCCGCTGAGCATCGTGGTGCTGCAGGCGCTCGATTCCGGTCCGCGCGCGGACACGCTTCTTGCTGAGCTGCAAGTCCGGCTTGCGCCCGCGGAGCGTCAGACCTTCAGCGCGCACGACGCGGCCCGACTGCCGTGCAACCTGCTGCCTGCTGAGGCGCGCGCGGACATCGAGCACCGCCTCGACGCGATCGACGCCGACTGGCGCGACTACATCATGATCCGCGAGGCGCGCCCGAGGCCACCGGGGCGTTTCGCGCGTTCGCAGCCCTCCGGGCATCGCTTCACGGGCCTGTAATCGACCCGGCTCGGCGAGCCGACGTGCGCCGGCGCGATGGCCGCCCGTATTCGGCCTTCGCGCTCGCGCATCTCCCGCTGCGTGCGCGGTTCGTCGAGCCGGTCGGCTGGATGCATCCGGAGCATTATGCGCTGTCGCGGAGTGCCCGGGCGACGGCGTCGCGGGGCGTGCGCACTCCGAGCTTGGCCTCCAGGCGCGCGAGCCGCTCGCGGACCGCGTGCAGGCTCAGGAACAGCTCCCACGCGAGCTCGGCCTCGCCGTCGATGACGGTGGCGGCGCGCAGGACCTCGATCTCGCGCGCTGTGAGGCCGAGGCGGTCGAGGGCGTCGGGGCGGAAGCTCGTCACGGTTTCCTCGAGCAGCAGTGCGTGCGGATCGCCAGGGAGCAGGGTGACGGTGAGACGCCGGCCTTCGCGCTCGCTGACCAGCGGCGGGCGCGGCGGCAGCGCGAGCCACTCGGCGACCGGCGGCGGCAGCCATCCGGGGTGTTCGGGCGCGCCGTGGTGCTCGGCCAGCCACCGCCCGGCGTCCGGGCCCGAGAGCTCGATCTCGCCGTCGCGGTCGAGCAGCACCACCGCGGTGCCGGGCGGCGGATCGTCGGCGAGCGCGCGGACGAGGCGGCCGCGCGCCTGCGTGGCCCGCAGCGCTCCCTCGAGCCCCGGGCGGGCGAGATCGAGCACGTCGCGGTCGCGCTCGGAGAACTCGCGCTCGGTCCGTCCAAGCCCGGCGACGACCGCCTCGCCGCGACCGATGCGCATACCAATCGCGATCTCATACTCCACGCCGGCGGCGTGCAGAAGGTCGCCGTACAGCGCACCGTGGGTCAGCGTGCCCGGCGCCACGACTTCCGACAACCGCAGCGCCGCGCGTCGGCGCGCCGCGTGGGCGGCGAGCAGCGGATGGTCGGCCGCGTGGGCGACAAGCGCGTCGAAAGCGCCATCGGGCTCCGCGTCGACCGGGGCCGCCTGGTGATCGACGACGCCTGTGGCGAGCTCGACGCGATCCCACGTTACGAGGTCCGCGGGGACGAGCTCGGCGAGCGCCTCGAGCGTGCGACGTCGCAGTTCAGCCTCCGTCCGGGCTCCAACGATCGATCGCGCGAGTCCGTACGCAGCCCCCACGTCAGTGTCGGCGAGCCAGGGCATAGCAGCACCATCACGATACACCCGCTGCCGCGGCCATTCGTCACGAATCGCCGCTCTTCGGCGGCATCGTGGCGTTCGGTCTGCGGCGGTCGGTCGAGTAGAACCCGGTGCCTTTATAGCGCGGCGTGAACGGCTGCAGAACGCGCTCGACCTTCTGCCCGGTCGTCGGGCAGCTGAGCAGGCTGTCGTCGCTCATACGCTGCTCAATCTCGAAGGTCGAGCCATCCTCGCGGCGGTAGACGTACACCGGCATGGTCAGCCGGGGATTCTTCTACCTGGATCGGCGCGCGCTCAAGCCTCTCACCGTGCAACGCAGGCGGCGCCTGCGTCGCTCGCAGTCCGATCGAGGCGACACCCGAGGCCTCTAGGCTGGCCCCGCAGTCGATCCCGTACGCCCAGGGTGTGTTGCCTTGGCGCTTGCGCGAGTCGGCGTACCGACGCTCCGAGGCCAGGATTATTGGCCGCAGGGCCAGTAGCTCACACGCTAC
Source organism: Solirubrobacteraceae bacterium (assembly GCA_044865965.1). Classification (GTDB taxonomy): domain Bacteria; phylum Actinomycetota; class Thermoleophilia; order Solirubrobacterales; family Solirubrobacteraceae; genus Solirubrobacter. The sequence continues at coordinate 25,336 of JBIOTP010000424.1, forward strand.
TCCTCAGCGTGCCCCAGCGCGCGCCTTCGCGGTCAGGAGCATCCGACGCAACACATCGTGCTTGCTGAAGGAATGCTTCTCCGATGAGAACGCGCAGTCGTGCCGATCGACCTCATCGAGGGGTCGAGTTGCGGTACGGCGGCTCGACGGCGCCGGCGAGTCGTTCGTGCTGCGCACGAACGACGAGGAACGAGCTAGCCGCGGCACGGACCGTTGCGTCGTCGTCGACGCGCGCTCCACCGCGATCTTCATAGCGGCGGGGGCGATTCCATGGCTACTTCGAGGGCAGGCGCGTCAAGCAACGCGGGGCGGCTCAGTCACCGCCTCGCGCGGCCGTACGTGAAGCACTGCCTCCGGGCGCACCGCGACCGGCGTTCCGCTGAGATCGTGCAGGATCGCGAAGGTGTGCTCGCGGCGGGTGAACACCTTATGGAGTTCCTCCACCACCGCCTCCAGATCTCCGCGCACGTCGATCGTCCCGCCATCGACGCACGTGATGCGACACGCAGCCACCAGGGACACGCTAGCGGTCGGCGGCCGTTCGGCCGCAACCCCGCTCGGCGTTCGCGCGCCGGAAGCAGCCGCGCGCTGGTCTTTGAGCCGAACACGTCGGGGGCGGCGACCGCGGGTTGGTGGACCAGCGGGAGCAGCTCTGCCGATAGAGGACCTCGCTGCGGCCGTTCGGTCTGAATCCGCGCCACGAGCTCCGGCGGGATCCGCGCAACGATCGTGACGGTCGGCGGGCGGCTGGGACAGCTCGGCTTCGGCGGACGCCTCGACAACACGTACGTGCCGCTGCGCGCGGAAGGCAGCAGCGAGGCGGCAGCCCGGGTGGCCGCGGCGCTCGACGGTGCGCCCCGCCCCGGCCGGACGGGCGCCGCGTGGCGGCGTTGACGGCCTCCCGCGCGAGTTGCCGGCGGCGCCGGTTGCTGGGGGCACGGCTCATCGGGGGCGCGACGCGCTCGCTACTGCGCGCGAACGACGAGGGCGAGGACTGAGACGTCGATCGCAGCTCCGGTGTCCGTGAGCAGCTCGACGAGCGTGGCCGCGGCCAGCCCCGCCGAGCGGATTGCATCCGCAGGCATGCCAGCACGGAGCGTGAAGACGACGGCCAGCTTGTCGGTTCCGACCGACTGCGCGCTGTGGCGGTCATAGCGCGCGCCGAGCTCATCACGCAGCCGGTCGTCGATGACCGAACGAAGCTGCTGCAACGCGTGGAGCACGGGCCCGGGAGCGTGGTCACGCTCGCACCTCAGCGCAACCCGCGCGCTGTATTTGGGCCCGGACGGCTCCGGTGGGGACTTGCTCGAAGGCTCGGGCGACATGAGCACCGGCCGACTCCATCAAGGCCAGGAGCCGACGCCGCCTGAGCGTACGGCTCCGCGCCGCTGCCGTGCGTCGCCACGGGCCGCTCGCCACATCCGGAGTCTTCAGCCCGGCTGGACTGCGACCGGAACCGCGGCAGGTCGCGCGGCCCACGCCGGACACTCGTCAAGCGCGCGGGGCGGCGCCGCGAGCGGTCGTCTGGCCCGGCATCTCGGCAACGGTCCACGTGGGTTCCCCCGGTCCGGCGGATCGGGGGAACTCCAATTGACCTTTCGCGTCGGGGCCGGGTCTAGTTGTCCGAGGTGCGTTGTCGCACGAGGTGTGCGTGGGTGCGGGCGCGCTGTGCGGCGTCGCGCGCGCGGTTTGCGCGCTCGTACTCGACTGCTTGGCTCGCACGGTCGGAGAGGCGCATGGCGTGCTGCTCGGCGAGCTCGGCGGTGTGGTCGAACACGTCGGCGAGCCGGTCGAGTAACGGCGCGAGCCGCTCCTGCATCGCGGTCATGCCGCGCGCATACGCGGCGGGTTTGGCGACGGATTCGGAGATGGGCGCCACGCTACCCCGTGGCGGCGGCCGGGTCGCGGCATCGATCGCAGATCTGACGGCGAGACTGCCGTGAGCGGAGCCTGCGGCGCTCGCCGGCGCGCGAGCGTCAAGCGTCAACCTGAGACTCGACATCACGCATCAGCCGACTCAGGGGCAGGGCAGGAACCGGGTCTTCGCTGACCGGTTTGCCGATCGAACCGGCCGTCTTGGTCGTGTGTTTGCTCGACATGCTCTGCGAGGATCCCGAGCGCGGATCGCCGTGCCTCCTAGGAGATGGCTCGTCTGTCGGTGCGGAAAATCCGTCCGTGAGGTCGCCGTCGCGGGCGAGCCGGCGGCCCCGCGGTGCGAGGCACGTCGCGGAAGCGGTGAAGGGGTCTGGTACGACGATCGTGCTTGGCTAGCCGCGCAGGCCACCCGACCACGGACGGCTCGCTCCGGCGGCGTCGGCCGGCGGATCGCCCAGGCACAGCAGCCCGCCCTGCTCAAGCAGATCCACAGGGCTCTCCCGTACCGGCCGCTCGCGAACGGCGACCAGGGACGGACGCGACGCCGGGACGTCGAGCCTCGCGCGCGACGCACTCCACGCGGCGCGGTTCGCTGCGCGGGAGGTCGTCACACGCGTGGGCTTCCGGCGCGCGCTCGTGTCGGTCGCCTTGACGCGCGACGCCTGCGCGGCGGCGCTCTCGGCATTCGCCGCGTCCTGGGGCAAGGCACGGACCGCGGCCGGTGTCACACCGGTCTCGACGTCGACGGCCCGCGCGCGCACCTCGCCCAGCATCCAATCGCGGTCCGTGGACGCCGGCATTCGCTCAAGCCGATCGAGCAGTGCACGCAACTGCTCAAGCCGATCGCGATCGTTCATCCGTCCCCCTGACAATGGCTCCGGCGCGTCGGACGCCCGACGCGGGGCGCAGAGCAAGCCGCTCCCCGCCTCAACGACCTCCTATCGGCACGCCGGCCCGCGAACTTGAGGGCCGGACGACTCCTAACGCGCCAGCTTCACACCGGCGGCTCGCGCTCCGCCTGCCGCCGGGCGGTGCGCAACCGCTCGGCGGCCGCCGTCGCGGCCCGCTCGAGCTCACCAAGGCGCACCGTGCTCGTCGGCCGCGATCCGTGCATGCGCGCGCGATACAGCGCGAGCCGGTCGCGGTGATAGCACGCCTGAGCTTCGATATCGCCCAGCTCGGCGGGCACGGGCGATCGGGCCGGGGGATCGTGGCGCACCGTCTTCACGGGCGGCCCGGTCCTGGCGCGGCGCCATCGAATTCGCATCACATCCGACTCTAGCTAGGCCCACGCACGACGAAACGCGACCGGAGCGCACCAGGCCGACCCGCTAGCGTGAGGCCGGCGACGCGTTCGGGTCCGAAGCCTCGGATCCCCCTGGCCCGCGGCGCTCGAAAGGAGGGGTCCGCGGATCCCGTGCACCCGGCGCCGCCGACCACCCGCGAGCAGCTCGGCAATGCCGTCACCACCGCCGCGCTCGCGGTCGTGCGCCGCGCGCTGGTCGAAGGCGTGCCCATCACTCGCGAGGGCCTGGCCCAAGAGGCGACGTTCGCACACGGCGGGCATCCCGAAGACGCGCTGCGCCACGTCGACGAGGTCGCCCAGCGGCTCGGCATCTCGTCACTGAGCTAACGCGACACGACGCGCAGCTCCACGAGGCGGACGCGCCTTTCACGCGAAGCGTCCGCGGACAGACGTGTCAAGGTGCCTCGCAACAACTCGACCAACGGAAGTGCCCAGATTGTGGGAGACCGCTGAAAAGGTCGTCTCCGCCGAGAGTCGCGACATCGCCGACCGAAATGCGGCCGTTCTGAGGGCCTCGAACGAGCCATCGAGAGGAATCAGTTGCGCCGAAACGGGCGGCTTCATGACCGGCCGAGCTTTCAGTGGTCTCGTAGACGATCGGCACTTTGCGCCGGAGCTCGCCGCCGCAGGTCGGGCCGGCGAACCAACCGCCTCCGTCGAAACGGAGCACTGTGCCAACGGGGTGGACCGGCCGCTTCGTGCTGCGCTCCGAGGGGTCGATCTCGGTACTGGACGGCCTGACAGCCAAGCCGTGGTGAGCTCTGTTGTGTCGCTCCATCGCCCGTCGTATTCCGGGATGGATCGACGGAGCCGGTCGACATCGCCGAGGCGATGAGCTGGCGTCCCGGGGTCGTCGCGGGCGATCTCCGGCTGGTGGTACTTAGAGGACATTCAGCCCTGCGCTCCCGTGCGGGGCCTGGCCGTACGCTCCCCGTATGACCTGGCATCCGCGGCTGCTGGCCGAGCAGACGGGACGCACCTTCGTCGTGACCGGCGCCAACAGCGGCATCGGCCTCGAAGCGGCCCGCGAGCTCGTCGGACGCGGCGCACACGTCGTGTTGGCGGTGCGCGACACGGCCAAGGGCGAGCAGGCCGCGGCGCGCGTCGCCGGGCCGGGCTCGACGAGCATCGTCGAGCTCGACCTGTCCGACCTCGACCAGGTCGCAGGCTGCGCCACGACGCTGCTCGACCGCTACGACAACCTCTGCGCCCTGATCTGCAACGCCGGCGTCATGGGCGGGCCGCTGCGGCTCACCCAGCAGGGCTTCGAGCGTCAGATGGCCACCAACCACCTGGGTCACGCCACGCTGGTCGCCGCAGACGACCCCGGAGCAACTGCTCACCCGGCGCCCTACGACGGCCGGCAGGTCTACCGGAACACCAAACAGGCCAACCTGCTGTTCGCGCAGGAACTGCACCGCCGCTGCGGCACGGCCGGCTCACCAGTCAGCGCCGTCGCCGTGCACCCGGGCGCGAGCGCAACCAACCTGTTCGCCCGCCAGCTCGAGCAGGCCGGTCGCGGCCGACTGGCCACTGCCAGCAAGGTCGTCACCAGGGTGCTGCTCCAGTCGGCCGCCGCCGGCGCGTTGCCCACGCTCCGAGCGCTCGACCACAGCACGCCCAGCTGCGCCTTCATCGGCCCCGCCAGGTTCGGCCAGCTCCGTGGCCGGCCGGAGCTGCTCGATGTCTACGCCTCCGCCAAAGATCCGGCGACGGCTGCGCGTCTGTGGGAGCTCACCGAACAGGTACTCGGCAAGCCGCTGCCGGTCACGACGGTGGTCGACGTCGACGACGATCCGCTGATCGGCGCGATCGCACTTCCCGGCCACGGTCGACCGGGGTGGAATCGAAAACGACGCTGTAGCCGGGCAGGATCGCGAACGTCGACGCGGGTTCAAGGTCCCGCGGCTCCTCGCGAGATCGCCGGGTCCATGCACTACGTGGACCACAATGCGCGGCGTGGTCGAGGCGCGAGGGCAAGAGTAACCAGCCGAGAGCGAAGGCGGTTTGAGAGCGCTTCAGGCGCGGCTGCCGCTGTCGTCGTATGGCGGCACTCTCCGCTCCGCCACGGCGCTGCGGCTTTCGGGTCGTCGTCAGACGCGGCGGAGGTGGTTCTGCATTCGTAGGATGCACGGTCGTGGCGGCGCTACTACCACGCCTTCGACGAGCCGCTCGATGCCGGATGACGCCCGGCGGCGCCTCACCCGCGCGGGCGTAATGGGCGACCACCTCATCGTCCTGCACTCCGCGGTGCGGGCCTGCGCGGGCTACAGCCGCCACGAGGCTCCCTCGATTCTGATGGACGGCTCATCGATGGCGCGCGACACGGAGCACGGTCGCGCGATCACCGCGCAGCTGACGCGCCGCCACGGGACGCTCGAGGAAGCGATCGCCGCGGGGGTCTTCGCGCTCGGCACCGCGGGGTTGTCCAAGGGCATCCGGCGCCAGGCGCGCGCGGCGTGCGAGGACTACTTCTACAACCGGCTCAGCCTGACGCCGAGCTACGAGCTGGGCGGGCCGGAAGAGATCGTGGACGGGCTCGAGCTGATGCCCGACACGATGTACCGGGCACTCGAGGACATCGTCGAGCTCGTCGTGGACGGCGACTACGAGGAGCTCCGCGTCGTGTCTCGCAATCGGCTCGAAGTCGAGGACCTGCGCCGTCGCGTCGAGGACGACTGCCCGGAATCGCTGATGCTGCCGCCGCGCCAGATCTACCGGGTCGAGGCGATCACCAAGTCCGACGACCCGGACGAGCCGGGCTGGGCCTACTTCCTCGACCTGTGGACGGAGACCGGCCCGGCGCGCCTGCACATCGAGGGCGAGCTGGAGGAGTCGGGCGAGCGCTTCACGGCGACGCTCAACGACATCCTGCCCTGACCCGGCGCCTTGCGGCCCGCTTTCGCGCTCGTCGAGTCCGTGATGGACGGCTCGACGAACTGATGCTCCGCAAGGAGCGGCGCCGACCTCCAGAGCTGCGTCCCAGACCGCACCTCGAACGTCCATTGGCAAGATTTCGCGTCGCTTCCGAGGAGCATCGAGCGTGGCGCGCCAGCGTGTGCGGGCTAACGGGCGCCGCGCACGACGGGTCGACGGCGGGACCATTAACGCGGAAAGCCCACCCGCAGGTGGACTCTCGGCCATCAGAAGATCAGGCGGCTTTCGCGGGAAGGGGACGTTCAGTTGAAGGTCTCGCCCTCAGGTTGCCCTCGCTGTCTGACCCTGCCAGCATAGCGCCCGCCTCCGAGCGCCGCCCTGGCACGATCGAGTGGCAGTCGCGATCCGTCACGTTCTCGCAGGACGCAAGGACCGAACCGGTAATCGCGTCGGCTAGGCAGGCGTCTGCCGTCGGCGCAGAGTGCCCGCTTCGTTTCGCATTGGCCCGCCGGCGACGACCGCGCGTCTCGTCTGTCAGCGGAAGTATCCCTGACGTCGATTTTGCAGCACTTTGCCACCGGTGGCCGACTCGTCGGACCGGCGATCGATCGCCCTATCGTGCCGCTCGTCCACACGGAGGGG
>JBIOTP010000425.1:0-5416 GCA_044865965.1 Solirubrobacteraceae bacterium
CGGCGCCGGAGTTCGAGGAGGTGGCCGCCGCCGTCGCAGGCGTGCCGTTCATGTCCCCCGAGCAGGGGCGGGTGATCTACGACCACGTGTGCAAGACCGGCGCGCGCGACGTGCTGGAGCTCGGGACGGCGCACGGCGTCGGCGCCGCCTACCTCGCCGCGGCGGGCGCGCGCGTGACGACCGTCGACTTCGCGGGCGCCGCCTACGACCCCGCGCCGGAGGACGTGCTGGCGCGCGCCGGCGTCGCCGATCGCGTCACCGTCGTGCGCGAGTTCTCCTCCTACACGTGGTGGCTGAAGGAGCAGGTCGCCGCCCGCTCCGACGCCGCCGGCAACGTGGCGCCGTGCTTCGACTTCGTGTACCTCGACGGCGCGAAGAACTGGACGATCGACGGCCTCGCGGTCGTGCTCGCGGAGAAGCTGCTGCGCCCCGGCGGCTGGCTGCTGATGGACGACCTCGACTGGACCTACGCGCAGGACCCGGGGCGCGAGGCGACCGACGGGATCGTGCACCGGGAGCTGTCCGAGCCCGAGCGCACCCAGCCGCACCTGCGCGCTGTGTTCGAGCTGATCGTCGCCCAGCACCCCTCGTTCACCGAGCTGCGCATCCAGGACGAGTGGTGGGGCTGGGCGCGCAAGGCGCCCGGGGAGCCGCGCCGGCTGACGCTCGAGACCTCGCGGCCCCTCGGCGCGCTCGTGGCGGGCGCCGCCCGGCGGGCGGTTCGACGCGCGCGCCGCCGTCTGCCATCATCGGGGCCGTGACGGCACTGCACGCCCACCGAGTATCCGCCGGCGTGCTCCACGTCCGCTGATCCTCGTCTCGAAGGAGTCCCTCTCGTGCCCCGCCGTCACCCATCGCCGTACCCATGCGCGCCGCCGACGCGCTGATCCGCGCGCTCGAGCGCGCCGGCGTCGACGTCGTCTTCGGGCTGCCCGGAGGCGCCTGCCTGCCGCTCTACGACGCCCTCCACGACAGCCCGATCCGCCACGTGCTGATGCGCCACGAGGCCGCCGCCGGGCACGCCGCCGAGGGCTACGCGCGCGCCGGCGGCGGCGTCGGCGTGGCGTTCGCCACCAGCGGCCCGGGGGCGACGAACCTCGTCACCCCGATCGCCGACGCCCACATGGACTCGGTTCCGACCCTGTTCGTCACCGGGCAGGTGAAGACCGCCCTGCGCGGCACCGACGCGTTCCAGGAGACCGACGTGATCGGCATCACGCAGCCGATCGTCAAGCACTCGATCGCCCTCGAGCGGCCCGACGACGCCGCCCAGGCCGTCGTCGACGCGCTGTTCCTGGCGAGCACCGGCCGCCCCGGCCCGGTGCTGATCGACGTGCCCGCCGACATCGCCGCGGCGCCGGCGCGCGACCGCCCCACCCACGCGCCGTCCTGGCCGGGGTACCGGACGCTGCGGCGCCCGAACGGGCGCCAGGTCCGCCTCGCGGCGCAGGCGATCGCGGCGGCCCGGCGGCCGGTGCTGTACGCCGGCGGCGGCGTCGTGCAGGCCGGCGGCGCGGACGCCCTCGCCGCGCTCGCGGCCGCCGCCCGGCTGCCGGTCACCACGACGCTGATGGCGCTGGGGGCGTTCCCCGCCTCCGACCCGCAGTGGCTCGGGATGCTCGGCATGCACGGGACGCGCGTGGCGAACTGCGCGATGGACGAGGCCGACCTGATCGTCGCCGTCGGGGCGCGCTTCGACGACCGCGTGACCGGCGGGCTGGAGCACTTCGCGCCGGGCGCGAGCGTCGTCCACGTCGACGTCGACGCGTCGGAGATCGGCAAGAACGTCCCCGCAGACATCCCGATCGTCGCCGACGCCCGGCTGGCGCTTGAGGCGATCGCCGCGGCGCTGCCCGTCCTCGATCCCGCCCGCCTGGCGGCGTGGTGGGAGCGCATCGACGGCTGGCGCGAGGCGCGCGAGCCGCAGCCGTGTGACGGCGCCGTGTCCCCCGAGGCGGCGCTGGACGCGCTCGCCGCCCGGCTCGGCGACGCCATCGTCACGACCGACGTCGGCCAGCACCAGATGTGGGCCGCGGCGCGGCTGCGCTTCGAGCGGCCGCGGCGCTGGATCACCTCCGGCGGGCTGGGGACGATGGGCTTCGGCCTGCCGGCGGCGCTCGGCGCCCAAGCCGCCGAGCCGGACGCGCGCGTCGTCTGCGTCAGCGGCGAGGGATCGCTGCTGATGAACGTCCAGGAGCTCGCGACCGCCGTCGAGGAGGAGCTGCCGGTCAAGCTGCTGCTGCTCGACAACGCCAGCCTCGGGATGGTCCGCCAGCAGCAGGACCTGTTCTGGGGCGGACGGCGCACCGCCGTCGACCTCGGCGCGGGCCCGGACTGGGCGTGCCTCGCGGGCGCGTTCGGCGTCGCCGCGCGCTCGGTGTCCGAGCCGGGCGCGGTCGCCGACGCGCTCGACGAGACGCTCGCCGAGCCCGGCCCGGCGGTGCTGCACGTCAGGATCGCGCCGGAGGCGAACTGCCTGCCGATGTTCCGGCCCGGCGGGGCGGCGCGGGAGATGATCGGCTGATCCGCGCCAGCAGCGCCGCCGGGGTGTCCTCCGGCGTCACGCGGATGCGCGGCAGCGCCAGGGGGTCGTCGCCGGGCGCGGCGACCCCGGGGTCGGTCGTCGTCGCGCCGCGGTACCCCGCGGCCTTGACGGCCTGCTCGACGGTCGCGTCGTAGCGGCCGGCCGGGTAGCAGAAGAACCGCACCGCGACGTGGAACAGCCGGCGCAGCGCGGTGCGTGAGCCGGCGACCTCGCGCCGCAGCTCTTCCGGCCCCAGCGTCGTGAGGTCGGGATGCGTGAGCGTGTGCGCGGCGAGCTCCCAGCCGCGTGCGAGCAGCCCGCGGACGCGGCGGGGCGACAGTCCCCCGGCGACATGGAGGTTGTGGACCTCGAGATCGAGGACGCCCGGCCAGCCGAGCCGCCGCAGGGCGGGCGCGGCGACGCGCGACTGGCTCATGTAGCCGTCGTCGAACGTCACGACCACCGGGCGCCGCGGGAGCCCCGGTCCTCCGTGCCAGGCGGCCCAGACCTGCGAGAGCGTGACGCCGCGGTAGCCGGCCCGCGCCAGCCCGGCGAGCTGCGCCCGGAAGCGCGCCGCCGGCACCCACAGATCGCCATAGGGAGCGCCGGCCGGGGCGGTCCCGATCACGTGGTACATGAGGATCGGCACGGCGCCGTGGTGGTGCCCGCGGGCGAGCGGCGGGGCGAGCGGGCGGGCGGCGGGGCGACTCCGCCGCGCGGGCGGCGCGTGGCGGACCGTGACGTGCCGGTGGCCGGCGCTCCCGCAGCCGGCGGCCAGCAGCGCGCCGGCGACGACGGCGACGAGGGGGCCCGAGATGGCGCGCATACGCCATGTTCCCACCCGCTCAGGCGGCGATCAATCGGATCGCGGACGCATGGCCGCGGCGACCGCGCGCGCGGCCGCGTCGATCTCCGCCTCGGCCAGCGTCCGCGGGTCGAGCAGCAGGCGGCCGCCCTCGATCCGGCCCACCAGCGGCGGCTCGCCGGCACGCAGGGCCGCGGCAAGCGCATCCGGCGACGGATCCCCCAGCGCGACGACCGGGCCCGGCAGCTCGAGCAGCGGCAGCGCGCCGCCGCCGACGCGTGCCGTCGCCTCGACCACCTCGGCGCCGAGCGCCTCCGCGAGCCGCCGCGCCCGCGCAGCGAGCACGTCGGCCGGCGCCTCCAGCATCGCCAGCACCGGGATCTCCCGCCGCGCGCGCTCAGGATCGCGGTACAGCCGCAGCGTCGCCTCGAGTGCCGCCAGCGACAGCTTGTCGATCCGCAGGGCCCGCGCCAGCGGGTGCCCCCGCGCCGCCTCCACGGCGCTCGCCCGGCCGACCATCACGCCCGCCTGCGGGCCGCCGAGCAGCTTGTCGCCGGAGAAGCACACGAGCGCGGCGCCGGCCACCACCGAGCGCCGCACGGCCGGCTCGTCCGGGATCGCGACCAGCGCGCCCGAGCCGACGTCGTCGATCACCGGCACGCCGAGCTCGCACAGCGCCTCGATCGCGACCTCCTCGACGAATCCGAGCTGGCGGAAGTTCGACGGGTGCACGCGCAGGATCGCGCCGGTGTCCGGTCCGATCGCCCCCGCGTAGTCGGCCAGGCGCGTCCGGTTGGTCGTCCCGACCTCCACGAGCCGCGCGCCGGCCTGCGCGATCACCTCCGGCACCCGGAAGCCGCCGCCGATCTCCACGAGCTGCCCGCGCGAGACGACGACCGCCCGGCCCGGCCCGGCGAGCGCCGCCGCCGCCAGCAGCGCGGCGCCGGCGCCGTTGTTGACCGCGAAGCCCGCCTCGGCGCCGGTCAACTCCCGCAGCAGCCCCTCCACGTGCGCGTGCCGCGATCCGCGCGCGCCGCTCTCCAGGTCCAGCTCGAGGTTGGCGTAGCCCTCGGCCGCCCGCGCCACGGCCTCCCGCGCCGCCGCCGGCAGCGGCGCCCGCCCGAGGTTCGTGTGGACGATCACCCCGGTCGCGTTGAGCACCCGCCGCAGCGAGGGCCGCTCCGCCGCGCGCACCCACGCCCGCGCCCGCTCTGCGAGGTCCGCGGCGCCCGCGTCACCCTCCAGCAGCTCGACCCGGCGCTGCGCCAGCACCGCCCGCGCGGCCGCGACCGCCAGCGCGCGCGGCGCGTCGACCTGCGCCGCCAGCGCGTCCACCGGGGGCAGCTCGCGCAGGGCATCCATCGCTCAGGGACAGTACCCCGGAGTACCCTGCGGGCATGGCCATCGGGGACAAGGACACCGCGTCCGATCTGTCGGTGGCGCCGGTCGTCGGCCCCGACGACCCGCGCCGGTTCACCGACTCGGGCATCGAAGTCAAGACGCTCTACACGGGCGACGACCTGCCCGCCGACCTCGACCTCGGCCAACCGGGGGAACATCCGTTCACGCGCGGGATCCACGCAGAGATGTACCGCAAGCGGCCGTGGACGATCCGCCAGTACGCCGGCTACGCGTCGGCGAAGGAGTCCAACGAGCGCTACCGCTATCTGCTGGAGCACGGGTCCACCGGCCTCTCGATGGCATTCGACCTGCCGACCCAGCTCGGCCTGGACTCCGACGACCCGCGCTCGCTCGGCGAGGTCGGCCGCACGGGCGTGGCGATCGACACGCTCGACGACATGCGCACGGCGTTCGACTCGATCCCGCTCGACGAGGTCTCGACGTCGATGACGATCAACGCCCCCGCCTCGGTGCTGCTGCTGCTCTACGAGCTGGTGGCCGAGGAGCAGGGCGTCGCGAGCGAGGACCTGCGCGGGACCGTGCAGAACGACATCCTCAGGGAGTACATCGCCCGCGGGAACTTCATCTACCCGCCCGAGCCGTCGATGCGCCTGACCACCGACCTGTTCGCCTACTGCCGCGAGCGGATCCCGAAGTGGAACACCTGCTCGATCTCCGGCTACCAC
>JBIOTP010000426.1:0-7606 GCA_044865965.1 Solirubrobacteraceae bacterium
GCTGCGCGCCGACCTCGCGAACTGCCCGGGCGACGGGCTCGTGATCGGCGCCGACGACATCACGCTCGGCAACGGGCGCGCAACGGCAACCCGGCCCAGTGCGTGAACGTGGCGTGCTCAGGTGGGGGCGGGCACCACGGTGGCTGAGCGCCCGCCGCGGGTGATGCCGAATGCGTCGGCGATCAGCTCGTAGGATCGCCGGCGGGCGGCGTGGTCGTAGGTGATCGTGACGACGATCACCTCCTCCGCGCCGTACTCGCGGGCAGCCTCCTCGATGCCGGCGCGGACCGCCGCCGGGTCGCCGGCGATCGCCCGGCGGCCCGGGGGCGCGGCGCCCGGCTCGGCGCCCTCGGACTCCAGGAAGCGCAGCGCCTTCTCGGGCGGGGGGACCTTGATCAGGCGGCCGCGGCGCAGCAGCGTGAACGCCATCCGGCTGCTCGCCGCGAGCCTGACGGCCTCCTCGGTGCTCTCCGCGCACAGCGCCCACACGGCGATCGCGGTGGACGGCTTGCGCAGCCGCTCGCCGGCCGCGAAGCGGCGCCGGTAGACGGCGGCGATCTCCGCGCCGGCGGGGTTGATGAAGTCCGCGAACGCGTACGGCAGCCCGAGCTGCGCGGCCCAGATCGCGCTCTGCGGCGAGGAGCCGAGCAGCCACGGCTCGGGCGCCTCCGGCCGACCCGGCAGGACGCGCGCGAGCCGCGCGAGCGGGTTGTCGGCGGCCACGCGGTTCTCCAGCAGCGCGAGCAGCTCGGCGAGCTGCTGCGGGAAGTCGTCGGGCATCGCGCGGCTGCGGTCGCGCTGGAGCAGCAGCGTCGTCATCGGATCGGTGCCGGCCGCGCGGCCGATGCCGAGGTCGATCCGGCCGGGGTACAGCCCGGCCAGCACGCTGAACGTCTCGGCGACCTTCAGCGGGCTGTAGTGGGGGAGCATCACGCCGCCGCTCCCGACGCGGATACGCTTCGTCGCTGAGGCGATCGGACCGATCAGCACCTCCGGGCTCGGCCCGGCCAGCGTCGGGCCGCCGTGGTGCTCGGCCACCCAGTAGCGGCGATAGCCGAGCGCGTCGGCGAGCCGCGCGAGGTCGAGCGTGTTGTGCAGGGCGTCGGCGCCCGTCGACCCCTCGGACACCGGCGACTGGTCGAGCACGCTGAGCCGCATCGCCGTTGAACCTAGCGGACGGTCGGTAGGGTCGCGCCATGCGCACGCTGTTCGAAGGCGGCCATTACTTCGAAGGGCCGCGGTGGCACGAAGGACGCTGGTGGGTCTCGGACATGTACCGGTACGCGGTGTTCTCGTACGACGAGGACGGCGGCGAGGAGCAGGTGCTCGAGGCCGAGGGGCAGCCCTCGGGGCTGGGGTGGATGCCGGACGGGTCGCTGCTCGTGGTCTCGATGCGCGACCACCGCGTGCTGCGGCGGACGCCGGACGGCGAGGTCACCGAGCACGCCGACCTGAGCTTCGTCGGCGAGTACCACCTCAACGACATGGTCGTCGACGCCGAGGGCCGCGCCTACGTCGGCAGCTTCGGGTTCGACCTGATGGGCGGCGAGGACCCGAAGCCGACCGTGCTCGCACGCGTCGATCCCGACGGGTCGTGCGGGCTGGCGGCGGGCGACCTCCTGTTCCCGAACGGGTCGGTGATCACGCCGGACGGGGCGACGCTGATCGTCTCCGAGACGTTCGCGGGCCGGTTCGCCGTGTTCCCGATCGGCGACCACGGCGCGCTGGGCGCCCGCGAGATCTGGCAGGTCGGGCCGCCGGTGCCGCTGGGGACGATCGCCGAGATGCTCCCGCACGCGACGTTCGCGCCCGACGGCTGCACGCTCGACGCCGAGGGCCACCTGTGGGCGGCCGACGGGCTCTTCGCGCGCTGCTGCCGGATCGCGCCCGGCGGCGAGATCGTCGGCGAGATCGCGATGCCGGAGGGCCTCGGCGTCTTCGCCTGCGCGCTCGGCGGGCAGGACGGACGCACGCTGCTCATGTGCGCCGCGCCCGACTTCGCCGAGGAGAACCGCAAGGCGGCGCGCGAGGCCGTGCTGCTCACCGCCACCGTCGACGTCCCGCACGCGGGGCTGCCGTGAGATCGAGCGCGATCAGCGCCCGAGCCGCTCGGCGACCGCGCCGGGACGCTCGTCGACCTCGCGGGCCGTGAAGCGGAGGACCTCGTAGCCGGCCGCGTGGAGCGCGTCGTCACGCGCCTCGTCGTCGCGCCGGGTCCGCGGACGGTCGTGGCCGTCACCGTCGATCTCGACGCACAGGCGGCCCCAGCGGAAGTCGACCTCGAAGCGCCCGAGCCGCGTGTTGACGACCGGTTCGGGACGGCCGGCCGAGCGCGCCAGCGCGAGGAACCGGTCCTCGAGCGCGCTGCGGGTGCCGGCGCTGCCTCGTTCATGGGCTCTGAGGGCGGCGGCGAGGACGCTCGTACGCCGGCCGTGGGCCCTCTTCATCGCCTCCCGAGTCGCCCGGGGGTCGAAGCGCTTGCGGAACGCGGCTTCGTGGATGACGTTCGCCATTTGGTACGCGTCGAGGACGTCCGTGAGGTCGACGAGCGTTCTTGCCATGCTCGTGACCGGGATTCCGTCGCGCCGGGTCACGTCGTGGGCATGTAGGAGGCGGGCACGATGGATCCGGAAGCCGGTTTGGGCGCGGTGTTTTCCGGGCGCGATGACGTCGATGCCGCGCAAAGGGCGCCGCCAGGCCTCCCAGAGGGTCGCGGCGGGCAGGTGGGAGAGGACAGCGCCCTCGCCCGCCGCGAGTACAGCCGCCATCCAGCGCCCCTCGCGGGAGAGCCCGCCGTGACCCACCGCGTACACGCCCCGGTGGACCCGGTGGAGCCGCCCGATCGACACCCGATACGCGATGTCGCGCCTGGTCAGCCCCGCCTGCGCGAGTTGGGCGGCCGTCGCGACCCCGTGCTGTCGCCCGGCGAGCTGGGCGACCAAACGGTCGGGTGGCCTGCGTTTGTCCGAATTATTCGTACGTTTGTAGGCCACCCAGCGATTGTGGCGCGCAAACGCTCCTAACTCACTCCCTCAATGCGCCGTTTTCGTAGCGCCTTCGTGAAAAGACACGCGCGAGCGGAGCACACTCACGCCAGCGGGAACAGGTCAATCAGAAACACCCGGGCATGCGACCGCCCCACGTTCACGATCGCGTGCGGCACGTCCGCCCCGTACATGATCGAGTCGCCGGCACTCAGACGAGCGCTCTCCTCGCCAGACTCGACCAAGACCCGCCCCCGGTCCACGTACACCAGCTCGCGGGTCCCCTCGAAGTGCGGCGGGCTCCTCAGAGCGCCGCCCGGCTCGAAGTCCACGCGGTAGAACTCGAACACGCGGTCCGGGGCGAGCGGCGACAGGGTCCGCAATGCGCACTCCGCGTCGCTGCGGTAGTCGTACGAGGGATCGTTCGACCGGATCACCTGCAGGCGGCTGTCGCCCGGGTGGCCGTCGACCATGTCGCCCAGGCGCAGCCCGAACGCGCGGGCGATGCCGAGGGCGGTCGCGAGCGTCGGGTTGGCCTGGTTGCGCTCGATCTCGGAGAGCATCGAGCGGCTCACGCCGGAGGCCTTGGACAGGGACTCGAGCGACCAGCGGCGGCGCCGGCGGAGCTCGCGCACGTGCGAGCCGAAGTCGCGGCCGAGCGCGGGCTCCGAATGCGCCTGATCGTCCGGCTTACCGGAGCTCATCTCTTGTCAACTGGATGAGGATCGAATAGCGTGCGCGGCCGCCGCGTTCGGCAGGCAGACAGGGAGCGAGCGCATCTCAAGGAGGGGTGTCCGTGGGGCGGGGGCTCCGGTTGCGTGGTCCAACCGGAGCTCCCGAACCTTGTGCTGAGCCTACCCCGACCAGCGCGGGTGCGAGCCTGCGCCATTCGGCGCGCGGCAGGCCGCCGTTCAGGACCTGGATGCACACGTGATCGGCGCCGGCGGCAAGGTGCTCGCGCACCCGCACGGCGATCGCCGCCTCGTCGCCCCACGCCACGACGGCGTCGACCAGGCGGTCGCTGCCACGCAGGTCGTCCTCCGTGAAGCCCAGCCACCGCAGGTTGTTGACGTAGTTCGGCAGCCCGAGGTAGCGCTCGACGTGCGCGCGGGCGATCGCGCGCGCCCGCCCGGGGTCGCTCTCCAGCACGACCGCCTGCTCGGGCGCCAATAGCCGCGGACCGAGCGCCTCGCGCGCCCGCCGCGTGTGCTCCACGGGCACGAAGTACGGATGCGCGCCCGCGCTGCGCGCACGCGCGAGCTCCAGCATCCGCGGCCGCAGCGCCGCGAGCACGCGCGCCTCGCGCGGCACCGATTCCAGCGCGTCGAGGAACGAGCGCATCTTCGCCAGCGGCCGGCGGTAGTCCGGCGCGTTGGACGGGTGACCGACGCCCAGGCCGAGCAGGAAGCGGCCCGGCCAGTTCTCCTCGAGGCCGGCAAAGCCGGCCGCGACCTCGGCCGGGTCATGGCCCCAGACGTTGAGGATGCCGGTCGCCACCACGACCTTCCCGGTCGCGTCGAGCAGCTCGGCGGCGACGTCGAGCACCGGCCCGCCGGCGCTGCCCGGGAACCACAGCGCGCCGTAGCCGAGCGCCTCGAGCTCCCGCGCCGCCTCCGCGACCTCCGCGCGGTCCTCGTGCCGCCGCAGCCCCGCGCTCCAGACGCCGACCTCACCGAGATCCATGCCCCGCACCGTATAGCCTCCAGCCCGTGATCCAGCACGTGTCGCTCGAGGTCAACCCGCGCCAGATGGCCGATTGCGTCCGTTTCTGGGAGCTGCTCGGCTTCGACGAGATGCCGCCGCCGCCGCGGCTGGGAAGCGACTTCCGCTGGGTCCAGCGCGAGCGCACACAGATCCACCTGATGCCCGCCGACGACCCGACCGCCGCGCGCCGCGGCCACGTCGCGATCGTCGCCGCCGACTACGAGCGCGACCTGGCCGCCCTGCGCGAGGCCGGCTTCGAGCCCGAGCCCGGCGAGGACCTGTGGGGCGCGCCCCGCTCGTTCGTGCGCGACCCCGCCGGCCACCTCGTCGAGGTGATGTCGCGGCCGCCGTACCCGCCCTGGCCCGACTAAAGCCCGAACACGCGCGCGTAGAACGCCAGCTCGGCCTCGATCGCGCGATCGTCTCCGCCTTGCGGAAGCCGTGCTGCTCGCCCTCGAAGGCGAGGTACTCGTGCGGCACGCCGTTGCGCTCCAGCGCGTCGACGATCACCTCGGACTGCGACGGCGGGACGTCGGCGCTGAGCGTCTCCACCTCGCCGGACGCGAGGTCGACGGCCACGACCCGCGCCGGCAGCGCCGGCGTCGCGGCCGCGAACAGCGCGCGCGTGCCGTCGGTCGTGAGGTCGACCATCGACACGAAGTCGAGCTCGAGCGAGCGCAGCTCGGCGGGCCGCTCGAGCACCGCGAGGTGGTCGCGCCCGCCGCGGGTGTAGGTGCACACGATGCGCCCGTCGTCCAGGAACGCGTACCACGACTGCCCGAAGACCCACAGCGGCCCGCCGACCTCCGCCTCGATCGGCGCGAGCGGCTCCACGCCGGAGTCCGCGCAGCGGTACAGGTTCCACCAGCCGATGCGGTCCGAGCAGAAGTGCAGCACGCCGTCGGCGCTCCACTCGGGCTGCACGACGGCCTCGGCCGGACCGCCGGCGACCAGCCGCGCGCCGTCGAGGTCATCGAGGTCGGCGACCCACAGCTCAGAGCCCTCCCACGGCATCCGGGGGTGGTCCCACGACAGCCACGCGACCCGCCGCCCGTCGGGCGAGACGCGGGGCGCGGCGAAGAAGTCGTGCCCGCCGACCAGGACCCGCGGCTCGCCCGAGCCGTCGGTCGGGATCGCGACGAGGTCGTTGACGTTCTCGGGCTCGGCGAGGCGCTCGCGGACGCACAGGGGCAGGCTGCCGTCGGGCGTCACGCGGCCGTCGGCGTAGCGGATGCCGAACGGCCGGTGCGGCTCGGGCGTCAGCGGGCGCGGCTCGCCGTCGTCCTGGCGGTAGACGCGCTGGTCGGCGCCGTTGGTGAAGAACACCGAGCCGCCGTGGACCGTGAACGCGCCGCCGCCGTACTCGTGCACGCGCGAGCGCACGTCGAAGCCGGGCGGGGTCACGTCGGCCGGCGCCGCCCCCGGCGCCCGGGCGACGATCACGCTGCGGCCGTCCTCGTGCGCGTGGACCTCCGACCAGTAGACGACGCCGCCGGCGACCGTCACCAGGTCATAGCGCCAGCGGTCGTCGCGGGCGACCGCGGCGCCGTCGATCGGCGTCTGCCAGGAACCGTATGGAGCTTCGACGGGGGGAACGCCGAGCAGGGTAAGGGGTCCGCGCCGGGGCCGTAAGGGAGCCGACCGCGAACGTCGCTCCATCCGCCCGATGCAGGGCGCCCCCGCCGCCGCCAGCATTGGCGTCGTGCCCCGCTCCCTCGATGCCGCCGCCCGCAGCTCCCCGGCGGGCGGCGGCGTCGGCAGCACGGTCCATACTGCTCTCATGGCGACGCGGGTCACGAGCACGCGCTTCATCGGCCGTGAGACGGAGCTGGCCGAGCTCGTCGCCGCGCTCGACGAGGCCGTCGACGGCCGCGCGTCGCTCGCCTTCCTCGCCGGCGAGTCGGGCGTCGGCAAGACGCGCCTGCTGGCCGAGCTCGAGCGCAGCGCGCGCGAGCGCGGCGCGCGCGTGATCGGCGGCGAGTGCATAGAGCTCGGCGAGAGCGAGCTGCCGTACGCGCCGATCGTCGCCGCCCTGCGGCCGCTCGCCCGCTCGGGCGACCCCGTGCTCTCCACGCTCTCGCCGGCCGCCCGCGAGGGCCTCGCGCACATGCTGCCGGGCCTCGGCGAGGGCCCGCGCGTGCAGGGCGAGGAGGCTGCCCAGGCGCGGCTATTCGAGGGCCTGCTCGAGCTGCTCGACCTCCTGGGCCGCGACGGCGGACTGCTGCTGAGCATCGAGGACCTCCACTGGGCCGACCGCTCGACGCGCGCGTTCCTGGCCTACCTCGCTTCGACGCTGTGCCAAGAGTCCGTGCTCGTCGTCGCCACCTACCGACCGGACGAGCTGCACCGCCGCCACCCGCTGCGGCCGCTGCTGGCGGAGCTCGAGCGCGACGCGAACGCCCGCCGGGTGGAGCTCCCACCGCTGACGCGCGACGAGCTGGCCCAGCAGCTCGCCGACATCCTCGGCTCGCCGCCGGCGCCCGAGCTGCTCGCACGCCTGTGGGCGCGCTCGGAGGGCAACCCGCTGTTCGCGGAGGAGCTGCTGGCCGCCGGCCTGGACGGGCGCGGCGCGCTGCCCCCGACGCTGCGCGACGCCCTGATGCTGCGGATCGAGAAGCTGCCCACCGAGGCCCAGGAGCTCCTGCGCCTGATCGCCGCCGGCCGGCGCGTCGAGCACGGCGTGCTCGCGGACGCGGCGGGGATCGACCCGCGCACGCTGCGCGACGCGCTGCGCGAGGCGGCCGCGGCGCACCTCATCGTCGCCGACGCCGAGGGCCGCTACACGTTCCGCCACGCGCTCCTGCGCGAGGTCGTGCACGACGACCTGCTGCCCGGCGAGCACGCCGAGCTCCACCTCGCGCTGGCGCACGCGCTCGAGTCGCGCGCCGCCGGCCTCCCCGGCCACGGCGGCGCGCACG
>JBIOTP010000427.1:0-2272 GCA_044865965.1 Solirubrobacteraceae bacterium
CGAGCGCCATCTGCAGACCCGCGCCATGGGCGTCGGCCACCAGCGACGTGAGCGGGTCGGGCGGGAGCCAGTCCAGGAGCCCGCGGCCGTCCTTGACGGCGGTGTCCAGAAGGCAGACCCCGGCGCCCGCCGCCCGCGCCACGCGCGGCAGCAGCTCCGGCGCGAGCGGCGCGTGCGCCACGCGGCGGGCGTCCGCGTAGGCGGCGGCCACCACGACCGCGCCCGGCACACGCGCGACGCCGTCGCGGACCGCGCGCACCAGCGCGACCGCCTCGGCCTCGGTCGACACGCCCCACAGCCCGACCTTCACGAACGCGGCGCCGCTGCGCGCCGCGCCCAGGGCGGCGAGCGCTGCCGTGCCGGGCAGGTTGGGCATGTCGCCGATCGCGGCGCTGATCGGCAGCTCGGCGGGGACCGCAGAGCGGACGCCCTCGATCACCGCCGGCGACGGCGCCCCCAGCGAGCCCTCGGCCGGGTTCTTGACGTCGACGATGTCGGCGCCCGCAGCGGCGGCCTCGCGCGCCTCGCCGGCGTCCACGACGCTCACGAGCAGCCTCATGACCGCTCCACGCGCGCGCCGCGGTTGTCGAACGTCACGAGCTCCACGCGCCCCTCGCCGCCGACCACGTCCTCCATGCGGCGCGCGAGCTCGCGGCCGGCCGCCTCGCTGCCGACGACCCCGTAGACCGCCGGCCCCCACGAGCTCTGGCCGGCGCCCGCCGCACCGAAGCGCAACAGTGCCTCGACGAGCGCGCCCGCGCGCGGATGGAAGCGGCCGCCCTGTACCGCGGCGAACGAGTCGCCGACCAGCTGCTGAACGCGAGTGAGCGCCGCCCCGAACTCCTCGAGATCGCGCTCGACGAGCGCCGGCAGCAGCACGGTCAGCACGAGCTGCGCGATCGCCGCCGAACACTCGGCCGCGGGCACGAGCCGCCCGAATGCCTCCTCCTCGGCGACCCCGGACAGCCCCGGCTCGGCCTTCGGGAGGACGAGCACGGTCCGCCATTCCTCGGGCATCGAGTAGTGCGACAGCAACGGCGCCGGGCGTTCCCCATCGCGCCGCACGCCGCCTTCGACCACGAGGCCCCCGAGCGCGAACGTCCACATGCCCACCGCGGAGCGCGCGGCGCGTCCCGCCGCCTTCGCGAGCGCGGGCGCGTCGACCGTTCGCCCCGCGAGCACGGCCAGCGCCTGGGCGACGGCGAGCGCCAGCTTCGTTCCCGAGCCGAGACCGACGTGCGGCGGGATCGCCTCGACCACGCGCACCTGCGCGCCGCCGCTGAGCCTCAGCGCCTCGTGGCAGCGCCGCGCGAACATCAGCGCGCGCTCCGCGTCGACGCCCTCGGCGGACAGCTCGTCGGCGGCTCGCGCCTCGATCACGACCGCGGGGCGGCTGACCGACACGCCGAGCCCGCCGAAGCGCCGCGCCCCGTCGCCGGCGACCGCGAGCATGCCGAGGTGCAGGCGCGCGGGCGCCTCGACGCGGACCGCGCTCACGCGTCTCCGACCACCGCGGCCACGTGGCGCGTCACGTACGCGCCGCTGGTCATCGAAGGTCGCTGGCTGCCCGCGCTCACCGTCACCACCGACTCGGCCGCGGTCGCGTGCCTGGCCGCGCAGTACGCGGGCTGGCGGATCGATCGCGACGGCTACTTCGCGATGGGCAGCGGCCCCGGGCGCGCGCTGATCCGCGCCGAAGAGCTCTACGACGACCTCGACTGGGACGAGCACGCGAGCGCCGCCGTCCTGTGCCTGGAGACGCGCGAGCTGCCGCCGGCCGCGGTCGCCGACTATGTCGCCGAGCGCGCCGGCGTGCCGCCCGCGGCGCTGACGCTGCTGATCGCGCCGACGGCCAGCGTGGCCGGCAGCGTGCAGATTGCGGCGCGAGTCGTCGAGACCGCGCTGCACAAGCTCCATGAGCTCGACTTCGACGTGCGGCGGGTCGTCGCGGGCTTCGGCAGCTGCCCGCTGCCGCCCGTGGCAGGCGACGACATGGCGGCGATCGGGCGCACCAACGACGCCGTGCTCTACGGCGGCCAGGTCCACCTCACGGTGCAGGCCGACGACGACGACGCGCTGCGCGAGCTCGTCGAGCGGCTTCCCGCCTCGGCGTCCTCGGACTACGGGGAGCCGTTCGGCAAGGTGCTGAAGGACGCGAACTTCGATTTCTACGCGATCGACCCGCTGCTCTTCAGCCCGGCGCAGATCAGGCTCACGAGCGTCGGGAGCGGCCGCAGCTTCGAGGCGGGCCGAGTCAACCTCGAGGTGCTGG
>JBIOTP010000428.1:0-28668 GCA_044865965.1 Solirubrobacteraceae bacterium
CCTCGGTGTCGTGGGTGCCGTCCATGGTCGATCGGCCGAGCATCCTCAGGGTGACCCCTTTGGGTCTCGGCCGATCGGCCAGGGGCGGTGCCCACGGCGGCGAGGCGCCGCGAGAATCGGTGGATCCAGGCTCAGGGCTCGACGGCGGCGATCGCGGCCGCCTCGGTCTCGTGCACCCACGCGGCAGGCTCCGGCCCGCTCAGGTCGAGCACCCGCCGCGCCGGGTTCCCGCGGGGGAGCACGACGGCGAGGCGCTGCGCGCGGACGCGCAGCCGCTCGTTGAGCCCGAACAGCATGTGGATCCCGGAGCTGTCCATGAACGTCAGGCCGGAGAGGTCGAGGACCAGCCCCGTCGCGTCGTTGCTCACCACAGCGGCGATGTCGCGCTGCAGATCGGTCGCGTTCGCGAGGTCGATCTCGCCCGCGACGCGGGCTCCGACCACGGTCCCGCGCTGCCAGAAGGAGATGGTGGCGAGTTCGCTCACGGCCGGGCACGCTATCCAAACCGCTCGAGGCCCTCGCGCGCCCACGCGGGAATGGCCGTCTTCTGCCACGTCTGCGCGTCGACGAAGACCTGCCGCAGCCAGCCCTCCACGAGCACGTCGCCGTCGCGCGCGACGGCGATCTCCGTCGTCATGCTCGTCGTGCCGAAGCGGGCGACGCGGGCCCGCAGCGCGAGCTGGTCGTCGAAGCGGGCGGGCGCGATGAAGCGCAGGTTGGCCTCGGCGACGACGACGTCGACCCCGCGCCGGACCATCGCGTCCCAGCTGCCCAGCGCCTCCCGCCACAGCTCGGTGACGGCGACGTCGAAGTACAGGAGGTAGTTCGCGTTGAACACGATCCCCTGGGGATCGCACTCGCCGTAGCGGACGCGCAGCTCGTGGACGAAGGGGCCCGACACGCCGGCGGACGCTATCTATTCCGCCATGGCCGAGCGCGAGCTGTGGCGGCTGACGGCCTCCGAGCTGGCCTCCGCCATGGCCGCCGGCGGGCTGTCCGCGCGCGAGCTGATGGAGGCGCAGCTCGAGCGCATCGCGGCCGTCAACCCGGCCGTGAACGCGATCGTCACGCTCGACGCCGAGGGGGCGCTGGCCGCCGCCGGCCGAGCCGACCGGGCGCGGCTGCGCGGCGAGCAGCCGGGGCCGCTGCACGGCCTGCCGGTCGCGGTCAAGGACCTCGAGGACACCGCGGGGATGCGCACCACCTACGGCTCGCCGCTGTTCGCGGACCACGTCCCGGACCGGGACTCGCTGCTCGTGGAGCGCCTCCGGCGCGCCGGCGCGATCGTGATCGGCAAGACCAACACCCCCGAGTTCGGGGCCGGCGCGCAGACGTTCAACCCGGTGTTCGGGGTCACCCGCAACCCGTACGACCTCGAGCGCACGCCCGGCGGCAGCAGCGGCGGCGCCGCCGCCGCGGTGGCGGCCGGGATGCTGCCGCTCGCCGACGGCTCGGACCTCGGCGCGAGCATCCGCCTCCCAGCGGCGTTCTGCAACCTCGTGGGCGTGCGCCCCTCGCCCGGGCGGATCCCGGCCACCGGCCCCGGCGACGCCTGGAGCCCGTTCTCCGTCCACGGGCCGATCGCGCGCACGGTTCGCGACGCCGCGCTGTTCCTGCGGGCCGTCGCCGGCCCCGACCCGCGCGACCCGCTGTCGCTGGCCGAGCCGCCCGACGCGTTCGGCGCGGAGCCGGCGCGCGACGCGCGCGGCGCACGGATCGCCTGGAGCCGCACACTCGGCGGCCTCCCGGTCGAGGCCGAGGTGACCGCCGTGCTGGAGCGCCAGCGTGCGACGTTCGAGGCGCTCGGCTGCATCGTCGAGGACGCCGAGCCCGCGCTGGACGGCGCCGACGAGGCGTTCGACATCCTGCGCGCGCTGGGGTTCGCCTCCGCGTTCGCCGGCCTGGTCGACCGGGTCAAGCCCGCGCTCGCCGAGAACACGCGCGCCGGCCTGGCGCTGACCGGGCCGCAGATCGCGCGGGCGCTGACCCTGCGCACGCAGGTCTTCCACCGCATGCGCGAGCTCCTGACGCGCTACGACGCGCTCGCCGCGCCGGTCGCGCAGGTCGCCCCGTTCGCGGTCGAGGAGGAGTGGGTGCGCGAGATCGCGGGCGTGCCGATGGGCTCCTACACCGAGTGGTTCCGCACCTGCTCGCGGATCACCGTCACCGCGCACCCGGCCGTCGCGGTCCCCGCCGGCTTCACCGGCACCGGGCTCCCCGTCGGCCTGCAGCTCGTCGGCCGCCACCGCGGCGAGGTCTCGCTGCTGCGCCTGGCGGCGGCGTTCGAGGCGGCCACCGGCTTCGCGCTCCGGCGGCCCGCGCTATGAGCGTGCCCGACGCGATCGTGGTCGGCGCCGGTCCCAACGGGCTTGTCGCCGCGAACCTGCTCGTGGACGCGGGCTGGGAGGTCACGGTGGTCGAGGCGCAGCCCGAGCCGGGCGGGGCCGTCCGCACCGCCGAGCTGACGCTGCCCGGCTTCCGGCACGACGTCTTCAGCGCGTTCTACCCGCTCGCCGCGGCGTCGCCCGCGGTGCGCGCGCTCGACCTGCACGCGCACGGCCTGCGCTGGCGGCGCGCGCCGCTCGTGGTGGCCCACCCGGCGGCGGACGGCACCTGCGCGGTCCTCTCGCAGGACCTCGACGAGACCGCCGCCTCGCTGGACGCGTTCGCCGACGGTGACGGCGACGCCTGGCGGCGCCTGTACGCGCTGTGGGAGCGTGCCGGCCCGGCGCTGGTCGACTCGCTCGTGACGCCGATGCCGCCGATCCGCCCGGCGCTGCGCATGGCGGCCGCGCTGCGGGGCGACGTCGCGCGCTTCCTGCGGTTCCTCGCGCTGCCGGTCCGGCGGCTCGCCGAGGAGGAGTTCCGCGGCGCCGGCGCGGCCCGTCTGCTCGCCGGGCACGCCGCCCATGCCGACCTGGCGCCGGAGGTGCCGCCGTCGGCCGCCTTCGCGTGGGTGCTGACCGGGCTCGGCCAGCAGCACGGGTTCCCGACGCCGGAGGGCGGGGCCGGCGAGCTCGCCGCCGCGCTCGTCCGCCGCCTGCGCGCCCGCGGCGGCGAGTTGGTGTGCGACACGCCCGTCACCCGGGTCCTGGTCGAGGGCCGCCGCGCGGTCGGCGTCCGCACGCCGGGCGGGACGCTGGCGGCCTCGCGGGCGGTGCTGGCCGACGTCGCCGCCCCGGCGCTGTACCGCGACCTGGTGGGCGAGGATCGCCTGCCGCGGCGGCTGCGCGAGGACCTCGCGCGCTTCCAGTACGACCTCGCGACGTTCAAGGTCGACTGGGCGCTGGCGGAGCCGATTCCGTGGGCGGCCGAGGCGGCCCGCCGCGCGGCCGTGGTGCACGTCGCCGACGGCCTGGACGAGCTGACCGTCGCGTTCGCGCAGCTCGCGACCGGCCGGCTGCCGGAGCGGCCCTGCCTCGTGATGGGCCAGTACGCGGCGGCCGATCCGACGCGCTCGCCGCCGGGCACCGACACGGCATGGGCCTACACCCATGTCCCCCGCGGCCTCCAGTGGGACGCGGAGACGGTCGCGGCGTTCGCGGATCGCGTCGAGGCACGCGTCGAGGCGCTTGCGCCCGGCTTCCGCGCGCGCATCCGGGCCCGCCACGTGCTCGCGCCGCCGGCGTTCGCCGCGCGCGACGCGAACCTCGACGAGGGCTCGATGCACGGCGGCACGGCGCAGCTGCACCAGTCGGCGCTGTTCCGCCCGACGCCGGGGTGGGGACGGCCCGAGACCCCGGTGCGCGGGCTCTACCTGGCGTCGGCCTCGGCCCACCCGGGCGGCGGCGTGCACGGCGGCCCGGGCGCCATCGCGGCACGCGCCGCGCTCGTTCACGACCGCCTGCACAACCTAAAGGGGGTCAGACCCCGTTTAGGTTCCGGCAAACTTACAGGGGTCAGACCCCTTTGAGCTCGTGCTCCGCCTGCAGGCGGCGGGCGAGCGCCCAGGTCTCCTCGTCGAGCGCGCCCTCCTCCAAGTCGGCGTAGGCCGCCTCCACGGCGTGCTCGACCTCGGGCACGCCCACGCCGGCGACCTCCTCGGCGACCGCGCCGGCGGTCGCGTCGTCCCAGTCAAGCTCGAGCCGCTCGTAGACGTCGCGCAGGACGTCGCGCACGCGCGCGCCGTCGCGCACGACGATGACCGCCCCGAGCAGCGCGGCGCGGCGGACGAGCCGCTGCGCGGTGCCGACGAGCTTCACGCGGCCGCGCGCGTTGACGCTGTAGGCGCCCGGGCAGTACTCGCCCGGCACGGCGCCGACGCGCGCGTCGACGCCGAGCTCGACGAGCGCGCCCGCGATCCGGTCCGCGGCCTCGCGGAAGCGGTCGTGCGTACCCTCGATCGGATCCTCGAGCGCCATGACAAGGTCGATCCCGAGCGACTGGTGGTGATAGGCGGCGGCGTGGCCGCCCGGCGGCCGCAGCACGGGCTCGAAGCCGTGGCGGCGCGCGGCCCGCACGGCGGCGGGGAAGCCGGGGCGCAGGGCGTCGAGCCTGCCGAACGCGACGGTCGGCGAGGGCCGGTACAGCCGCAGCGTGCTCGGCAGCGCGCCGGCCGCGACGCGCAGCAGCAGCGCGTGCGTGAGAGAGATCTCGAGGGCGGCCGATTCGCCGGACCCGCCGCGCACCAGCCGCATGCCCAGGACCCTATGAAGCGGCGCGGTGGGCGCGGCTCAGGTTGAAGCGCATGGCCACCTCGGTCCCGCCGCCCTCCGGCGAGCGCACCTCGGCCCCGTCGGCGACCTGGGCGATCAGGCCAAGGCCGAGGCCCAGCCCCGGGCTGTCGACGCGGGGCGCCAGGCCGCTGCCGGAGTCGCGCACGTAGATGCAGACGTACTCGCCCCGGCGCTCGGTCTCCACGACCACGCTCCCGGTGTCGCCGCCGCGGTACGCGTGCACCACGGCGTTGGTCGTGGCCTCGGTGACCGCCAACGCGATGTCAGCTAACAAACCGGCGTCAGCGATGTAACGCCGGGTCCAGTCGACCACGGCGCGCCGGGCCTTCATCGGGGTTTCGCGCGCAGCACGAAACGTCCACGCGGCGTGTGGCACGGCCGCATCGATACCCGCAATCCCGGAAACCCATCCTCGAGTTGCCGCGCGTGTCAGGCGCGGCCCGGCCGCACGGCGATCACCACGCTCGCCGCCGCGCACGGCTCGCCTTCGCCGCGGGTGACCTCCACGTCCCACAACCACTCCAGCTCGCCGCGTGAGCGGCAGCGAGCGGTGGCCTCGAGGACGCCCTCCCTCACGTCGCGCAGCACGTGCGTCGAGTTGCTCAGCCCAGCGACGGTCGCGCCGCGCGGCATCATCTCCACCGCGGTCCCGGTCGAGGCCATCGATTCCGCCATCGCGGCGTAGATGCCGCTGTGGACGGCGCCGCCGGCGCCGAGCGCCCGCGCGGAGACCGCAAGCCGGCCGCGCACCACGCCCTCGCCCATGTCGACGTACTCGAGCCCGTAGGCGGCGTCGAAGCTGCGCTCGAACGGGATCGGCAGGCCGAAGTCCTCGAACCTCATGGCAGCCCGCGCACGAACGCCGTCGCGGCCGCCAGCGTCTCCTCCGGCGCCTCGAGGTGAGGCGCGTGGCGGCACTGCAGCACGACGCGCTCGACCGGCCCGGCGACGCCGCGCTCGATCGCCTCGATCTGGGCCAGCGTGCCGTACTGGTCGTGCTCGCCCTGGATCAGCAGCGCCGGGCAGCGGACTCCGCCCAAGACGTCCTCGATGTTCCAGTCGCGGAACTCGGGCGCGAGCCAGATGTCGTTCCAGAGCCGGAACGTCGCCTCGGCGTCGCGGTGGTAGCGCTCCATGCGCCGCCCCAGGTCGGTCTTCTCGAACGCCTGCCGCGCCTCCGCGATGCTCTCGACCGAGAGGTCCTCGACGAACACGTGCGGCGCGAGCAGGACCAGGCCGCCGACCGGGCGCCCGGACTCGCCGGCGTGGATCAGCGCGATCGAGCCGCCGTCGCTGTGGCCGACGAGGATCGGCGCGTCGAGACCGAAGCGGTCGAGCAGCGGCGGCAGCACGTCGAGCGCCTCGTCGTGCATGAAGCGCGGCGTGCGCGGCACGTCCGGGAGCTCGGAGCCGCCGTGCCCGGCGCGCGAGTAGATCAGCGCGCGGCGGCCCGTCGCAGCCGCCATCCGCGCCGGGAAGTCGCGCCACAGCGCGACCGATCCGAGCCCCTCGTGGAGGAATACGAGCGCCGGCTCGGCGCCGGCGATATCCGCGCACTCGAGCTGGAGGCCGGCGATCTTGACCCTCATCGCGAGCGACTATAGACTTGCGTTCGTAAATGGACTGTCTCACGTGCGCTTCTGATCGCGCCGAGGCGCCGGCGCAGCATGGCGATCACCCGCGCGGCGTGCTCCGGCCCGGTCGCTGCCGCCCACGCCGCCGCCGCGCGCTCGGCCTCGGCCACCAGCGCGCGCTCGTCCGGCTCCACGCCCGCGTCCTGCAGGCAGCGCGTTCCGAAGCCGACGTGCCAGCGCTCGTCGCGCAGGATCAGCTCGGTCCCGCGGCGCAGCCCGGGCAGGCGGTCGTCGAGCAGCTCGAGCAGCGCGAGCTGACCGGCCGTGAAGGCGACGCCCTCGAGGACCATGTGGTAGACGCCCACGGCATGGCCGAGCTCGGCCTCCCCAGCCGCGAGCGCGCGCGCGACCGCCGGCAGCCGGACCTCGAACAGCGCGAGGAACTCCGGCGCCAGCCGCTCGCGCAGGGCCGCGGGCTCGAGGCGGCAGACCTCGGTCGCCACGCGCGCGAAGAACGCCGCATGGCGGCGCTCGTCGCGCTCCTGCGCGCGGAAGCAGGCGGCCGCGTCCGGGTCCTCCGGCGCGGCGGCGAACGGCCCGAGCTCCTCGGCCACGGCCTCCTCGCCGATCACGAAGCCGGCGATCAGCGCCTCGAGCCGCGCGCGCTCGCCGGCCGGGAGGCGGGGCCAGGCCGCCGCGTCCACCGCGAGGTCGATGTCCGCCTCGTCCCACTGCAGCCGGCGGGCGAGCGCCCGGAAGTGCTCGTAGCCCGCGATCACTCAGGCGTCCATCGGGGAGAAGTCGTCCCGGCGGGCGCCGCAGACCGGGCAGCACCAGTCGTCGGGGATGTCCTCGAAGCGCGAGCCGGCCGGGATGCCGCCGTCGGCGTCGCCCTCGGCCGGGTCGTACACGTAGCCGCACAGCTCGCAGATCCACAGGCCGGCGTCGTCCCCCACGGCGCGGACCGTACCATCGGGGGGAGGAGACCATGACCGAAGAGGAGCTGCTCGAGCGGATCGCCGCCGGCAAGCTGATCGAGGGGCCGGAGTACGCCACCGAGCGCTACGTGGAGGGCCTCAAGCGGACCCTGATCGTGTCCGGCGACACGGAGCTGATCAGCGCGCCGGCCTACATGCGCGCCGCGCAGGACGCGCCGCGCATCAACTCCTATATCTCGGTCACCGGGATCGTCCAGGACGAGCTCGGCCACGCGCACATCGCCTACCGGCTGCTGCGCGACCTGGGCGTCGACATCGAGGCGCTCGTGTACGAGCGCGACCCGAAGGACTTCCGCCACCCGTACGCGTTCGACGTGCCGCTCGAGCGCTGGTCGGAGATGGTGGTCGCGAACGCGTTCTACGACCGCGCGGGCTTCTGCCTGCTCGACGACATCTTCCGGAACTCCAGCTACGGGCCGTGGAAGCGCGCGCTGATCAAGGTCGAGCGCGAGGAGAACTTCCACCTGCGCCACGGCGAGCAGTGGGTGGCGACGATGTCGGAGAAGCCGGAGACCAAGAACGAGCTCCAGGCCGCGATGGACTGGATGTTCCCGATGACGCTCGAGTGGTTCGGCCTGCCGGACACGATGAAGCGCCACACCGAGCAGATCCAGTACGGCATGAAGGGCTCCACCAACGACGAGCTGCGCCAGACCTGGATGTCGACCGCGGTGCCGCTGTGCGAGAAGCACGGCCTCGAGGTCCCCGCGCACCACGACGGCGAGCAGTGGGTGCTCGACTACCCGTTCCCGTGCGAGTTCGACGAGGAGTCCAAGCGCTGGCTGATGGACGAGGGCGAGATCTCGTGGGAGCAGGTGCTGGAGCGCTGGAAGCGGCGCGGGCCGGCCAACGAGCAGCTCGTCGAGCAGGTCCAGCGCGGCTACCGCCAGATGCTGGAGGTCCTGTGATGACGCCCGAGGACCTCCACGCGGCGCTGCGCGACGTGGACGACCCCGAGTACCCGATCTCGATCGTCGACATGGGGCTCGTACGCGGGGTGGAGCTGGACGGCGGGCGCGCGCGCGTGAAGCTGACCTACACCTCGATGGGCTGCCCCTGCCAGGACCTCATCAAGGCCGACGTGCGCGAGCGGCTGCTGGCGCTCGACGGCGTCGAGGAGGTCGAGATCGAGGAGGTCTTCGAGGAGTGGCGGCGCGACCACATCTCCCGCCGGGGCTTGCAGACGCTGCGGGGGCTCGGGGTGGCATGAAGGCCGAGCGCGACCACGAGTACTACCAGGTGTTCGCCCGCCGCAAGCCGGACGAGCCGCTGCTGCACATCGGCACGGTCGCGGCCAGCGAGCCCGACGACGCCGAGGTGTTCGCCTTCAAGCTCTACGACCAGTGGCGCTGGGTGGAGATGTTCGTCGCCCCGAGCCGCTCGCTCGTGCAGGTCAGGAGGCCGGAGTGAAGTACCTGGTCTTCGCCCGCTCGCGTTACGAGGACGAGCTGGAGCTGAGCGGCGAGCTCGAGGCGGACAGCGACGAGGCGGCCGCCGCGGCGGCGCCCGACGACGCCGAGCTGATCGAGATCCAGCTCGTGCCCGAAGCCGAGATCCGCTGGGTGGTGCGCCGTGGCGCCTGACGCTCCCTCCGACAACCTCGCCCACCCGTTCGTGGCCGAGGGCCACGCGCTGTCGGCGCTCGTGAACCTCATCCTCGTGCTGGCCGACAACAAGTACTTCCTCGGGCGCCGGCTGTCCGAGTGGTGCCCGGGCGGACCCTCGCTGGAGAGCGCCGTGGCCGCGGCCGCGCTCGCGCAGGAGGAGCTCGGCCACGCCCGCGCGCTGTACCCGCTGCTGGAGGAGATGCCGCTGACCGACGCGCCGGTGCCGCTGCAGCGGGGCGACGAGCGGGCTCGCAAGTACTGCGTGTCCTACCTGCGCGAGCCGCTGCCGACGTGGTCGCACGTGGTGGCGGCGCTCGCGCTCGTCGACCCGGCGCTGACGGTCATGTTCAACGCGCTGTCGGAGTGCCGCTTCGACGACCTGCGCAAGCGCGCGGCGCGGATCCCCGGCGAGGAGGCCTTCCATCGCAAGTACGCGGACGGCCGCGTGCGCGACCTCGCGCGCACCGACGGCGGCCGCGCGGTGCTGCAGCAGCGCGTGAACGAGCTGCTGCCGGAGATGCTGTGCTGGTTCGGCCCCGAGGGCGAGCGCGGCGTGGAGGAGCTCAAGGCGCAGGGGCTGCTCTCGATGAGCTCCGAGCAGCTGCGGGCGGCGTACCTGGACGACATCCGCCCGGCGCTGCAGGACGCCGGGATCGACTTGGAGGTGGGCGAGCTGCCATGGGACCGGTGGAGCCGGCTGGAGCGCCGGATCGAGAGGTGAGCTGCCCCTGGTGCGGGTCCGATGACGTCGAGCGCATCGGCGAGTGGGGGCCGCAGCTGCTGACCGAGCAGTACATGTGCCTGAGCTGCCGGAGCCCGTTCGAGTGGATTCGACGCCGATAGTGGCCCCACTAACGCGCTCGCTGTCGAGCTCCGGCGTACTCGTGCTCGCGCTCGCGCGGCCCGACAGCCGCAACGCGATCGACGCCGTGATGCAGGCGGCGCTGCGTGACGCGTTCGAGGCGGCCGCCGACGACGCCGCCGTGCGCGCCGTGATCCTCACCGGCGAGGGGGATGCGTTCTCGGCCGGCGGCGACCTCGCGCGCTTTCAGCGCGACTGGGACCCGCGCGAATTCCGGCACGACTCGCACCGGCTGACTCAGCTGATCTCGCTCTTGGAGCGCCTGGAGAAGCCGACGGTGGCGGCGATCAACGGCGTGGCCACGGGCGCGGGCACGCAGCTCGCGCTCGCCTGCGACGTGCGGATCGCCGCCTCCGGCGCCCGCTTCGTCTACCGCGAGGGCCGGCTCGGCATCATCCCGAGCCATGGCGGCTGCACACGGCTCGTGAAGCTGATCGGGCTCGCCCGCGCGCGCGACGTGCTGCTCGGCGGCGAGGAGCTCTCGGCGCCGGAGGCGCATCGGATCGGGCTCGTGACCGAGGTGGCGCCCGACGGCGAGCTCATGGATGCCGCGCACGCCCGCGCCGGCCTGATGCTCGAGCGCTCGCCGCAGGCGTACGCGGCGGCCAAGCGGCTGCTGTGGCTCGCGGCCAGCGTGGACCTGGAGAGCGGGATGGTCGCCGAGGGAATCGCGCAGTCGCTGCTGATCGGCACCCCCGAGCACAAGCGGGCGGTCGAGGAGGCGCGGTGGCGACGCTGATCGAGCTCGAGGGCGTGGCCCCGCGCGTGGCCGATGACGCGTTCGTGGCCGAGACCGCCGTGCTGATCGGCAACGTGGTCGTCGAGCCCGCCGCGAGCGTGTGGTTCGGCGCCGTGCTGCGCGGCGACAACTCGGAGATCCGCGTCGGCGCCGGGAGCTGCGTGCAGGACAACTGCGTGATCCACTGCTCGAAGGAGCTCCCGACGGTGATCGGGACCAATGTCACCGTCGGCCACATGGCGATGCTCGAGGGCTGTGTGATCGAGGACGGCGCGCTGATCGGCATGGGCGCGATCGTGCTCCAGCGCGCGCGTGTCGGCGCGCGCGCGCTGATCGCCGCCGGCGCGGTCGTCGGAGAGGGGGTGGAGATCCCCGGCGGCGTGCTGGCCGCCGGGATCCCGGCGACGGTCAAGAAGGAGCTGGCCGGCAGCTCCCAGCGCTGGGTCGAGACGGCGGCGATCGAGTACCAGTCACAGCGGCTGCGTTACATGTCCTGATTGGGCAGGAACGGCCCGAACGGGTTCGGCGGGTCGCCCGCCTCGAGGTCGAGCGGCAGGGCCGGCGGCCGGCGCGAGGATCTCCCCGCGGAGGTCCCCCTCCCGAAGGGCCGACGCTATACGCCCCACGTCCATTCGTCCACCGGGGCCGTCGGCGGTCTCAACTGCGCCGGAAGCCGGTCGATAGCTGTCGTACATGCTTCGAGTCTTCGCTTCCTTCTCCGCCGTGGCAGCCCTGGCTGTCGCCGCGCCCGCCGACGACAGCAGCAAGAGCAGCGACAGCGGGAAGTCCAGGACGCCCGTGGTCGCCCTGCCGACGCCGTCCGCCACCGCGGTTCCGGTGCGGACCCCCGCGCCGACGCCCTCCACCGACGCGCCCGCGCCGGCGACGGACAAGGACAAGGGCTCCGGCGACTCAGAGGGCGACGCCGGAGACAGCCGCGAGACGCCCGAGTCGGAGGGTTCTGACGACCAGCGCGAGGGCGCCCAGGACGAGCTGCCGCCGGCGAGCACGCCGGTGGCGGGCGTGACCGTCACGACCAGCGCCGCGTCCGGCACCGTGAAGGTCCGCGTCCCCGGCGGCGACGGCTTCGTCGAGCTGGCGGCCGACGCCACCGTGCCGGTCGGCTCGGTCGTCGACGCGAGCGCCGGCAAGGTCGTCCTGCAGACCGCGCTGCCCGGCGGGCGGGCGGACAGCGGCACGTTCTGGGGCGGCGTCTTCGAGGTCCGCCAGGGCAAGGACGGCGTGACCGAGCTCAGGCTGCGCGGCGGCTCGTTCGCGGCCTGCGGCGCCGGGCGCTCGCTGCAGGCCTCCACCTCCGGCACGCGCAAGCGCAAGACCACCGTCCGCCGGCTGTGGGGCAGCGACCACGGCGGGCGCTTCCGCTCGCGTGGCCGGAACAGCGTCGCGACCGTGCGCGGGACGCGCTGGCTCACCGAGGACCGCTGCGACGGCACCCTGACGCGCGTGGCCGAGGGCGCGGTCGATGTGCGCGACAGCCACACGGGCCGCAGCGTGCTCCTGCATGCCGGCGAGTCCTACGTCGCCAAGCGGCGCCCCGCCGCATCCCGCCGCCCGGCGCGCTCCCTGCGCCGCGCGCTCTAGCCGGCACGCGGCCGACCTCCGCGTCGGGCCGAGGGTCTTCCCCTCGACAAGCACCCGACCACCTACTGGGACGACTGGACGTTCGACGTCCAGACGTGCCTCTAGGCGGCCTGCTCATCCTGCGGGCCCGCTGACCGCAGGGCCCGCGTGAGCCGCCGCTCCACGGCCCCCGGCGACCGCCCGAGGCGCATGACCAGGCGCTGCGCGCGGCCGCCGGGCTCGTGGAGCAGCGCGAGCAGCAGGTGCTCGCAGTCCAGCCGCGGATCGCCGCGGGCGACCGCCTCGCGCAGGGACTCCTCGAAGGCGGCGTGCGCGGCGGGCCCGACCGGCGCCGGCCGGCGGCGCGCCGGGCGCCGGCGGCCGGCGGGCAGCCGTGAGGGCAGGCGCTTGCGGACGGCCTCGGCGGTCAGGCCGCAATCGGCGAGGGCCTCGGCCAGGGGTCCCTCCGCCACGGTGATGAGCCCGAGCAGCACGTGGTCGGTCTCGGCGCGGGGGACGCCGAGCGCGGCCGCCTCGCGGCGCGCGCGGCGGACCGCCTCGCGCGCCCGGCCGGTGATCACGAGGCGCTCGGGCTGACGCCGGCGGCGCGCGTGGCGCGCGTGCGCCGCCTGCTTGGTCACGCCGAGGGCGAGCGCGACCCGCGCCCAGGACCAGCCCTCCTTTATCGCATCGTCGACGTGGGCGGCCTCGAGCGCGTCGAGCCGCCGGCGCAACTCGGCGATCGCCGTGATCCCCGCCTCGGGATCGCCGAGGCGAGCTGCCCGCCGCACGAGTTGGATGTCGGTCACACGCATCTCCTGTCTCTGATGTGACCCTGCATTCCGGTCCGTCAAACGCATGGGACGGTCTCGTCAGGTCCGATTGACGACGGTCGCGGGCACAGCGCGCGGCCGGCCGTGGGCGTACCGGATCCGGCGGTCGCAAACCGAGTTGCGTCAAGTGCGCCGGGTGGAGACACCAGACGGCATGCAGGTCAATCGCGAGATCCGCCACCGCATCCGCCGGTCCAGCCGCGGCGTCGCCGTCGTCGCCGACGTCAACGTCGCCGTGGCCGGAGCGATCGGTGAGCCGGCAGCCACGACGCGCACATCGGTGCAGACGCGCCAGACGGTCGTACAGGGCCGGCCGCGCGCGACGGCGGACGTCAACGACGCGAAGGAGGCGAAATGACCCGCGACCCCCGGCGTGAGGACCTCACGCCGCTGACCGAGGCAGAGCTCGAGGCGCAGGGCGCCGAGGAGCTGCCCGACCGTGAGCAGATGTCGCTCATCAACGCCAACATCGCCATCCCGGTCAATGCGGCCGTGGCGGCGAACGTGCTGTCCGACAACGCGACCGCTTGGGCCAACGCCGCGCAGGATGCGGCCATCGGCCAGGGCACGTGACCCGAAGGAGACGATCCACATGCAGACCATCACCCGCACCGGCATGTCGCACGAGGAGCTCGAGGCGCAGGGCGCCGAGCTGCTCCCCGACCGCGAGCAGATGTCGCTCATCAACGCCAACGTGGCCGCGCCGGTCAACGCTGCCATTGCACTGAACGCCCTGTCGGACAACTCGACCGCGTACGCCAGCGCGGTGCAGACGGCCGACATCTCCCAGAGCACCGGGCCCGTGATGCCCACGGGTGGGTAGCCATGTTCGAGCGCACCTACACGGACGAGCTGCATCTCTCGTACGAGGAGCTCGAGGCGCAGGGCGCCGAGCTGCTCCCCGACCGCGAGCAGATGTCGCTCATCAACCTCAACCTGGCCGCCCCCGTCAATGCTGCGGTGGCCGCCAACGTCCTGTCTGATGGTTCGGTCGCGTACGCGAACGCGGTGCAGACCGTCACGATCCAGCAGAGCACCGGGTAACAGAGCATCATGAGCGCGACGATCGAGGGACGGCCCTCAGCGGCCGCCCCTCGGCGCTCCGCAGCCCAGGGGGACGGCGCGGACCGCGTCGTCTCCCTGTCGCCGCGGCGCGCCGAGGGCCTGGAGCTGCTCGGCGAGTACAAGGGCTCCGGCTTCAAGGAGCCGCAGTTCCTCGCGCGCCGCTCCGATGGCCAGGTGCTCCGGCTCACGCGGCTGCTGTACTCGGTCGCGCTCCATGCCGACGGCGTGCGCGACGACGCCGCGATCGCCGGCGCCGTATCGGCCGACCTCGGCCGGGGTGTCACGGCCGACAACATCCGCTTCCTCGCCGATCGCAAGCTGCGCCCGATCGGCGTCCTCGCCGCGGCCGACGGCACGAGCCCGCGGCTCGTCCGCCCGGACCCGCTGCTGGCCCTCAAGTTCCGCACCAAGGTCGTCCCGGCCCGCCTGGTGCGACGGCTCACCAGCGTCTTCCGCCCGCTCTTCCTCCCGCCGGTCGTGGTCTGCGTCCTGGCCGCCTTCTTCGCCGGCGACGCCTGGCTCCTCCTCGCCCACGGCATCGCGCCCGGCATGCGCGGCGCGATCTATCAGCCGCTCCTGCTCGTCGCCCTGTTCGCGTGCGTCGCGATCGCCACAGCCTTCCACGAGACCGGCCACGCCACCGCCTGCCGCTACGGCGGCGCGCGGCCCGGCGTCATGGGCGTCGGGATCTACCTCGTGTGGCCGGCCTTCTACACCGACGTCACCGACGCCTACCGGCTCGGCCGCGGCGGGCGCCTGCGGACCGACCTCGGCGGCATCTACTTCAACTCGATCGTCGCGGTGCTGTCGGTCTCGGCGTTCCTGCTGACGGGCTTCGAGCCGCTGCTGCTGCTCGTCCTCGCGCAGACGTTCGCGATGCTCCAGCAGCTGCTGCCGCTGCTGCGGCTCGACGGCTACTACCTCCTCAGCGACCTCGCCGGCGTGCCCGACATCCTCGGCCGGATCGGCCCGGTGCTGCGCAGCCTCCGGCCCGGCGCGTCTCCCGATCCGCGCGTGACGTGCCTGAAGCCGTGGGTGCGCGTCCTCGTCAGCGCCTACGTGCTGACCGTCGTCCCGGCCCTGCTTCTCGTCTTCCTGCTCATGATCGTCCACGCGCCGCGCGTCGCCGCGACCGGCTGGGACTCGCTGGGCTTGCAGTGGGATC
The DNA here is from genome assembly GCA_044865965.1 of Solirubrobacteraceae bacterium. GTDB lineage: Bacteria > Actinomycetota > Thermoleophilia > Solirubrobacterales > Solirubrobacteraceae > Solirubrobacter. The sequence goes on from JBIOTP010000428.1 coordinate 15,101, forward strand.
AGCTGTGGAGCGCGGGCGGCGTCGCGAGCGCGGCGGCGGCCGCGCTGCAGCTGCTCGCGCTGGCGCTGCCGTCGCTCGGCCTGGTGCTGACGGCCGGCCGCTTCGGCCGTCGCGGCGGCCGGGCCGCCTGGCGCTGGTCGGCCGGCGACCCGACGCGTCGCGGCGCGCTCGCCGTGGCCGCCACCGCGGCCGTCACCGGCGCGGTCGGCCTGTGGTGGCCGAACGGCGAGTACCGGCCGATCCAGCCGCAGGAACGCTGGGTGCTGCCGCAGGCCGTGAGCGCGCTGCGCGACCTCCCCGGCGGGCGGCCGAGCCTGCCCGCGGACGCCCCGGCGCCGCTCACCGGCGCGCCGGCCGCGCGCGCCGGCGGGTCCGGCACGGTCCGGCAGCCGTTCGACGCCGCCGTGCCCGCGGGCGAGGCTCCGGGCGCGCCCGAGACGCGCGATCCCGTCGGGTCCACGTCGCCGCGCGCGCCTGGCGGCGGGCCGCTGCGCTGGGATCCGAAGCGCGCCCCGGCCGTCCCGCTGACCGGCACGCCGCCGTTCGGCCCGATCGCCGCGCCCGCGCCGGGCGGGTCCGCGCCGGCCGCCGACGGCGGCGGCGCACCGCCGCCCGGTGGCGCGGCGGCTCCGGCCCCCGAGCCGGCGGCGACGGCGACGCCCGAGGCAACCGCGACGCCTGAGCCCCAGGCGACCGCCACGCCCACCCCGACGCCGGAGTCCGATCCGGATCCGGAGGCGACGCCGACGCCGACCAGCACGCCGGACGAGACCCCGGCCGCGACACCGGAGTCGGGCTCATGACCCTCCGCCGCGCGCTCGCGCTGCTCACCGCTGTCGTGCTGGCCGCTGTTGTGGCGGTCACGACGCCGGCGGCGGCGCAGGACAACACGGCCGAGGCGGTCAACACGACGGACGGCGCCTCCGTCTTCGACCTCGCGTTCGACATCAGCTTCGTGAGGGACGGCACCGTCGACCAGGTCAACGCGGCCGTCGCCTACGCGAGCTGCACGGACTGCCGCACGGTGGCCGTCGCGTTCCAGGTCGTGATCGTGATCGGCGACGTCGCCGTCCTGACGCCGCAGAACATCGCGATCGCGGTCAACGAGGACTGCCAGACCTGCGAGACGCTCGCGACCGCCTACCAGTTCGTCTTCGGCGTCGCCGTGCCCGTGCGCCTGAGCCGCGAGGCCCGCCACCGGATCTGGCGGATCTACCGCGCCCTGCGCGCGTTACGCCGCAGCGACGCGCCGATCGATCAGGTCCAGGCGGAGGCCGACGGGCTCGCCGGCGAGCTGTTCGACGCCGTCAGCACCGGGCTCGAGCCGATCGGCGAACACGACCACGACCACGGGCACGATCACGGCTACGACCACGGGCACGAGCACGGTCCCGGCGATGGGCGCGGGGATGACGACGGTGCCGAGGATCGCGCGCCGGACGCCGCGACGCCGACGCCGACGAAGCCCGAGGCGACGCCGACCCCGGAGGTGACGCCGTCGCCCAGCGAGTCGCCGAGCTCGACGCCGTCGCCGTCGCCGTCGCCGTCGCCGACCGAGTCGCCGGCGCCCACGGAGACGCCGACGCCGACCCCGTCCGCGACGCCGGACGCGTCGCCGACGCCGACGCCCTAGCCGCGTGACGGGTCCGGCGAACTGCTGCAAGTGAGGAGGGGGCGAGCCGGCCCGCCCCGGCGGGTCCGGCGAACAGCGGGCAAGTGAGGAGGGGACGAGCCGGGTGGCGCCGCGCGAGTGATCGGACGAGGTCGACGGCTTCGCTCGCGCGCGCGTCTCGCGCGCGATCGATCACGCTCGATCGCGCGTCCCGGGGGTGGCGCAACTACGTGGGCCCGGCGCGGGGCTCTTATCCCGCAAGCCGGCCCGCGCCCACCTGCTCGCGCGACGTGAGGAACTCGCGCGCCTCCTCGAGATCGTCGCCCCGGCCGACACTCAAAGCAGCCGCGACCCGCCCGCCGTCGAGGTAGAACACGGTGAACGCGCCGTCCTCGATCGACCCGCGGACGACCTCCTCGTCCCAGGTGTAGGCCGGGCCGACGTACTCCATCGAGGCCCAGTCGGACAGGTCGGAGAAGAAGTACGGGATCACGTCGTGCGGCTGGTCGCGCCCGAGCATCGAGAGCGCGGCGGTGCGGCCCTGCGTCTCCGCGACGTCCCAGTGCTCGATGCGCAGCCGCGCGCCGCCGTGGATGACGCTCTGGTACTCCGCGATGTCGCCGGCGGCGAACACGTCTCCCGCCGACGCGCGCAGCCGGGAGTCGGTCATCACGCCGCCGCGCTCGCCGATCGCGAGGCCGGCGCGCTCGGCCAGCGCCACGTCAGGCGCCACGCCCACCCCGACCACGACGGCGTCGCCCTCGACGCGCGTGCCGCGCTTGGTGACCACTGCATGCACGCGGCCGCCGGCGCCCTCGAAGCGCTCCACGTCCTCACCCGCGTAGATCTCCACGCCGTGCTCCTCCAGCACGCCCTGGAAGAACCGCCCGACCTGCTTGCCGAACGTGCGCTCGAGCGTCACCCCCTCCTGCATGACGATCGCGCAGCGGCGGCCGCGCGCGGTCAGCGTGGCGGCGACCTCGGTGGCGATGTAGGAGCCGCCGACCAGCACGACGCGCTCGACGCCGTCGGTGTCGGTGCGGATCGAGTCGGCGGTCCCGAGCGTCCGCAGGTAGTGGATGCCCTGCAGCTCGTTCCCCTCGACGCGCAGGCGCCGGATGTTGGCCCCGGTGGCCAGCAGGAGCTTGCCGTAGCGCACCGTGTCCTTGTTCGAGAGCGCCGCCGTGTGCGCCTCGGTGTCCAGCTTGAGCGCGCTCGTGCGCGTCAGGAGCTCGACGTCCTCGAGCGCGCCGAGGAACACGTCGTCGCGCGAGGTCGAGCCGCCCAGGTAGCCCTTCGAGCACGCGGTGCGGTCGTACGGCGGGTCGGGGTCGCGCGAGACGAGCAGGATCGAGCCGCTGCCGCCCTCCTCGCGCAGCGCGCGGGCGCAGGAGTGGCCGGCGGGGCCGCCGCCGATGATCAGGAAGTCGACTTCGCGGTCAGGCACCGGTGAACTCCGCCTTTCGCTTCTCGGTGAAAGCCGACAGCCCCTCGCGGGCGTCGGCGGTGTCGAACAGGCCGCCGATCCGCTCGCGCTCGCCGGCCAGGCCGTCGGCGAGCCCGCCGGAGAGCCCCTGGTGGACGGCGAGCTTGATCTCGCCGATCGCCTTGGTGGCGCCGGCCGCGAGCCGCTCGGCGAACGCGCGCGTCTGGTCGGCGGTCTCCGCCGCTCCGAACAGGCGGTTCAGGATCCCGAGCGCGTGCGCCTCCCCCGGGCTGATCTGGCGCCCGGTGACCATCAGGTCGAGCGCGCGGCTCGCCCCGATCAGCCGCGGGAGCCGCTGCGTGCCGCCGTTGCCGGGCAGCAGACCGAGCGTCACCTCCGGCAGCCCCAGCTTGTAGCCGCCGCGGGCGCCGAAGCGCAGGTCGCACGCGAGCGCGATCTCGAGCCCGCCGCCGAGCGCATGCCCCTCGACCTGCGCCACGAACACCTTCGGGATCGCGGCGATGTCGGCGAGGGCCTCGTGGGCGGTGTGGATCATCTCCATGTTGGCGGCGGTGTCGTTGGCGATGAATGCCTTGATGTCCGCGCCCGCGGAGAAGAACTTCTTACTCGCGCTGCGCACGATCACGGCACGCGCCTCGTCGTCGTCGCCGGCGGCCTTCACCGCCGCCGCCAGCTCCTCCATGAACGCGCGGTCATACGAGTTGGCCGGCGACTTGTCGAGCGTGATCAGGCCCAGCACGCCCTCGCGCGTGTACTCGACCGCCATCGCCTACTCCAGGCCGCCGACGACGACGGGGATGTCCTCGAGGTAGTAGTCGAGCCCCTCGATGCCGTGCTCCTTGCCGTAGCCCGACGCCTTGACCCCGCCGAACGGCAGCTCGTCGTAGCCGTAGTGGAACTGGTTGACCCACTTCATGCCGGCCTCGACCTCGTTGGCCACGCGATGGATGACCCGGACGTCGTTCGTCCACACCGACGCGCCGAGCCCGTACTCGGAGTCGTTCGCGAGCCGGATCGCCTCGTCGAGGTCCCCCACGCGCCAGACCGGCAGCACCGGGCCGAACGTCTCCTCGCGCGCGACGCGGCTGTCGACGGCCGGGTTGGCGACGATCGTCGGCTCCATGAACCAGCCGCTGTCGCGATCCGCCGGCACGTCGCCGCCGATCACGAGCTCGCCGCCGCCGTCCAGCGCGTCCTGGAGCTGGTCCATCACCTCGCGCCGCCCGTCCTCGGTGTGGAGCGGCCCGACCCGGATGTTCGGCTTCTCGGCCTTCTCCCAGCCGAGGCCCGGCTCGTACTTGCCGACCGTGCGCGTGAGCTCCTCCAGCAGCCCGTCGTAGACGTCGTCGAGCACGTACAGGCGCTTGGCGCCCAGGCACATCTGCCCGCAGTTCCAGAAGCGCCCGATCGCGATCCCGCGCGCCGCCGCCTTCAGGTTCGCGTCCGGGCACACGATCACCGGGTCCGAGCCTCCCAGCTCCATCGTCATCCGCTTCAGCCGGGGCGCGGCCAGCCCCATGATGTGGCGCCCGACGGCGGTCGAGCCGGTGAACGCGACCCGCCGCACCTTCTCGTGGGTCACGAGAGCGTCGCCGACCTCGCTCCCGCGGCCGGTGATCACGTTCACGACGCCCGGCGGGATCTCCGCCTCCAGCAGCAGCTCGGCGATCTTCAGCGTGGTGAGAGGCGTCGTGGCGGCCGGCTTGACCACGATCGTGTTGCCCGCCATCAGCGCCGGCGCGAGCTTCGTGCCCAGCAGCGTCAAGGGGAAGTTGTTGGGGACGATCGCCGCCACCACGCCCATCGGGCGCCGCAGGACCATGCCGTAGGCGGTGCTCAGCGCGCTCGGAAGCGGCTGGTAGCTCCCGCGGACCTTGGTCGCGAGGTCGGCGTAGTAGTTCAGCCCGTGCAGGAGGTGGTGGACCTCGCCGTTGGCCTCGGTCAGCGGCTTGCCCTGCTCGTGCACGAGCGACTCGGCGAGCGCCTTGCGGTCGCGCTCGATCAGCGCGATCGCCTTGCGCAGCAGGTTCGCGCGGTCCTCGGCGTCGGTCCGCGACCACTCGGCGAACGCCGCGTCCGCGGCCTGCACGGCGCGGTCGACGTCGTCGGCCGACCCGCGCGGGACGGACTCGAGCGTCTCCTCGGTGGCCGGGTCGACGACCGGCAGCTCCCCAGTCGCCTCTCCGGTCGTGCGCTCCCCCGCGATCAGCATCTCGACCATCTCATCTCCTTGTCTCAGGGGGCCAGGCTGCGGCCGCCGCAGGCGACCAGCACCTGACCCGTCACATAGGCCGTCGCCGGCGACGCCAGCGCCGCGACCGTCTCGGCGATCTCCTCGGGCTCGGCCATCCGCCCCATCGGGATCCTGCCGATCATCTTCTCCAGCACGCGCTCGGGCATCGCCTTGGTCATCTCGCCGGCCGTGAGGCTCGGGGCGATCGCGTTCACGCGCACGCGCGGGGCGAGCTCGAGCGCGAGCGCCCGCGTGAGGCCGACCAGCCCGCCCTTGGAGGCCGAGTAGTTGAACTGGCCGAGGTTGCCCAGGTACGCGCGCGAGGCGAGGCTGACCACGGCGGCGCCGTCGGCGAAGCGGTCGATCAGCGCGCGCGTGAGCTCGTAGGCGGCGCCGAGGTTGACGCGGATGACGGCCAGGAAGTCCGCCTCCTCCATCTTCGTGATCCGCGCGTCGCGCGTGATGCCGGCGTTGTTGACCAGCACGGTCACGGGCCCGTCGAGCGCCGCGAGGATCGCGGCGCGGCCGCCCGGATCGGTGACGTCGGCGACGACGCCGGTGGCGCCGAGGCCCGCGGCCACCTCCTGCACGCCGGGATCGAGGTCGGCCAGCAGCACGTCGTGGTCGGCCCGCAGCCGCTCGGCGACCGCGCGGCCGATCCCGCGCCCGGCGCCGGTGACGACCGCGGTCACGGCAGCACCTTGCCGACGTGCGCGGCGTCGACCCGCACGAGCTCGCCGCTGACGCCGGGGGAGCGCAGGAGCGCCTCGACCCAGCCGGCGACGTGCTCGAGGTCGGCCCCGATCGCCACGGCATTGGAGCGCACGCCCTCGAACGCCAGCGTGCGGGCGCCGCTGAGCAGGGCGTTGGCGAGCATCGCGCCGAGCGCCCCGCGCTGCCCGAGCAGGTCCTCGTGTGGGAGCACGAACACGATCGGCGATTCCGCCTCGGCGGCCGCGCGGCTCATCCGGAACGCCTCCAGCAGGACCTCCTCCACGCCGGCCCAGTCGGCCGGCGGCTCGGGGTCGGCGCCGAACACGGCGCCCGGCACGTCGCGCAGCGGCGCGTCGAGCGCGGCGAGCGCGCCCGGCAGCCGCCTCACTGCGGCTCCCGCAGCTTGTAGCGCTGGATCTTGCCCGTCGGCGTCTTCGGCAGCTCGTCGACGAACGCGATGAAGTGCGGGTACTCGTAGCGCCGCAGCCGGCTCTTGCACCACTCCTGCAGGTCGGCCACGAGCTCGTCGGTGCCCGCCTCGCCGCGGCAGACGACGAATGCCTTCACGCGCGTCGTGTAGTCGGCCTCGACGCCGACCGCCGCCGCCTCCAGGACGCGCGGGTGCTCGACCAGCGCGTTCTCGATCTCGATCGGCGACGCCCACAGCCCGCCGACCTTGATCATGTCGTCGGCGCGGCCCTCGTAGACGAAGCAGCCGTCCTCGGTCTCGCGGTAGCGGTCGCCGCTGAAGAACTCCTCGCCGGCGATCGCGCGGCGGGTCTTGTCGTGCTGGTGCCAGTAGAACGCGAGCGCGCTGTCGCCCTTGACCCACAGGTTGCCCACCTCACCCTGCGCCACCGGCTGCGAGTGCTCGTCGAGCAGCCGCAGCTCGTAGCCCGGCACCGGCCGCCCGCTCGTGCCCGGCCGCACGTCGCCGGGCCGGTTGGAGCAGTAGATGTGCAGCATCTCGGTCGAGCCGATGCCGTCCACGATCTCCAGGCCGAAGGCGGCCTGCCAGCGGCGCAGGATCTCCGGCGCCAGCGGCTCGGCGGCGGAGATGCACATGCGTACCGAGCCGAGCTCGTACTCGGCGGCGTCGGTGAGGTTGACCATCGCGCCGTAGAGCGTGGGCACGGAGAAGAACAGCGTGGGGCGCTGCTCCTGCACGGTCTCCAGCAGCCCGCGCGGGTCGGGGCGGCCGGGGCGCAGGACGGTCGTCGCGCCCACCCAGTACGGGAACGTCAGGTTGTTGCCCAGCCCGTAGGCGTGGTAGAGCTTGGTCGAGGAGAACGTGACGTCCTCCTCGGCGATCCGCAGGATCTCGCGCGCGTAGGTCTCACACGTGTATGGGATGTCGTGGTGCAGGTGCACGACGCCCTTGGGCGGGCCGGTCGAGCCGCCGCTGAACAGCCAGAAGGCCATGTCGTCGCGGTGGGTGTCGACCGGCGGCGACTCGCCGGGATGCTCGTCGAGCAGGGCGTCCATCTCCGCCGCCCGCAGCACGCGGGCGGGCACCTCGCCGAGGCGCTCCACGACCGGGTCCTCGGCGATCACCAGCGGCGCGTAGGAGTCGGCGACGTAGTGGCGGAAGTTCTCGGTGCTGTCGAGGAAGGACACCGGCGCCGGCACGGCGCCGATCCGCATCGCGCCGAGGAAGATCGCCGGGAACAGCGGCGAGTCGTCGAGGATCATCAGCACGCGCTGCTCGCGGCCGACGCCGAGCGCGCGCAGCGCGTTGCCGGCGCGGCAGACGCGGTCGTGCAGCTGCGCGTAGGTCAGCTCCCGCCCGGCGCAGCGCAGCGCGACCTTCTCGCCGCGCCCCGCCTCGAGGTTGCGGTCGACCAGCGCGCCGGCGTTGAAGCGCTCCGGGAGCTCGAGCATCAGTGGCTCCGCTGGCGCGGCGCGCGCCGGACCACGACCGACTTGGACTCCATGTAGTGGTCGAGCGCCTCGATGCCGTGCTCCTTGCCGAACCCGCTCGCGCCCCAGCCGCCGAACGGCAGCTCGTCGAAGATCCGCTGCGGCGAGTTGATCCAGGTGTAGCCGGCCTGGATGCGCTCGGCCGCCCACGAGGCGGCGTCGAGGTCGTGCGTCCACACGGACGAGCCGAGCCCGAACTGGGAGGCGTTGGCGCGCTCGATCGCCTCGTCGAGGCCCTTGACGCTCCACACCGGCAGGACCGGCCCGAACACCTCCTCGGTCGCGACGCGCGAGTCGTGCGCGGGCTCGCGGATGATGGTCGGCTCGTAGAACCAGCCGGCGTCGTACTGCTCGCCCTCGGGCCGCTTCCCGCCCGTCAGGACCTCGCCGGACGCCCGCGCGTCCTCCACCTGGCCCTCGATCTCCTCGCGCTGGCGCTCCGAATGCATCGGGCCGAGGAAGACGCCGTCCATCGTGCCCGGGCCGACGGTCAGCTTCCGGGCCTTCGTCACGAGCCGCTCGACGAGCGCGTCGGCGATCTCCTCGAACGCGTACACGCGCTTGACCGCCAGGCACGCCTGCCCGCAGTTGAAGAAGCGCCCGACGCTGGCCGCGCTTGCGGCGCCGTCGAGGTCGGCGTCGGCACAGACGATCATGGGGTCGCTCCCGCCCAGCTCGAGCGTCAGCCGCTTGGCGCCCTTGGCGGCCAGCGCCATCACCTGCTCGCCGACCGGCGTCGACCCGGTGAAGCCGATCTTGCGCACGAGCGGGTGGGTGACGAGCGCCTCGCCGACCACCGAGCCGCGTCCCGTCACGACGTTGAACACGCCGTCCGGCAGGCCCGCCTCGTGCATCAGCTCGGCGATCCGCAGTGTGGTCAGCGGCGTCGAGTCGGCCGGCTTGGCGACCATCGTGTTGCCGGCCACCAGCGCCGGCGCGAGCTTGTTGGCCAGCAGCGTAGTGGGGAAGTTCCACGGCACGATCGCGCCGACGACGCCGAGCGGGCGCTTGGTGACGAGCCCGTAGGTGTCCTTGTCGAGGTTCGGGACGTAGCTGCCGCGCAGGTTCTTGGCCAGGCCGGCGTAGTGCTCGAGCGTGAGCACGAAGCGGTGGATCTCCAGCCGCGACTCCCGCAGCGGCTTGCCCTGCTCGGACGTCAGCAGGCGCGAGAGGTCGCCGGTATGGTCGTGCACGAGGCGCGCGCAGTGGTGGACGATCTCGCCGCGGCGGGCGGCGCTCGTCTCCCACCAGCGCACGAACGCGGCGTCGGCGGCGCGGACGGCGCGGTCGACCTCCTCGGGGCCGCCCGCCGGGACGGTGTCGACGGGCTGTCCGCTGGCGGGATTGGCGATCGTCCGGCGCTCGAGCGCCGGCAGCCCGACCGCCTCACCGCCGATGAACATCTCCGCCACGCCCGCTCCTCCTCGGCTCTATGGGGGCGCGATCGTACCAATGCGGGACGGACCGCTCAGGACCCGCCGGGACTTGACCTCGAGCACCCCGACCGGCGTGAGCCGGACCTCCGGGAGGAAGTCGCCCGACGCGAACAGGAGCGTGTAGAGGACGTCGTGGAACGGGTAGCCGGCGGCCCGCAGGCGGGCGTCGAGCTCGGCCTCGAGCGCGGCCGCGGCGGTGAACGAGCCGTCGCAGATCAGCCCGTCGACCGCGAGCGGCGCCGACCAGGTGACGCCGCCGGCGTCCGCCAGCGCGAAGCCGCCGCCGAGCTCGGCGACCCGCGCTACGGCGTGCGCCATGGCGGCCGGGTCGCGGCCCAGCGCGAGCAGCTCGAGCGACGTCGTGGCGGTGGTCGCAAAGCCGTCCAGCGCGTCGAAGAGGCCCTCGATCACGCCGCGGACGACCCAGGTGCCGCCGCGGTCGAGCAGCGCGGCGTGGACCTGGCCCGGGCCCAGCCCGTCGAGCGCCTGGTCGGCGCGGCGGTTGATGACCGGGTTCTCGTAGCGCATGACCGGGACCGTGCCGCGTGGTGCCGCGTAGAGCCCCGGGTCGGCGAACGCGCCCGGCGCGGCGAAGCCGGGCCCGGCGGGCCAGTCGACGCGCGGGAGCGGCGCGACCAGCCGCCCGTCGCGGGCGGCGACGCGCCCGTCCACCAGGACGGTCTCGGGCCGCCACTCCCCTATTGAGGGCAGGATCACCATCGTCGCCCTCCGCCCGGGCGCGATCCCGCCGACCTCCTCGTCCAGGCCCAGGAACGTCGCGGGGTCGACGGTCGCCATCTGCAGCGCGCGCATCGGCGCCACGCCGGCGCGCACCGCCTCGCGCAGCGCGCCGCCGATCACCCCGTTCTCCGCGTAGAACCGCGGCGCGGCGCCGTCGGTGGTCAGCATCAGCCGCCGGCTCGAGTCGACCACGGGCCCGAGATCGCGCACCATCGCGGCGAGGTCGGGGCGCAGCGAGGACTGGCGCAGCATCACCCACAGCCCGAGCCGCAGGCGGTCGAGCGCCTCGGCGCCGGCGATCGCCTCGTGGTCGGCGCTGATGCCCGCCGCCGCCAGCGCGGCCACGCGGTCGTAGGACGCGCCGGCGAGGTGGCCCTCGACGCGGCGCCCGGCCGCCTTGGCCGCCGCGATCCCGGCGTGCAGGCGCGGCTCGCCCTGCGCCACCGCCATCCAGTTGGTGATCTCGCCGCTGGCGAGCACCTCGGGCCATTCGAGCAGCGGCGCGATCGCGTCGGTCGCGAAGCGCTCGGCCTCGTCGGAATGGGCGGACTGCGGCGCCAGCCGCGCCACCCAGTGCACGTGCGCCGGCGCCGCGGCCATCGCGTCGACGATCCGGCGCAGGCCGTCCGCGCCGTGCGCCATGAAGAAGAACAGGTTGTCGTAGACGAGCGTGGTCGTCCCGTCGGGCACGGCGGCCTCGAGCAGGCTCGCCGGCCCGTAGAGCACCCAGGGATGCGCGTGCGGCTCGATGTAGCCGGGCGCCACCACGCGACCGCGCGCGTCGATCTCCTCGGCGCCTGGCCGCCGCCGCGGACCGACGTACGCGATCCGCCCGTCTACGCACTCGACGTTGGCCTCGACCCACGCGCCCGTGTAGACGTCCGCGACCGTGCCGCCGGCGATCACGAGGTCGGGCTCCGCCCGGCCCGAGGCGACCTCCGTCAGGCGGGCACGGCTACCAGGCGTCGGGCGCGTACTCGGCTCGCAGGTCGAAGTAAGAGACCGGCTCCGCGCAGTGGCTGCACACGAGGTGCGGGTCGGCAGTCTCCCCGCACGCCTTGTGGATCAGCCGCACGGGCGGCTCCCCGACCTTGTAGCGGTCCCCCCACTCCATCAGCGCGAGCAGCACGGGATAGAGGTCGAGCCCCTTCTGAGTCAGCCGGTACTCGTAGCGCTCCGGGCGCTCGCGGTAGCGCACGCGGTCGAACACCCCCTCGTCGACCAACCGGCCGAGCCGGTCCGAGAGCAGGGTCCGCCCCACGGAGAGCCGCGACTGGAACGCGTCGAAGCGCGCGGTGCCGCGGAACGCCTCGCGCAGGATGAGCATCGTCCAGCGGTCTCCGAGCACCGACCAGGTCCGCGCGACCGAGCAGTACACCTCCTCCAGCCCGCGATGCTTCATGGCGCCAAGTTACCTTCCCGCGCGTGAACGACGTCCTGCGCCGGCGGTCGGTCGGCGCGCCCGCCGCCCGCTCGATCCTGCTCACCGTGCTGGGGGAGTACCTGCTGCCGCGCCCCGACGGCGCGTGGCAGGAGACGCTGATCGGCGCGCTCAGGGTGCTCGGCTTCACGCCCTCCGCCGCCCGCCAGGCCGTCGTGCGCAGCGCCCGCGAGGGGTGGCTGGTGGGCGAGCGGGTCGGCCGGCGGTCGCGGATGCGGCTGAGCGCGTCCACCGCCGAGCTGCTGCACGACGGCGCACGGCGGATCTACGGGTTCGGCGCGCCGGTCAGCTGGGACGGCCGGTGGCTGCTGGTCGTCGTCCGCGTGCCGGAGCCGCGCCGCGACCTGCGCCACCGGCTCACCACGCAGCTCGCGTGGGCCGGATTCGGCTCGCTCGGCGGCGGGCTGTGGATCACGCCCCACGCCGACCGCGAGGCGCTCGTGGAAGCCGAGCCGCCGGCCCAGCTGCTGTCATTCCGCGCCGAACTCGGCGCGCTGGGCGACGCCTCGCGCGTGATCTCCGAGGCTTGGGACCTTCCCGCCCTGCGCGAGCACTACGAGCAGTTCGTGGCCGACTTCGAGTCGGCCGACCCGGACGGCGGCGCCGCCGTGTTCGCCGCCCAGACCGCGCTGGTGCACGCCTGGCGGCGCTTTCCGTTCATCGACCCGGACCTGCCCGACGACCTCCTGCCGCCCGACTGGCCGCGCCGGCGCGCCTACGAGCTGTTCCGCGAGCGCCACGAGCGCTGGGGCCCACGGGCGCAGGCGCACTTCGAGGCGCCATGAGCCGCAAGCGGGTCCTCGTCGCCTACACCGGCGGCACGATCGGGATGCGGTCGACGGAGGCGGGCTACGCGCCCGTGCCGGGGCATCTCAGCGCCGTCGTGCGCGAGCGGCCGGCGCTCACCGCGCCCGACGTGCCCGCGCTCGAGATCGAGGAGTACGAGCCGCTGCTGGACTCCTCGAACGCGCGGCCGGCGGACTGGCTGCGGATCGCGCGCGCGATCGCCGGCCGTGCCGGGGCGTTCGACGGCTTCGTGATCCTGCACGGGACCGACACGATGGCCTACACCGCCTCGGCGCTGGCGTTCCTGCTGCGCGGGCTCGCCAAGCCGGTCGTCGTCACCGGGTCGCAGATCCCGCTGGCGGTGCTGCGCAGCGACGCCGAGCAGAACATGCTGACCGCGCTGCTGGTGGCCGCCCGCGACGACGTGCGCGAGGTGTGCCTCGTGTTCGGCTCGCAGATCCTGCGCGGCTGCCGCGCGATCAAGGCGAGCGCGAGCGGGTTCGAGGCGTTCCGCTCGCCGAACGTGCCTCCTCTGGGCCGGGCCGGCGTGCAGATCGAGATCGACGCCGAGCGGCGGCGGCCGCCGGCGCCCGGCCCGCTCGTGCTGCCGGACGCGCTGGATGCGCCGGTCGCGCTCCTGAAGCTCTATCCCGGGATGCCCGCGGAGACGCTGCGGGCCGCGCTCGGCCCGCCCACCCGCGGCCTGGTGCTCGAGGCCTACGGCGCCGGCAACGTCCAGGACGAGCTGCTCGGGCCGCTCGCCGAGGCCGCCCGCCGCGACGTGGTCGTCGTCGCCGTCACCGAGTGCGTGGACGGGCGCGTGGAGCTGGGCCGCTACGCGACCAGCGCGCCGCTGGTGGCCGCCGGCGCGGTCGGCGGCCTGGACATGACCGCCGAGGCGGCCTACGCCAAGCTCGTCGTCCTGCTCTCCGAAGGTCGTCCCGCGGCCGAGGTGCGCGAGCTCATGGCGCGCGACCTGTGCGGTGAGCTGACTCTGTAGGCTCGCGCCGTGAGACGCGCCTCCGCTCCGATCGGCATCCAGACGGAGAACGACAAGGGCCTGCACGGGGTGAGCTTCGGCCGCCTCGACGTCGACGCGCTGATCAAGGCCGCGTTCGGCCGGCTCGGCGGCGAGCTGCCCGCGGGCTCCACCCCGGGCGACGTGATGATGTCCGCGCACAGCGGCGGCGGCCTGCCGCTCGCCGGCATGCTGGCCTCCGGCACCGGCCTGCCGGCGC
>JBIOTP010000429.1:0-8092 GCA_044865965.1 Solirubrobacteraceae bacterium
CGCCCGGGCGGCCGCCTCGGGCGCGGCGAACGCGGGGACGTTCGCGCGGCGCAGCACGCCCGGCAGCGCGTCGGGCGTCATGAACACGGCCACCAGCGGCGTCCCCGCCGCGCGCAGCGCGGGCGCCAACCACGCGAGCGCGTAAGCGGCCCCAGCCGCACCGCGCGCGGTGCCCTCGGTGCGCAGCGGCGGCGACGACTCCGCGAACGCGCCCGCGCCGCCCCCCACCGCTCCCTCGCCCCGCGGCGCCGGCGACGACTCTGCGAGCGCGTCCGCGTCGCCGCCCACCGCTCCCTCGCCCCGCGGCGCCGGCGCCCACTGCGCCAGCGCCTCGGCGGCCCCCGCGGCGCCCCGCGGCATATGCTCGACGAAGATCGCGATCACGGCGTCGACGCCCGGGTCCGCGGCCACCCGCTCGACCGCCGCCCGGAAGCGCTCCGGCGTCTCGACGGCAACGAGCTGGACCGGTCCGGAGACGACGGACTCGGGGGGCAGCAGCTCGCGCAGCGCGGCCTGCGTCTCGGACGCGAGCGCCGCGACCTCGAGGCCCGCGTCTGCGCAGGCGTCCGCGCAGACGACCGTCGGGCCGCGGGCGTTGGCCACGATCCCCACGCGGCCGCCGCGCGGCAGCGGCTGCTCGGCGAGGACGGTCGCCGCGTCCAACATGTCGTCGAGGCCGTCGCAGCGGATCACGCCCGCGCTCGCGAACAGCGCCTCGACGGCCGTGTCCGAGGCGGCCAGCAGCGCGCCCGTGCGGGAGCCCGCCGCGCGCACGGCCGCCGCGCGGCGTCCCGCCTTCACGACCAGCACCGGCTTGGTCCGGGAGACCCGGCGGGCCACGCGCCCGAACTTGCGCGGGTTGCCGAACGACTCCAGGTACAGCGCGACGACCTCGGTGCGCGAATCCTGCTCCCAGTACTGCAGGACGTCGTTGCCGGACAGGTCGGCCTTGTCGCCGAACGACACGAATGCCGACAGCCCGATCCCGCGCCCGGCGACGCGGTCGATCGCGGCGATCCCGAACGCGCCGCTCTGGGACGCGAAGCCGACGGTCCCGGGCGGGACCTGCGCCCGGGCGAACGTCGCGCTCAGCGACACCTCCGGGTCGGCGTTGACGACGCCCATGCAGTTCGGGCCGACGAGCCGCATCCCGCCCGCGCGGCAGGCGGCGAGCAGCTCCTCCTGGCGGGCGGCGCCCTCCGCTCCCGCCTCCGCGAAGCCGGCGGTGATGACCACGAGCGCCGCCACGCCGGCCTCCGCGCACTCGCGGGCGACGTGCGGGACGGCGTAGGCCGGCACGGCGACGATCGCGAGGTCGACGGGGCCGGGCGTCTCGCGCACGGACGGGCTCGCGCGCCGGCTGCCGACGAAGTCGGCGTTCGGGTTGACCGGGTACAGCTCGCCGCGGAAGCCGCCCGCGAGCGCGTGCCGGAACACCGCGCCCCCGAACGAGTCGGGCCGGCGCGAGGCGCCGATCACCGCGACCGAGCGGGGGCGCAGGATGCGCTCCACGGCCGCCACCGCGGCGACCCGGTCGCGGTCCTCGAAGCGGCGGCGGGCCCCCTCCCCCATCTCGGTCGGGAACTCGATCTCGATCGCGTCCGGCCCGGGGCGGACGTGCACGGGGAAGCCGGACTCGCGGAAGACGCCGATCATCCGCCGGTTCTCCGGCAGCACGTTGGCCGTGAACGTCGCGATCCCGCGCGCGTCCGCGACCTGCGCGAGGTGGGCGAGCAGGACCGTCGCCATGCCGCGGCCCTGCAGCTCGTCGGCCACGGCGAACGCCACCTCCGCGCGGCCCGGGCGGTCGACCTCGAAGACGGCGTGCGCGACCACGCGCTCCTCGGGCCCCATCGTCACGATCAGCCCGTAGCCCTCGGGCCGGTCGCCGGCGGCGGCCCGCTCGGCCGCCTTGTCGAGGTTCACCCCGAGCGAGAAGAAGCGCAGCCAGCGCGAGTCGTCCGACAGTCCGGTGAGGAACTCCTTCACCGCGGGCGCATCGGCCGGAACGACCGGGCGCACGTGGGCCGTCGAGCCGTCGCGCAGCACCACGTGGACGTCGGCGGGCGCGGCCATGCCGGGAAGCCTGACACCCTTCGCGCGTGGACACCGCCTGGCTCGCCGTCCGCTGGCTGCACGTCCTCGCGATGGCGTTCTTCGTCGGCGGCCAGCTCTTCCTCGTCGCCGCCGTCATCCCCGCGCGCCCGCCGCGCGAGCCGCTGCGCGCGATCGCCCGGCGCTTCGGCTGGGGCAGCCTGGCGGCCCTCGCCGTGCTGCTCGCGACCGGCGCCGCGATGGCGGGCCATTACGGCCAGTGGGACAACGGGACGCTGCACGTCAAGCTCGCGCTCGTGGTCGCGATCGGCGCCCTGGTCGCGTGGCACATGCGCCGCCCGGCCTCACACGCGCTGATGGGCGCGATGTTCCTGCTCTCGCTCGCGGTCGTCTGGCTCGGGCTCGAGCTCGCCCACTGACCACGCGCGGCGGCGCGCGGCGGGAGCGTACGCCGCCTTGCGCAGCTCGTCGGCCAGCATCCGGAAGAAGTCGCCGCCGCGCCACTCGCGCCGGTGCGCCACGGCCTGGCCGCGCCGGCGGTAGGGCGCGAAGAAGTAGCGCGTGCGGACGTGCCACGCGGACGTCACCACGGTCACCCGGCGGATGCCGCCCAGCGCGAGCACGAGCGGCAGCGAGCGGGTCGCGTTCTCGGCC
Source organism: Solirubrobacteraceae bacterium (assembly GCA_044865965.1). Classification (GTDB taxonomy): domain Bacteria; phylum Actinomycetota; class Thermoleophilia; order Solirubrobacterales; family Solirubrobacteraceae; genus Solirubrobacter. Next base: position 2,710 of record JBIOTP010000429.1, read on the forward strand.
GTCGTGCGCCCGGCGTCCTCGAGCAGGAACGGCACGTCCGGCGGCCCCCACGCGAGCGCCATCTGCTCGGCCTCGGACAGGCCGCCGGTCGAGGTGTAGCCGGTGAGGATGACCGCACGGGTCGGCGTGGCGTGCACGAGCCGCGCGGCGCGTAGAAGCCGCTCGTGCGACTCATGGGAGATGCGGTGCTCGGCGCTGCGCCCCGGCTCGCGGTGGCCGAGCACGATCGCGACGTGGTCCGCCGTGCGGTGCGCGCTGGGCGGGAGCTCGGCGGCGGCCGCCGGGTCGCACAGCACGGTCAGCCGCGGGTGCGCGCGCAGCAGCGAGGCGGGGCACGCCGGCGACGGCGGCTCCACGAGCGCGTCGCGCAGGTCGCCCGCCCGCCCGGCGCCGGTCGCGAGCAGCAGCAGCTCGCGGCAGCCCATCAGCCCGTGGACCTCGAGCTCGCCACCGTCGCGCGAAAGCGACGCCGACGCCGGACGAGGCGCGGTGGCCGTGTCTGCCCGCCCGACGCTCCCGCCCGCACCGAGCTCGAGCACGGCGAGGCCGGCCTCCCCGCCCCGCGCGAGCCGGCGGTTCGCGACGAGCGCGCCGGCCAGCCGGCCGACACGCTCGGCGGACGCGCACGCCACCGGCGGCGGTCGCGGGAGGCTTAGCCTCGCGACCGCCGGTACCGCCCGCCGCCGAGGTAGGAGCTGAGATCGATCACGAACGCGATCCCGACCAGGAACCAGTCGAAGCCCTCCACGCGGTTGTCGCCGCTGTAGACCAGCGCATAGACGAGCGTCGTCCAGGGCAACAGGAAGAAGCCGAGCAGCGGCACGATCACGCCGTCGTAGGCGCGGCTCAGCAGGTCGCTGAAGATCGCGATCAGGATCAGCGCCAGGCGCGGCGAGAACAGGCCGATCAGGACGATGAGACAGCCCACGCGGCGCAATGCTATTTCCCGCAACCTTGGGGGCGGCTTGCGGGTTGACGGAGTCGTGCTGAATTCGCTCTGCCGCGCGGGGGTGCTCGGGCTCGTGCTCGCCGCCCTTGCCGCCCCGCCCGCCGCCGGCCTCACGCCCTCGGTGGTCGGCGAGGCGCCCAACGGCGGCGGCGTGTTCCGCTTCCCGCAAGCCGTCGCGTTCTCGCCCGGCGGCGGCAACGTGCTGGTCGGCGACGAGTTCGGCGGGCGGATCTCGGTCTTCGACACGGCCGGCGGCTACCAGTCCTCGATCGGCTCGCGGGCGGTGCGGCGCGAGGACGGTCGCCTCGGCGTCGTCGGCGGCGTGGCGACCGATCGCGACCGGCGCGTGTACGTGCTCGACTCCGAGAACGACCGCGTGCAGGTGTTCGACCAGAGCGGTACGCACCTCGCGAGCTTCGGCAGCAGCGCGGAGTTCAACCTCATGGGCGGCAACCCCGACTTGGCCGCCGGGATCAGCGCCAGCGGCCTCGCGGTCGCGCAGCCGGCCCCGGGCGCCGCAGTCACGGTGTACGTCGCCGATCAGGGGAACAACCGCGTCTCGCGGATCCCGTTCGATCCGCAGACGCGAACGTTCGACCCGCCGACGTTCAGCGTCGGGCTCGGCCTGGATGCGCCGCAGGGCATCGCGCTCGACCCCGGCGCCGCCCGCCTCTACGTCGCCGACGACGACAACCACCGCATCGTGGTGCTCGACCCGCAGACGCTGACGTACATCACCCAGGTGGGCAGCTTCGGCACCGGTCCCGGGCAGTTCCAGAACCCGTACGACGTGGCGGTCGACGCGGTCGATCAGCTGTACGTGGCCGACAACCTCAACAACCGGGTCGACGTCTTCGACGCCGGCAGCCTCGCCTACGTGGGCGCGTTCGGCCGCAGCGGCCGCGGGGTCCCCGGCCAGTTCGCGATCGTCCGCGCGGTCGGCGCGCTCGCCGACGACCCGCGCGGCGGGGTGGCCGCGACCGACACCGCGAACAACCGCATCCAGACGTTCGACCCCGCGGGCAACCTGCTCGCCGCATGGGGCATCCCGGGGCGCGGGCCGGGCTACGTGTCCCGCCCCCGCGGCGCGGCGTTCGCGCCCGACGGCGGCGTGACCGTCGCCGACACGTTCGACCACCGGATCGAGCGCTTCGGCCCGGATGGCGCCTACGCGGGCCAGTTCGGCCTGATCAGCACGTCCACCGGCTACGCCACCGCGGGCTCGAACCCCGGCCAGTTCAACCTCCCGCGCGGGCTCGCCTACGACCCCGCCGGGAACCTGTGGGCGGCCGACACCGCCAACGATCGCGTGGTGGAGCTCAACGCCGCCGGCGCCGTGCTGGACACGATCGACGGCTTGTCGAATCCGGACGCCGTGGCGGCGGGACCCGCCGGCATCGCGATCGCGGATACGGGCCACGACGAGGTGCTCGAGGTCCCGACGAGCGGCCCGAGAGTCCACCACACCGGCCTGTCGGCGCCCGCGGCGGTCGCCTACGACGGCACGACGCTCTATGCCGCCGACGACACGCACGTCGTGAACCTCACCACCGGCGCGCAGGTCCCCGGGCCGTGGGACCACCCCGACGGCCTCGCCGCCCGCGACGGCACGCTGTACGTCTCCGAGCGCCGGCCGGGCACGCCGGACGGCGCGCGCGTGCTGCGCATCCCGGCGGACGGGTCGCCGCGAGAGACGATCGCGCCCGAGGGCGCCGGGGACGGGCAGGTCATCGACCCGGCCGGCCTCGCGCTCTCGCCCGACGGCAACACGCTGCTGGTGGCCGACGCGGGCAACAACCGCGTGCTGCGCTTCGACGCCCCCGGGGTCACGCCGCCGCGTCCGCCGCTGCTGACCGCGGCCGTGAGCGGCATAACGCGCGGCCGCGTGCTCAGCGACCTGCCGGGGATCGCGTGCGCGACCGACTGCGTGCAGCACTTCGGCGCCGGTCGCCAGGTGACGCTGACCGCGCAGCCGGTCGCCGGCTCGGTGCTCGCAGGCTGGGGCGGCGCGTGCACCGGCGCGGCGCCGACCTGCACCGTGACCATGAACGGCGACCAGGCCGTCGCGGCGACGTTCGGCCCAGCGCCGCCGCCGCCCGCGGTCGCGCCTCCCCCGCCGCCGCCGCCGGCCGCGGTCACGATCACGCAGGTGCGCCTCTCGACGCACCGCCTGCGGCTCGCCCGCCGCCACCCGCCGCGGCGTGCGACGCGCGCGCGCGTGAGCCTGCGCCTCAGCCTGCCCGCGTCGCTCACGATCGGCGTCGAGGCCGGCCGCCCCGGCCGCCGGCGCGGCTCGCAGTGCCTCGCGCCCACCCGTGCCCGCCGCCGCCTCCCGCGCTGCACGCGCTTCGTCGCGCTGGCCGGCAGGCGAACGCTCGCCGCCCGCGCCGGCACGGTGACCTTCACGCTCACGCCCCGCTTCGCCGGGCGCACCCTGCGCCCCGGCAGCTACCGCCTCACGCTGACCGCGCTGGACGGCAACGGCAACCGCGTCGGCCCGGTCCGGGTCGCGTTCCGCGTGCAGACCTGAAGCGGTCAGACCCCTTTATGTTGCGCGGCGTGTCCGCGGAGCTGCCGTTCGATCCGATCGCCGAGGCGCGGCGCCAATGGACCGCGCGCTGGGGCGAGGAGCCCGGCCCGTCGATGAGCGCGGTCACGTCGATCATGCGCGCGCAGCAGATCCTGCTCGCGCGCCTGAACGAGCTGCTCAAGCCGCACGGGCTGACGTTCGCGCGCTACGAGGCGCTGATGCTCCTGTACTTCAGCCGCGCCGGCGCGCTGCCGCTCGGCAAGATGGGCGTGCGGCTGCAGGTCCACCGCACGAGCGTGACCAACATCGTGGACGGGCTCGAGCGCTCCGGGCTCGTGCGGCGGGAGGCGCACGCGAGCGACCGGCGAATGACGCTCGCCGCCATCACCGACCGCGGGCGCGAGGTCGCGCGCGCGGCCACCGAGGCGCTCAACGCGGACCGCTTCGCGACGGCTCCGCTCGAGGGCCCCGAGCTCGAGACGCTGTCGGAGATCCTCCGCCGCGTGCGGGTCGCGGAGGGGGACTTCACAGATATGCGATAATCCGACTATCGGCGCTCCTACTGATATCTCCGGCGGCCTCGCCGCCTGGCAGCGGCGCTACGCTGCGACGCCCGAGCGCGACACCCCGTTCACGACGCTCTCGGGCGAGCCGGTGCGGCCGCTGTACACGGAGGCCGACCTTCCGTCCTCGGAGGAGATCGGGCTGCCGGGCGAGTATCCGTTCACGCGCGGCGTGTACCCGAGCATGTACCGCGGGCGCCTGTGGACGATGCGCCAGTTCGCCGGCTTCGGCACCGCCGAGGAGACCAACGAGCGCTTCCGTTACCTGCTCGACCACGGGCAGACCGGCCTCTCGACGGCGTTCGACATGCCGTCGCTCATGGGGCACGACTCCGACAGCCCGCGCTCGCTCGGGGAGGTCGGCCGCGAGGGCGTCGCGATCGACACCCTCGACGACATGATCACGCTGTTCGAGGGGATCGACCTCGGCGCGGTCACGGTGTCGATGACCATCAACGCGCCGGCGGCGATCATGATGGCCTTCTACGTCGCGGCGGCCGAGCGCCAGGGCGTGCCGGCAGAGCGCCTCGGCGGCACGATCCAGGCCGACATCCTCAAGGAGTACATCGCCCAGAAGGAGTGGTGCTTCCCGGTCGACCCGGCGATGCGGCTGCTCGGCGACCTCGTCGAGTGGTCCACGTACAACACGCCGCGCTGGCACCCGGTGTCGATCTCCGGCTACCACATCCGCGAGGCCGGCTCGACGGCCGCGCAGGAGCTCGCCTTCACCCTCAAGGACGGGCTGACCTACGTCCAGCAGGCGGTCGACCGCGGGCTCGACGTGGACGACTTCGCGCCTCGGCTGAGCTTCTTCTTCAACGCCCACATCGACTTCTTCGAGGAGATCGCGAAGTACCGCGCCGCGCGCCGGATCTGGGCGCGCGAGCTGCGGGAGACGTTCGGCGCCAAGAACCCGCGTTCGTGGCTGATGCGCTTCCACACGCAGACCGCCGGCGTCAGCCTCACCGCCCAGCAGCCGCTCAACAACGTCGCGCGCACGGCGATAGAGGCGCTCGCCGGCGTGCTCGGCGGCACCCAGTCGCTGCACACGAACTCCTACGACGAGGCGCTCGCGCTGCCGACCGAGGACGCGGTGCGCGTCGCGCTGCGCACGCAGCAGATCATCGCCCACGAGACCGGCGTCCCGAACACGATCGACCCGCTCGGCGGCAGCTACTTCGTCGAGGCGCTGACCGACCGCATGGAGCGCCTCGCCTACGACTACTTCGCCAAGATCGACGAGCTCGGCGGCATGGTCGAGGCGGTCAAGGTGAACTTCCCCCAGCGCGAGATCGCCGACGCCGCGTACGAGCTGCAGACCGAGTACGACAGCCGGCAGCG
>JBIOTP010000430.1:0-3624 GCA_044865965.1 Solirubrobacteraceae bacterium
GCTGCGCGAGCCGCTCCTCGAACGTCTCGGGGGCCCTCTGGCGCATTACCGAACCCTAAAGGGGGTCAGACCCCATTTAGCGCACCCTTAGGATCGTGCGGCGGCCCTCGCGGTCGAGCACGGAGACGCGCAGCGTGAGACGGCGCGGGACGGCGCGAGCGCGCAGCGTCGCCGCGATCGCCCCGCGCGTGGCGGTCAGCGTCAGCGTGCGCCGCGTGTGGCGGCTGGGGCGCGCCCCGCGCAGGCGGCGCACGGACACGCCGCGCAGCGCGCGCGGGAGCGTGACCGTCACCCGCTTGAGCTCGGTGCCGTCGCGCGCCGGGCTGACGCGCAGCGTGAGCGTGCGCCCGCGCACGGCGAGCGTGCCGAACGGCGCGCAGCCGGCCACCCGCAGCGGCGCGCTGAGCTTGGCCGTCGCCCCGCTGTGGGCGGTGAACTCCGCGCCCAGCCGCGGCCGGGCGCCGCGGCAGAGGTCGCGGGACGCGACCAGCGGGCCGCTCGCGCCGCTGTCGAAGGCCAGCTCGAAGCGCTCGAGCGGTACGTCCGGGATCCCGGCGAACGTGTTGCGCGTGCGCCCGTCGGTCTGCGGGACGACCGCCCCGAACAGCTTCAGCGACGCCGCCCCGCCCAGCTCGAGCGACAGGCCGGGCAGCTCGCCGACGGCGCGCTGCGCGAGGTACACGGGCCCGCTCAGGGGCGCCACCAGCAGCGGCGTGGTCGCGGTCACGGTGCCGACGCGCGAGTCCGCGGGGCAGGCGCTCGCCGCCAGCTGCGCCGGGCCGCACAGGCGCGTCAGGCGCGTGATGTCGACGCCGAGCGCCGCCGGCAGGTCGACCTGCGCGGTCGCGGTCGCCGCCTGGCCGGCGGGGACCGTGATGACCGTTCGCAGCGGCGGCTTGCTCTTCGCCGCCGTGGCGCCGCGGGCGCCGGCGACCGCCTCCAGGCGCGGGGTGAACGCCAGCGCGCCGCAGTCCGTCGCCTGATAGGGCGCCTCGACCGTGGCCGTGGCGCCGTCCGCACCCTCCAGGACGGCGCGGACCTGCTGGGCCGCGCAGCTCGAGGCGTTGAGGATGAAGCCCGCCCGGTCCAGTCGCAGCGCGAGCCGCCGGATCGACACCGGGACGCCGCCGACGACCCGCGGCAGCGCGGCCGTCCGCACGGTCAGGCCGCCGTCCGGGCGCAGGACGATGCCGGCGCGGACGACGACCGTGCCGAGATCGACCGGGCCGACGCGGCCCGGGATCGCGATCGCGAGTCCCGCCAGGCCGCCGTCGAACGGCCCGGTCAGCGACACGGTGCCCGCCAGCGGCACCGGCGCCGCGCCGGTGCCGACCAGCGCACTGACCGAGCCCACGCGCGTGTCCGCGGGGCACGCGCCGGCGGCGGCCGCGGCGTCCGCGCAGACTCCGATGCCGCGGAGGCTGCCGGCCAGCCCGGGCGGCAGCTCGGTCGTCACCCGGGCGAGATCCTGGTCGGCGTCGGAGCGCCTGACCTCGAGCGTGACGGCGCCGGCGGGGCGCCCGGCGGCGGTCGACTCCGCCGCGAGCGCCAGCCCCGGCCGGAACGCGCCGGCGATGCAGGCGATCGCGAACGTCGCCGTGGCCGTCACCGGCGCCCCGCCGCTCCACGGCGTCAGCCGAGCGCCGAGCGTCTTGTCCCCGCACGCCCGCGGGTTGGCCAGCACGGCCCGCGGGCCGCCCTGGAAGCTCAGCGCGAGGCGCGTGAACGGCACCTGGGGCAGGTCGTCGAAGACGGTCGTGATCCGCGCGGTGGAGGGGTCGAGCGTCACGTCGCCCGCGAGCCGCAGGTGGACGCCGGCCTGGTCGACCGCGACGAACAGCCGGAACGGGGCGCCGGGACGGACGGGACCGAAGTAGACGGCGCCGGCGAGCGTCCCGAGGAGCGGCGTCGCGAACTCGACGGTGCCGATCTTCGAGGTCGCGGGGCAGGTCTTCGCAAGCTCCGCCTCCGAGCAGGTCTCCAGCCCGGCCGCGACGCCGGGCGACAGCGTCGTGCCCTCCGGCAGGACGACCTCGGCCCGCCGGACGTGCGACTGGCGGATCGGCGCGGAGTCCGGGACGAGCAGGGAGATCGTGGCGCCGCTCGGCTGCGCCGGCTGCGGCGTCTCCAGCTCGACGGTGGCCGTCGGGGAGAACGGCACCGCGCCGCAACCCGTGGGCGTGAACGTCGCGCTCTGCGACGCGTTCGGCGGCGCGTCGAGCGTCGTGACGGCGGCCGCGCATGACGTCGGCAGCGTCATGAACGAGCTGTCGAGCGTGAGATCCAGCGCAGTGATCGCGAACCCGCCGGTGTCGAGCGCGGCGATCGTAGAGTCGAGCCCGCCGTCTTGGCGCAGGGCGATCGACGCCTCGTTGCGCACCGTGGTCACGAGCGGGATGCCGACCTCGATCCCGAGCCGCGCGGGCTCGTCGCCAACGGGGGCGAGGTTGTAGACGTTGCCGCTGGCGGTCACCGGCAGGCCGAGCACCGTGACGGTGGCGGACGCGGTGCCGACGGCGCTGTCGGAGTCGCAGCCCGTGGTGGCGAACGTGGTGCACCGCGCCGCGGCGCTCGGGTTCCCGAGCAGGCCGGGCGGAAGGCGCAGCACGACGCTCGTGGGCGTCCGGGCGAAATCGGCGTGGATGGCGACGTCGGCCTGGCGGCCGGCCTGGGTGGTGGACGGCGTGACGGTGAAGGCGGCGCGGGCCGCCGCGGGAGCGGCGAGCAGCGCCGCGCCCACGCACGCGATGGCGACGATGTTCCTCCTCACAGGGGCGGCAGCCTATGCGCCTGCCGCGGCGCCCGCGCCGGTCAGATGTCGGGCTGGTACTCGCCGAACACGTCGCGCATCGCGCCGCACACCTCGCCGACCGAGCAGCGGTCCTTCAGCGCCTGGCGGATCGGCGGCAGGAGGTTGTCGGTGCCGCGGGCGGCCGCGCGCAGCTCCTCCAGGCGGCGCTGCGCCAGCTCCTGGTCGCGGTCGGACTTGAACGCCTTCAGCCGCTCGAGCTGCGCGCGCTCGGTCTCCGGGTCGACGCGCAGGATCTCCTCCACCTCGGCCTCGTCCTCGACGTAGCGGTTGACGCCGACGACGACGTCCTGCTCGGTCCGGTAGCGCTCGTGGTAGCCGAAGGCGGACTCCTCGATCTCGTTCTTGACGAACGCGATCGCGTTGACCGAGCCGCCCTGCTCGTCGACCTTCTCGATCAGCGCCCAGGCGCGCCGCTCGAGCTCGGCGGTGAGCGACTCGACGTAGTAGGAGCCGGCGAACGGGTCGACGGTGTCGGTGGCGCCGGACTCGTGGGCGATCACCTGCTGCGTGCGCAGCGCGAGCTTGGCCGCGCGCTCAGAGGGCAGTGCGAGCGCCTCGTCGTAGCCGTTGGTGTGCAGCGACTGCGTGCCGCCGCAGACCGCGGCGAAGCCCTGCAGCGCGACGCGCACGACGTTGTTGAGCGGCTGCTGGGCGGTCAGCGTGACGCCGCCGGTCTGCGTGTGGAAGCGCAGCATCAGCGAGCGCGGGTCCTGGGCGCCGAAACGGTCCCTCATGGCGTGCGCCCACATGTTGCGAGCCGCGCGGAACTTCGCGACCTCCTGGAAGACGTTGTTGTGGCCGTTGAAGAAGAA
>JBIOTP010000431.1:0-10597 GCA_044865965.1 Solirubrobacteraceae bacterium
GCTGCGCGACGGCGGCTTCATGAAGATCGTCTCGCTGGCACCCGAGGTGCTCTGAGAATGAAGATCAAGACCGAGGACCAGGTGATCGTCATCTCCGGCAAGGACCGGGGCAAGACGGGCAAGGTCATCCGCACGGAGCCCAAGAAGGAGCGGGTCTACGTGGAGGGGCTGAACATGGTCAAGCGCCACCAGCGCCCGCTGGCCGGCCGCCCCAACATGCCCGTCGGGGTGATCGAGAAGGAGGGTCCGATCCACGTCTCCAACGTGTCGATCGTCGACCCCAAGGAGAAGAAGGCGACGCGCGTCGGCGTGTCCCGCGAGGGCGGCGCGCGCAAGCGCGTGACCCGGCGCTCGGGAGCGGAGCTCGATTAGATGGCACGACTCAAGGAGCGCTACAACGACACGATCCGGCCGGCGCTGGTGCGCAAGTTCGGCTACAGCTCGCCGATGCAGGCGCCGCGGCTGGTCAAGGTGACGCTCAACATGGGCGTCGGCGACGCCAAGCAGGACTCCAAGATGCTGGAGGCCGCGCAGCAGCAGCTCGCGACGATCGCCGGCCAGCGGCCGAACGTGCGCCGGGCGCGCAAGTCGGTCGCCGCCTTCCGCCTGCGCGAGGGCATGCCGGTCGGGCTCTCGGTCACGCTGCGCCAGGAGCGCGCGTACGAGTTCCTCGACCGCCTGTGCTCGATCGCGATTCCGCGGATCCGTGACTTCCGCGGCCTGAACCCGCGGTCCTTCGACGGGCGCGGCAACTACTCGATGGGCGTCCGCGAGCAGATCATCTTCCCCGAGATCGACTACGACAGCGTCGACCAGGTGCGCGGGCTCGACGTCACGATCACCACGACCGCGCAGACCGACGCCGAGGCCTTCGCGCTGCTCGACGCGCTGGGCATGCCCTTCGCCCGCGACGGGCGCCCCGCGGGGTTCGAGAGCCTGGCCGGAGAGCCCGTCGCCGCCTAGAACGAGAGACCTTATGGCCAAGACATCCAAGATCGTCCGCGCGAGCCGCGCGCCCAAGTACCCGACGCGGGCCCACTCGCGCTGCCGGCGCTGCGGCCGCCCGCGCGCCGTGTACCGCAAGTTCGGGCTCTGCCGCGTGTGCCTGCGCGAGCTCGCGCACCAGGGCTTCATCCCCGGCATGACGAAGTCGAGCTGGTGACGCGATGTCCATGACGGACCCGATCGCCGACTTCCTGACCCGGATCCGCAACGGGATCCTGGCGGCGCACGAGACGGTCGAGATCCCCTCGAGCCGCCTGAAGCGCGACATGGCGCGGATCCTGACCGAGCAGGGCTACATCGAGGGCTTCGACGACGCGCCGGGCGTGCCCGGCAGCGCCGGCGACAAGATCCTCGTGCGGCTCAAGTACACGGAGAACCGCACCTCGGTGATCTCCGGCCTGCGCCGGGTCTCGCGCCCCGGCCGGCGCACGTATGTGGACGCCCGGCACATCCCGAAGGTCCAGGGCGGCATGGGGACGACGATCCTGTCCACCTCGCAGGGCGTGATGACCGGTCACGAGGCGCGCGCGGCGGGCGTGGGCGGCGAGCTGGTGGCCGAGGTCTGGTGATCCGATGAGCCGCATCGGGAAGAAGCCGATCGCCGTCCCCGGCAGCGTGACCGTCACGATCGAGCCCGAGGTCGTCCGGGTCGCGGGCCCGCGGGGGTCGCTCGAGGAGCGCAAGTCGCGCCACATCGACGTCCGTCAGGAGGGCGAGGAGCTGCTCGTGACGCGGCCGACCAACCGCGCCGAGCACCGCGCGCTGCACGGCCTCACGCGCTCGCTGGTGGCCAACATGGTGGAGGGCGTCACCTCCGGGTTCTCCAAGACGCTGGAGATCCAGGGCGTCGGCTACCGCGCCCAGCTCAGGGGCCGGGACCTCGAGCTGGCGCTCGGCTACTCGCACCCCGTGCCGATCAAGGCGCCCGAGGGCATCGAGTTCGAGGTGCCGGCGCCGACGCGCGTGATCGTCAAGGGCAACTCCAAGCAGCAGGTCGGCGAGATCGCCGCGATCATCCGCAAGCAGCGCCCGCCGGAGCCCTACAAGGGCAAGGGCATCCGGTATCAGGGCGAGTACGTGGCCCGGAAGGTCGGTAAGAGGGCATGACCGTCCTCACGTCACCCGCGCGGCGGCTCAAGCGCCGGCGCCGCGTACGCGCCAAGGTGCGCGGCAGCGCCGAGCGCCCGCGCGTCTCCGTGTTCCGCTCCAACCGCGGGATCTTCGCCCAGCTCATCGACGACGACGCGGGCCGCACCCTGGCCTCGGTGTCGTGGACGGAGGCCGACCTGCGCGCGCTCAAGCGCATGGACCAGGCGCGCCGGGCGGGCGAGCTGCTGGCCGAGCGCGCCAAGGCCGCCGGCGTCGAGTCCGCCGTGTTCGACCGCGGCGGCTACCAGTACCACGGCCGCGTCAGGGCCCTCGCCGAGGGCGCCCGCGAGGGCGGCCTGAGCTTCTAGACCGCTAACCTCGAAGGACTTCATGCCAGCCCCCGACCGATCCATCTCCTCCGCCGGCATCGACCTCCAGGAGCGCGTGGTCGAGATCAACCGCGTCGCCAAGGTCGTCAAGGGCGGCCGCCGCTTCTCGTTCACCGCTCTGGTGGTGGTGGGTGACGAGAACGGCGTGGTCGGCGCGGGCTACGGCAAGGCGAACGAGGTCCCGCTGGCGATCCAGAAGGGCGTCGAGAACGCCAAGAAGAACCTCTTCCGCGTGCCCCGCCACGGCTCCACGATCACGCACCAGACGACCGGCGTCTTCAACTCCGGTCGCGTCTTCCTCAAGCCCGCCTCGCCCGGCACCGGGGTGATCGCGGGCGGCGGCGTGCGCGCGGTGCTGGAGCTCGCCGGGATCCACGACATCCTGTCCAAGTCGCTCGGCTCGCAGAACCCGATCAACCTCGTGAAGGCGACGATCGCCGGGCTGCAGGACCTGCGCAAGCCGGAGGAGGTCGCCCAGCTGCGTGGCCTCTCAGTGGACAAGGTGCTCGGCCTGGCCGCCAGGCCGGAGGTTTCCGAGGGCGACGGCGCCCCACCCGATGAGGAAGTGACGACGCGAGGCGAAGGCGAAGCCGCCGCCGGTGGCGAGCGAAGCGAGACCGGGGTGGCGTGAGCACGCTGCACATCACCCAGGTCAAGTCGTCCAACGGCGCCAATGGCCGGCAGCGCGACACGCTGCGCTCGCTCGGGCTGCGCGGGATCGGCAAGTCGGTCGAGCGCCCGGACTCCCCGCAGCTGCGCGGGATGGTCCACGCCGTCCGCCACCTCGTGGCTGTGGAGGAGCGTTCATGAGCGAGCAGGATGCGGTGAACGAGGAGCTGGCGGCGGAGGCCGTCGGCCTGCACTCGCTCAAGCCCGCGCCGGGCGCCAAGCGCGACCGCAAGCGGGTCGGGCGCGGGCACGGCTCCGGCCACGGCAAGACGTCCGGGCGCGGCCACAAGGGCTACGGCTCGCGTTCCGGCGCCAAGGACCGCGCGCGCTTCGAGGGTGGCCAGAACCCGATCCACATGCGCATGCGCAAGCTGCGCGGCCCGAACAAGAAGATGTCGATGCCGTTCGAGCCGTTCCGCACGCACACGCAGCCGGTCAACCTCGCCGACCTCGAGGCCCGCTTCGACGACGGCGCGGCCGTCGACCTCGACGCGCTGAAGGCGGCGGGCCTGGCCAAGAAGCGCGACGTGCCGGTCAAGGTTCTCGCGCGCGGCGAGCTGACGAAGAGCCTGACCGTGCACGCGCACGGCTTCTCGAAGACGGCCCGTGAGCGGATCGAGGCCGCGGGCGGCACCTGCCAGCTCATCGAGGGCTAGTTGGTCTCCACGATCTTCAACGCATTCCGCGTCGCGGAGATCCGCAAGAAGCTGATCTTCACGGCGGCGATCCTGGCCGTGTACCGGCTCGGCTCGTTCATCCCCGTGCCCGGGATCAACGTCGACGCGGTCGACCAGATCCAGCAGAACTACGCCGGCGGCAACATCCTCAACCTGCTCAACAACTTCACGGGCGGGGGGCTGTCGCGGATCGCGCTGTTCGCGCTGGGGATCATGCCCTACATCACGGCGTCGATCATCCTGCAGCTGCTGACGGTGGTCTCGCCGGCGCTGGAGAAGCTGCAGAAGGAAGGCGAGGTCGGGCAGGCGCGGATCACGCAGTACACGCGCTACCTGACCGTCGGGCTCGCCGCGGCGCAGGCGATCGGCTACACGTTCCTGTTCCGCTCGCAGGGCAACACGGCCGGCGCGCCGGTGTTCGAGAGCTTCACGGCCGGCACGGTGATCCTCGTCGTGCTGTGCCTCACGGCGGGCAGCGTGCTCGTGATGTGGATGGGCGAGCTGATCACCCAGCGCGGGATCGGCAACGGCATCTCGCTGATGATCTTCGCCTCGATCGTGTCCGGGCTCCCGGGCGGCATCCAGTCGTGGTGGACCAACCCGGACGCGGTCTTCAAGATCATCATGCCGTTCCTGGCGATCGGCGTGGTCGCGGCGGTGGTCTTCATCCAGGAGGGTCAGCGGCGGATCCCGATCCAGTACGCCAAGCGCGTGATCGGGCGCCGGATGAGCTCCGGCGGGCAGACCTACCTGCCGCTGCGCGTGAACATGGCCGGCGTGATCCCGGTGATCTTCGCGGCCTCGATTATGGCCTTCCCGCCCACCATCGGGCAGCTCGTGCCGGGCCTGAAGGGCCTGGCGACCGTCTTCAGCCCGGGCGGCGCGTGGTACGTCGTCGGCGAGACGGTCTTCATCATCCTGTTCACCTACTTCTACACCGCGGTCACCTTCAATCCGGTCGATCAGGCGGACAACCTGAAGAAGTACGGGGGGTTCATCCCGGGCGTGCGCCCGGGGCGGCCGACGGCGGAGTTCCTGGACCGCATCCTGGCGCGGCTGACCTTCCCGGGCGCGCTGTACCTCGCCGCCGTCGCCGCGCTGCCGACGATCATCATCGCCTGGACCGGCGCCACGCGGAACTTCTACTTCGGCGGCACGTCGCTGTTGATCGTCGTCGGCGTCGCCCTGGACACCATGAAGCAGCTCGAGGCGCAGCTGATGATGCGCAACTATGAGGGCTTCCTGAAGTAGCCGTGAGCGAGCTGAATCTGATCCTCCTCGGCCCTCCGGGAGCCGGCAAGGGCAGCCAGGCTGCGCGCCTGCGCGAGGACTTCGGGCTGCCCTACATCGGCACCGGCGACCTCCTGCGCGAGCACAAGTCCAACGAGACCGAGCTGGGCCTGAAGGCCAAGGAGTACATGGAGGCCGGCGACCTCGTGCCCGACGACCTGGTGATCGCGATGATCCTCGACAAGATCGAGGACGAGGGCGACGACGGCTTCCTGCTGGACGGCTTCCCGCGCTCGGCCGGGCAGGCCGACGCGCTCTCGGAGGCGCTCGACCGCAGCGACCGCCGGCTCACCGCCGCGCTGCTGATCTCCGTGCCCGACGCGGTCGCGCTGGAGCGCATCACCGGCCGCCGCCAGTGCTCCAGCGGCCACGTCTACCACGTCGAGTACGACCCGCCCAAGCACGACGACGTCTGCGACCAGGACGGCAAGCCGCTGTTCCGGCGCGACGACGACGAGCCCGACAAGGTCAAGCACCGGCTCGCGACCTACCACCGCCAGACCGAGCCGCTGATCGACTACTACGACGACCGCGGCCTGCTGCGCCGCTTCGACGGCACGCGCAGCAAGACCGAGGTGCACGATCACATCCGCGCGACGCTCGCCACGCTGCGGCTCGAAGAGCGTCTGTGAGGCGGCTGTGATCGTCAAGAAGTCCCCCGCCGAGATCGACCACATGGCGCGCGCGGGCGAGATCCTGGTCAAGACCATGGATCTGCTGGCCGGCAAGATCCGCCCGGGGGTGACCACCGGCGAGCTCGACAAGGCCGCCGAGCGCTTCATCCGCTCCCAGGGCGCCACGCCCGCCTTCAAGGGCTACCGCGGCTTCCCGGGCTCGATCTGCGCCTCGCCGAACGACATGGTCGTCCACGGCATCCCGGGCCGCTTCAAGCTCCGGCGCGGCGACATCCTGTCGGTCGACATCGGCGTGATCAAGGACGGCTGGGTCGCCGACGCCGCCCGCACGTTCGCAGTCGGCGACGTCTCCGCGGTCGCCGCCAAGCTCCTCGACGTCACCGAGGGCGCCCTGTTCAAGGCCGTCGAGCAGTGCCGCGCCGGCAACCGCCTCGGCGACGTCTCCAACGCCGTCCAGGCCCACGTCGAGGCCGCCGGCTTCTCGATCGTCCGGTCTCTGGTGGGCCACGGGATCGGCCGCGACATGCACGAGGAGCCCCAGATCCCCAACTACGGCCCCCCCGGCAAGGGCACCCCGCTCGAGGAGGGCATGGTCCTGGCCGTCGAGCCGATGGTCAACGCCGGCCGCCACATGGTCCGCATGGGGGACGACGGCTGGGCGATCTACTCGCAGGACGGCTCGCTGGCCGCCCACTTCGAGTTCACGATCGCGATCACCGCCGCCGGCCCCCGGATCCTCACCCCCTGGCACCACCCGGCAGCCCAGGTTGCGGCCTGAAGAAGGCGCGGTCGGGACGCTTCCCAGGCGGCGGGGCGGGCATAATCCCTTTGCTATCCTGCCCAGTCGCGCTCGGAGCCGGGAGGCTTCTGCGTGTGACGACCGCTCCGGGGGCTTGGTAGCGGCGGCCGGAACGGCCGCCAGAGCCACCCCGTCTGGATCATCAGCCGAAAGGGACCATGAAGGTACGACCGTCGGTCAAGCCGATGTGTGAGAAGTGCAAGATCATCCGCCGCCATGGGCGCGTACTCGTGATCTGCCAGAACCCCCGGCACAAGCAGCGGCAGGGGTAGGCGCGGCATGGCTCGTATCGCCGGGGTCAACATCCCGCTCAACAAGCGCGTGGAGATCGGGCTGACGTACATCCACGGCATCGGCCGCCCGACCTCGGGCAACATCCTCGCGGAGCTCGGCATCGAACCCGACCGCAAGGTGCGGGACCTGACCGACGACGAGGTCTCGAAGCTGCGCGACATCATCGACCGCGAGTGCATGGTCGAGGGCGATCTGCGGCGGGAGCGGTCCCAGAACGTCAAGCGGCTGATGGAGATCGGCTGCTATCGCGGCCTGCGTCACCGGCGCGGCCTGCCGGTGCGCGGCCAGAACACCAAGACGAACGCCCGCACGCGCAAGGGTCCCAAGCGCATGCAGGTCGCCGGCAAGAAGAAGGCGGGGAAGAAGTGAGCGAAGCGAACGCTCACACGAGGCCGGACGCCGAGGGTCGTCATCAGAGCGCGGGGCTGGATGCCCCGCGGAGGTAACTCCTCATGCCGGCTCCTCGCCGTCCACAGCGCGGCCGCCGCCGGGTCAAGAAGAACGTCCCGATCGGCCAGGCGCACATCAAGACGTCCTTCAACAACACGATCGTCGCGCTCACCGACCGCGAGGGCAACGTGATCGCGTGGGAGTCCGCCGGCGGCGCCGGCTTCAAGGGCTCCCGCAAGTCCACCCCCTTCGCCGCGCAGGTCACGGCCGACGCCGCCGCGCGCAAGGGGATCGAGCAGGGCATGCAGAAGGTCGAGGTCTTCGTCAAGGGCCCGGGCTCGGGCCGCGAGACCGCGATCCGCTCGCTGCAGGCGGCCGGGCTCGAGGTCACCGGCGTCAAGGACGTCACCCCCCAGGCACACAACGGCTGCCGCCCCCGCAAGCGGCGAAGGGTCTGATCAACACTCCTCATGGCACGCGACACCTCTCCCCAGTGCAAGCAGTGCCGCCGTGAGGGACAGAAGCTGTTCCTCAAGGGCGAGCGCTGCCTGACCGACAAGTGCGGCGTCGAGCGGCGCTCCTACCCGCCCGGCGAGCACGGCCGCGGGCGCCAGAAGCAGTCCGAGTACCGCGTCCAGCTGCGCGAGAAGCAGAAGGCGCGCCGCTACTACGGCGTGCTCGAGAAGCAGTTCCGCATCTACTACGAGAAGGCCTCCCGGCAGCCCGGCATCAGCGGCGAGAACCTCCTGCGGATGCTCGAGTGCCGCTTCGACAACGTGCTCGTCCGCCTCGGCTTCGCCGCCTCGCGCCGGCAGGCGCGCCAGCTGATCCGCCACGGGCACTGGACGGTCAACGGCCGCCGGGTGGACATCCCCTCTTACCAGGTGCGCGAGAACGACGTGATCGCCTTCAAGGCAGGCTCGAATGCCGAGCAGGTGATCCGCGACGCCACCGAGCTCGTCGCCCAGGTCCCCGCATGGTTGCAGGCGGACCACGACCAGCTCACCGCGAAGGTGCTGCGAAAGCCCGAGCGCGCGGAGATCGCGGCGCCGGTGCAGGAGCAGCTCATCGTGGAGTTCTACTCGAAGTAGGCCACCGGCCTGCCAAGACCGCCCGGCACGCAAGCGGCGTACGCCGGGCGCTCCGCTCCCCACACAGAGAACAAAGTTAGGACCCTGATGCTCGACTTCCAGATCCCCCGAATCACGTCCGAATCGGTTGAAGAGAACCGCGGGCAGTTCGTGGTCGAGCCGCTGGATCGCGGCTTCGGCTACACGTTCGGGAACTCGCTGCGGCGCGTGCTGCTCGCCTCGCTCGCCGGCGCGGCGGTGACCTCCGTGCGGATCGAGGGCGTGGCGCACGAGTTCTCGACCATCAGGGGCGTCACCGAGGACGTGACGGACATCGTCCTGAACCTCAAGGGCATCGTCTGCCGCATGCACTCCGACGCCACCGAGGTCGAGGCCCCGCTCGTGGTCACCGGCCCCGGCGAGATCACCGCGCGCGACATCGACCTCCCCTCCGGCGTGGAGATCCTCAACCCCGACGCCCACATCGCGACGCTCGACAAGAAGACCAAGCTGGAGCTCTACCTCACGATCGGCCGCGGCCGCGGCTACCGGCCGGCGGAGGAGAACAAGTCGCCCGACCAGCCGATCGGCGTGATCCCGATCGACTCGATCTTCAGCCCCGTCCGCCGCGTCGCCTACTCCGTCGAGCAGGCGCGCGTCGGCCAGCGCACGGACTTCGACAAGCTCACGCTGGACATCGAGACCGACGGCTCGATCGACCCGCAGGCCGCGCTGCGCGAGGCCGCGGAGATCCTGATCTCGAGCCTGTCGATCTTCACCGACGAGGACCGCATCGAGGACCTGCGCGCGGGCCCTGGCGGCCTCGCGCTGGACAACGGCGGCGGGGTCGGCGCGGGCGCGCTGGCGCCCGGCGGGCGGCCGGGCGGCGGCCCGATGGACGACATCCTGATCGAGGAGCTCGAGCTCGGCGTCCGCTCCTACAACTGCCTCAAGCGCGCCGGCATCCAGACGGTCGGCGACCTCGTGTCGAAGTCCGAGGGCGAGCTTGCGGCGATCCCGAACTTCGGTAAGAAGTCGATCGACGAGGTGATCGAGACCCTCTCGCAGCGGGGGCTGACGCTGCGCACGGACTGACCATGCGCCATCAGAAGACCCGCCACAAGCTCAGCCGCGACGCCTCGCACCGCAAGGCGCTGCTCGCCAACCTGTGCGTCGAGGTGATCGACCACGAGCGGATCAAGACCACGGAGGCCAAGGCCAAGGCGGTCAAGCCGGAGCTCGAGAAGCTGATCACGCTGGCCAAGAAGGGCGACCTGCACGCGCGCCGCCAGGCGATCTCCACGCTGCAGCACCCGGACAAGGGCGTGATCTACAAGCTCTTCGAGGAGATCGCGCCCCGCTACTCGGAGCGCCCGGGCGGCTACACGCGGATCCTCAAGCTGGGCCCGCGGTCGTCGGACGCCACCGAGATGGTCTACCTCGAGCTGGTCTGACCGCCAAGCTCACGCTCGAGTACGACGGCGGCCCGTTCGCGGGCTGGGCGGCCCAGCCCGGCCGGCGGACCGTCGCCGCCGAGCTCGAGCGGGCGCTGCGCACGGTCCTGCGCGAGCCGATCGCGCTGACCGCGGCGGGCCGCACCGACCGCGGCGTCCACGCGCTCGGCCAGGTGGTCTCCTACGACGGCCCGCTGCCGAGCCTGCGCTCGGTCAACGCCGTACTGGTGCCGGAGGTCGCGGTGACGGCCGCCGAGGAGGCGCCGGACGGCTTCTCGGCCCGCCACGACGCCAAGACCCGCACCTACCTCTACCGCGTCCTCGCCCGCCGCGAGCCGTCGCCGTTCGAGCGCGGGCGGGCGCTGTGGTGGCCGCACGCCGTCGACGTGGACGCGCTCCACGCCTGCGCCGCGGCGCTCGGCGGCACGCACGACTTCACCGCCTTCACGCCCACCGAGACCTACCACGAGCGCTTCGAGCGCGACGTCCACCGCGCGGAGTGGCGCGAGAACGGCGACGTGCTCGAGTTCTGGATCGAGGCCGACGCGTTCATGCGCCAGATGAACCGCGTGCTGGTCGGCACGATGCTCGAGGTGGCCGGCGGCCGCCGCAGCGTCGAGTCCTTCGCGCGGCTGCTCACCGGCCGCCCGCGCACCGAGGCGGGCGACACCGCCCCGCCCCACGGCCTCTACCTCGCGAGCGTCCGCTACTAGTGGCCCCGGCCGAAAGTTCGACGCATTCCGGCGGCGCCGGCCCGCGCCTGCCACTGCCTCGCCCTGGCGGGCTCGTCACCGGCTTCGCCTCGCCCGGCAGGCGCACACGTGCCACCAGCATGC
>JBIOTP010000432.1:0-6059 GCA_044865965.1 Solirubrobacteraceae bacterium
TCGGTGATGTCCTCCAGCCCCGCCACCATCCGCAGCGCCGTCGACTTCCCGCACCCCGACGGCCCGACCAGGATCATGAACTCGCCATCGTTGATGTCGAGATTCATGTCCTTGACGGCCTCGAAACCGTCCGGATACCGCTTCCACACGCTCTTGAACGTGATCTCGGCCATCTCTCGCTCCCCTCTCGGTCGCCGGGTTCGACGGCCACCATAGCACTGCTTGCACGAATGTCCAGAGAAAATGTGCACAAACTTGACAACATTGCCAGGACGCGCCATCCTGTTGCACATCCGTTCTGCACGTATGTGCTGACCAAGGGGAGGAGACATGCGCGTCATCGCGTTGCTGGTCGCAGCGCTTGCGCTCGGCGGGTGCGGCCTGGCCGGCGCCGGCGGGGGCTCCGGCGAGGGCACGGTCACCGTGGCGATCGTGGCCAACCCGCAGATGCGGGACATCCAGAAGCTCACGTCGGAGTTCGAGCGCGACCACCCGGACGTCCGCGTCCGCTACGTGACACTGCCCGAGAACGAGGCGCGCGACCGGATCACCCAGGACGTCGCGACCAAGGCGGGCCAGTTCGACGTGGTGATGATCGGCACCTACGAGGCGCCGATCTGGGGCCGGAACGGGTGGCTGAAGGACCTCAACGGCTATGCCCGGGCCGACCGCGCCTACGACCTGAACGACCTCATCCCGTCCGTGCGCAAGGCGCTGTCGGCGGACGGGAAGCTGTACGCGGTCCCGTTCTACGGCGAGTCGTCGTTCCTGATGTACCGCAAGGACGTCTTCGCCAAGGCGGGGCTGAAGATGCCCGACCACCCGACCTGGACACAGGTCGCCGACTTCGCGCGCAAGCTGAACAAGCCCGGCCAGCCCGGCATCTGCCTGCGCGGCTTGCCGGGCTGGGGCGAGCAGCTGGCGCCGCTCGACACGGTCATCAACACGTTCGGCGGGCGCTGGTACGACCCGCAGTGGAACGCCCAGCTGACCGCGCCCGCGACCGCGCGCGCGGTGAAGTTCTACCTCGACCTCGTCAAGCAGGCCGGTGAGCCGGGCGCCCCCAACGCGGGCTTCAGCGAGTGCCTCACCAGCTACGGCCAGGGCAAGGCGGCGATGTGGTACGACGCCACGTCGGCGGCCACCTCGCTCGAGGACCCGAAGGTCTCCAACGTGGTCGGCAAGACCGGCTACGTCGCCGCGCCGGTGATGGAGACGAAGGCGTCCGGCTGGCTGTGGGCGTGGTCGCTCGCGATCCCCAACACCGCCAAGGACCCGAACGCCGCCTGGAAGTTCGTGAGCT
This sequence comes from Solirubrobacteraceae bacterium, assembly GCA_044865965.1. GTDB lineage: Bacteria > Actinomycetota > Thermoleophilia > Solirubrobacterales > Solirubrobacteraceae > Solirubrobacter. The sequence goes on from JBIOTP010000432.1 coordinate 1,304, forward strand.
GGGCGACGTCGAAGCAGTACATCCGCCTGGTGGGCGAGAAGCTCGGCTGGGCGCGGGTGCCGCCGGGCAGCCGCCTGTCCACCTACGGCCTGGAGCCGTACGTGAAGGCCAGCTCGGGCTCCGCCCAGGCGACGCTGAGCGCGCTCAAGACGATCGACCCGACCAAGCCGGGCAAGCTGCCGGTGCCCTACATCGGCATCCAGTACGTCGGGATCCCCGAGTTCCAGGACCTCGGCACGAAGGTCTCCCAGCAGTTCGCCGCGGTGCTGGCGGGTCACCAATCGGTGGACGCCGCGCTCAAGACGGCGCAGGAAGAGGCCCAGGCCGTGGCAGACGACGGCTACAAGGACTGAGGAGGCGCAGATGGCCACAACTGCAGAGAGGACGCTGCCCGTCGCCGCGCGCGGCCGGCGGGCCGTGTCGCTGGAGCGCGAGCGCTGGCGGCGGCGAGGGCCGCTGCTGCCCGCGCTGATCTTCACGATCGTCGTGACCCAGCTGCCGTTCCTGTTCACGCTGGTCTACTCGTTCTTCTCCTGGAACCTGCTGCGCACCGAGGGCCGCAGGTTCGCGTTCCTGGACAACTACGGCCGCATCCTGGGCGACTCGTCGTTCCGCAAGGCGCTGCTGGTGACCGTCGAGCTGACGCTCGGCGCCGTGCTGCTGTCGCTGTTCGTGGGCCTGGCGTGCGCGATGCTGGTCGACCGCAAGTTCCTCGGCCGGGGCGTCGTGCGCACGCTGCTGATCGCGCCGTTCCTCGTGATGCCGGCCGCGGCCGCGCTGCTGTGGAAGACCACGATGCTGCACCCGGTGTTCGGCATGGTGAACTGGGTGCTGGGCCCGCTCGGGGTGGGCGACGTCGACTGGGCGAGCAAGTACCCGGCCTTGACGATCATCGTCGTCGAGAGCTGGCACTGGGCGCCGTTCATGATGCTGATCCTGCTCGGCGGGCTGCAGAGCCAGGACCGCAGCATCCTGGAGGCGGCGCGCGTCGAGGGCGCGACCGGCGTCCAGATCTTCCGGTACATCACGCTGCCGCACCTGCGCCAGTACATCGAGCTCGGCGTCGTGCTCGGCGCGATCTACATCGTCCAGACGTTCGACTCGATCTTCATGATCACCCAGGGCGGGCCGGGCACGGCCACGACCAACCTGCCGTTCGAGCTCTACTTGAAGGCGTTCCGCGCCTTCGACGTGGGGCAGGCGGCGGCGATGGGCGTGATCGTCGTGGCGCTCACGATCGCGGTCGCCACGATCGCGCTGCGGATCGTCTCGCGCATCTTCGACGACCCGACCGTGGCCGCCCGCGTCATCGACATCTCCGCGTTCCGCAAGGCTAAGGAGGCCCGGGCATGACCGGTGAATCGAGGATGGTCGGGGGCTCGCGGCTCACAGGCTCGATGCTCTCGGCGCTGGCGTGGATCGTCGGCCTCGGGATGTTCTTCCCGGTGCTGTGGATGGTCCTCACGGCGTTCAAGCAGGAGCGCGACGCGTTCACGACCCCGCCGAAGTTCGTGTTCTCGCCGACGCTCGACCAGTTCAAGGCGATCTTCGACGGCGGCCTCGGGGTGGCGCTCGCGAACTCGGCCTGGACCACGCTGGCGTCGACCCTGGTCGTGATCCTGCTCGCGGTGCCGGCCGCCTACGCGCTGGCGATCCGCCCGGTGGAGAAGTGGCGCGACGTGCTGTTCTTCTTCCTGTCCACGCGGATGCTGCCGGTCGTCGGCGCGATCGTGCCGATCTACGTGATCGCGCGCGACACCTCGATGCTCGACAACGTGTGGGCGCTGGTGATCCTGTACACCGCGATGAACCTCCCGATCGCGGTGTGGATGCTGCGGTCGTTCATGAGCGAGGTGCCGAGCGAGGTGCTCGAGGCGGCCCGGGTGGACGGCGCGTCGCTGGGCCAGGAGGCGAGGAGCGTGATGCTGCCGATGATCGCGCCGGGGATCGCCGCGACGGCGCTGATCTGCGTGATCTTCGCGTGGAACGAGTTCTTCCTGGCCGTCAACCTCACGTCCGTGCGGGCACAGACCGTGCCCGTCTTCCTCGTCGGCTTCATCACCAGCGAGGGCGCGTTCTGGGCGCGGCTGTCGGCCGCCGCAACGCTGGCCGCGATCCCGGTGCTGCTGGCCGGCTGGATCGCCCAGCGCCAGCTCGTGCGCGGACTCACCCTCGGAGCGATCAAGTGAAGGAGCTGTCATGCAGGCCGTAGTCATTCCCGAGCCCGGGACCGTGTCCGTCGAGGGCGTCCCCGACCCGGCGCCCGCCGCCGGGGAGGTGGTGGTCGCCGTGGAGGCGTGCGGCGTGTGCGGCACGGACATCCACATCCTCGACGGCGAGTTCGGGCCCACGACCTACCCGATCGTGCCCGGCCACGAGTTCTGCGGCGAGGTCGTCGCGCTCGGGTCGGGCGTGACCGGGCTCGCCGAGGGCGACTTCGTGTGCGTCGACCCGTCGCTGTTCTGCGGGACGTGCCGGTTCTGCCGCGAGGGGCGCGGGAACCTGTGCGAGCGCTGGAACGCGATCGGCGTGACCGTCGACGGCGGCTGCGCCGAGTACGCGAACGTGCCGGCGGCGAACGCGTTCCGGCTCCCGGAGGACGTGCCGCGCGCGCACGGGACGATCGTCGAGCCGCTGTCGTGCGCGGTGCGCGGGTTCGACCAGCTGCAGGTGCGCCTGGCCGACAACTACCTGATCTACGGCGCGGGGACGATGGGTCTGCTGCTGACGCAGCTCGCCGCCCGCGCCGGCGCGGCCTCGGTGTCGGTCGTCGACCGCAACCCGGACCGTCTCCCGCGCGCGAGCCGGCTGGGCGCGACGCACGTCGCCACCGACGCCGGCGAGCTGGAGCGCCCGGGCGGCTGGGAGGTGGTGATCGACGCCACCGGCGTGGTCCCCGCCATCGAGGACGGCCTGCGGCGGGTGCGCCGCGGCGGCACGTTCCTGATGTTCGGGGTCGCCGCCGAGGACGCGACCGCGACCGTGTCGCCGTTCCGGATCTACAACGACGAGATCCGGATCATCGGCTCGATGGCGGTGCTGCACTCGTTCGAGCGCGCGCGCGACCTGCTGGTGGCGGGCGCGATCGACGCGGAGGCGATCCTCACCCACCGCCTCGGGCTGACCCAGTACCCGGAGGCGATCGACACGTTCCGCGCCGGCCAGGGGCTGAAGATCCAGGTCGCGCCTTAGTCCAACGCCTGCGCCGCCCGCCGTACCCGCTCAGCGGCGGAGCGCAGCCCGTCGAGCTCGGCCGCGGTGAGCTCCCACTCGTGGACCTTCTCCACGCCGCCGCGGCCGAGCGAGACGTGGGACGGTGACGGCGCTTCAGCGCCTGACGCGCGCCTCGACGTGGGCCAGCGCGGCCGCACCGAGCCGGCGGTCGAGCGCGCGGAAGACCTCCCACGCGTGCGCGCCCGGCCAGTCGTCAGGCAGCGCGGCCGCCGGCAGGCCCGGGTCGTGGAACGGGATTCGCCGCCAGGCGTCGAGGTGGCGGACGTGGTCGGCGAAGGACGGCGGGCGGCGCAGCGCGGGTTCCCACGCGTCGAGGTAGGCGCGGTACTCGGCCGCGATGCCGTCCAGGTCCCACCAGTCGGCGACGGGGCTCACGCCGATGTGGTCGGCGGTGAAGAGCTGCACGTGCCCGCCTACGCCCAGCTCCTCGACGGCGCGCGCGACCTCCTCCTCGACGTGCGCAGGCGCGATCCAGACGGCCGGGGCGACGGTCCCGAGGCCGAGCCAGGCAAGCCGCGAGCGGAGCCTGTGGCGGTCCGCGCGGCGTGTCTCCGGAATCGAGAACACGACGAGGAGCCAGCCGCCGCCGTTCGAGGCCGCGCGCCCGAAGATGCGCGCGTCGCCGGCGTCGAGGATCGCGCGGCCGTGCTCGGTCAGCCGATACCCCGCCGCGCCGCGCCGCTCGGAGGCGATCACGCCGCGGCGCTTGAGCCGCGACACCGCCGAGCGCGCGGCCTGCTCGTCCAGCCCGGCGTCGCTCATCAGCGCGATCAGGTCGGCCACCGCGATCCAGCCGCCCAAGCGCCGCAGGAACGCACCGAAGAACGTCATCAGCAGCGAGCGAGGCACATAGCGATTGTATGACGACAGTCACGGAAGCGCTATGGTTCGCGTATGAGGTTCGCGATCGTCGGCGGCGGCCCGGGCGGGCTCTACCTCTCGATCCTGCTCAGGCGGCTCGACCACGACGTGACCGTCTACGAGCGCAACGCGCCCGACGACACGTTCGGCTTCGGCGTCGTCTTCTCGGACGAGACGCTGGGCGCCTTCGAGGCCGCCGATCCGGCGACGTACGCCGAGATCACCCGCCGCTTCGCGCGCTGGGCGGAGATCGACGTCCACTACCGCGGCGAGGTCGTCACCTCCGGCGGCCACGGGTTCTCGGCGATGGGGCGGGTGGCGCTGCTGGGTGTCCTGCAACGGCGCGCCGCCGAGCTCGGCGTCGACCTGCGCTTCCGCACCGAGGTCGAGGACGCCGAGGGCGACGTCGTGGTCGCCGCCGACGGGGTCAACAGCACGCTGCGCCGCCGCTACGAGGCGAGCTTCCGCCCCTCGCTCGACGACCGCCGCGCGAAGTACATCTGGTTCGGCACCGACCTCGTGTTCGACGCCTTTAAGTTCTTCATCAAGGAGACCGAGCACGGCGTCTTCCAGGTGCACGGCTATCCGTACAGCGACGCGATGAGCACGTTCATCGTGGAGACCACGGAGGAGGCGTGGCGCACCGCCGGGCTCGACGCGG
>JBIOTP010000433.1:0-5334 GCA_044865965.1 Solirubrobacteraceae bacterium
GTCGACCACCAGCGGCTTGGAGCGCTCGTCCAGCGCGCGATGCCCGGGGTGGAGCAGGTAATCGCCACGCACGACGGCGCGGTGCTGCTGCGCAACCCGGGCTTGCTCGCGCGCTACGGCCAGCTCGGGCTGCTGGACCGGCTGCGCCAACGCATCCTCGACGGCGAGCAGCCGCGTGCGATCTGGGTGCTGGTTGGCGCCGATCAGCAGACCAGCCGCCCGCTGATCGACGGACAGGCCGTCTCGATCCTCACCGACAACGAACTCATCCGCATCCCCGAGCCGTGGATGCGCAACCGCCACCGAGGCACCACACCTGAAAGATGTCATGAGCAGTCCGTCTGACCGGACGTGTAGGGACCTCCTCAGCTCAAGCGCGGATCTGGTCCGCGCAGGCGTTCAAACCATGGAGCGTGAGGAGGCCCCTGGTGAGCATCGTAATGGGACTTGACCAGCATCGAGGACAGATCACCGGCGAGTGGATCGATACCGAGACCGGCGAGGTGCAGCGCACGCGGGTGGCGCCGGCGGATCGCGCTGCCGTGCGGAAGTTCCTGTCGCGTTTCCGCGGCGCGGAGCTGGAGGTGGCGCTGGAGGCCACGACCGGCTGGCGGTTCGTGGTCGAGGAGCTGCGCCGGGTCGGCGCGAGCGTGCATCTGGCCGAGCCGGCGGAGACCGCGGGGCTGCGCGGGCCGAAGAAGCGCGCGAAGGGCGATCGCGCGGACGCCAGGCATCTGCGCGAGCTGTTGATGATCAAGCGGCTGCCGGAGTCGTGGATCCCGCCCGATCACATCCTCGATCTGCGCGCCCGCGTGCGGTTGCGCCACACGCTCTCCGAGCAGCGCTCGGAGTGGCAGCAGCGGATCCAGGCGACGCTGTATCACCACGGCTGTCCGCAGCGCCGCCAGTTGATGGTCGGCGATGGGCGCGAGTGGTTGGCGTCCCAGCCGCTGCCGGCGGCCGCGCGTGAGCAGGTCACGGTTGGGCTGGCGATGATCGATGCGCTCGAGGCGCAGATCGCGCCGCTGGACAAGGAGCTGCGCGCCTATGCGCGCCGCCAGGCCGGGTGCCAGGCGCTGATGACGCACTACGGGATCGGGCCGCTGGTCGCGGTCACGATCCTCGCCGAGCTCGGTGACTGCACCAGGTTCTCCTCGTCGCGGCACGCGGTCCGCTACTCGGGCCTGGACATCACCGTGCACCAGTCCGATCAGCGCCGCTCGCCCGGGCATCTCTCGCGCCAGGGTCCGCCCGCGCTGCGATGGGCGCTGTTCGAGGCCGCCCAGTCAGCCTGCCGGCGTGGCAGCCCGGACCGCGACTACTACGGCCAGGCAGCCGAGCGGCTCGGTCACAACCGGGCGTGCCTGTCGGTCGCGCGCAAGCTGCTCAAGCGCAGCTACCACACGCTGCGCGAGCTCGGCGAGGAGGCGCTCGCGCCCGCCTGAGTCTCCCCGTGCGCGCACAGCCCTTCATCACACAGATGCGCCGCGGCCGGCTCCCGGCAGGCTCCTGCCGCCACCACCTGGTGGACGGCCCTGAAAGACCGAGCGGCCGCAACGCTTCCCCCAGCGGGATCACCCCATCACACATCATGTCGCCGGCCCGGAGCCAACCCGGGTCGTGGACCGAAGTAAGGCTGGGCGCCCGCGCGCACAAGACCCGCACCAACGACCGCGCGCGCGCACCACCAGCCCACAGCAGTTCAATGCCGACAACCCTGGACCCTGCGCTTGATGCGGGGCCCCTGCACAAGTAAGGAGCCTGGGATGACCCCCTCCCAGCTTCCGGTCGGTCTGCGCACCCAGCAGACCATCGCCGCGTTCTACCGCGCCGGCTACCCGCTCAAGGAGATCGCCGACGGGATCGGGCTGGCGCCCGCGACCTGCCAGGAGCTCGTGGCCGCGATGCGCCGCGCCGGCTGGACCCTGCGCCGCCCGCGCGGCGCCCACGAGCGCATCCAGATCGACAACGCCTTCCTGCGCGCCCGCTACCTGCGCCGCCGCGCGCAGGCGCGCCGCCGGGGCGAGCGCCTCAGCCTGTGCGAGCTCGCCCGCAGCGCCGGCCTCGTGAAGCCCGGCCGCGAGCCCGACCCGACCTGGATCGGGCGCCTGCTGCGGCTCACGCCGATGCCGGACGGCAGCCTGCGCACGCAGATCCCGCTCGGCCTCGCGCTCGCACTCGGCCACGCGCTCGGGCTCGAGCCGCGCGAGGTCGAGGCGCGCGAGATCCGCCCGCAGCCCGCGCACTTCCACGCGCCCCGCCACGGCCTGCCCGTGCCCACCGCCGCGGCGGACACGTTCGCCGCCGCACGGCCCGAGCGCGAGGCGGTCGCGGCATGAGACTCGGCGCCGTCCACGCCGGCACCGACCACACACGCCATGACCCTGAACGATTCCGAGCCCGCCGGCCGGCCGCTGCGGCGACCCGGCGCACAACCCGAGCCGCCGTGCCGCGCAGGCCTCCGCCCGCCTCAACCTCCGACGCCGCGGCGCCCGGCAACCCAACGAGATGCCGTGATGGCACCCTCGCCGAGTCGCGCCGACGAGAGCGCGGGACGCCCGTGGCTGCGCCGCAGCTGGGCCGCGCCCGACGTGCTGCGCTTCTACAGCGGGTCGCCGTTCTCGAACTTCGCGCGCTCGCCGATCTGGCTGCCATGCCCGCTCGACGGCCACGTGCTCGTCGAGCACCCCACGGTCGAGCACGCGTTCCAGGCCGGCAAGGCGACGAACTGGCCGGACTTCCGGCGCGTGTGGCTCGCGCGCACACAGGCGGAGGCCAAGCGGATCGGCCGCTGGGAGATCGCCGCGAGACCGGACTGGGCGAGCTACCGCTTCCACGCGATGCTCGCAGCGCTGCGTGCCAAGTACCGGATCCCGCGCTTTCGCGACGCGCTGCTGGCCACCGGTGACCGTCCGCTGGCCGAAGACAGCCCGAGCGACTTCGAGTGGGGCGCCCGCGACGGACGCGGCGGCTACACCGGGCAGAACTACCTCGGGCGGGCGCTGATGCGCGTTCGCGACAAACTGCGCCGGCACCCGGGCGAGCCTCCGGCCGGCCGGCCGACGAGCCCGCGACTGCTCATGCGCCACCCGAGGCTCCAGGTAACGCCGGACGCCGAGCCACCGCGAGGCAGGCGGCGTGACGAGATCGAACGCGAAGTCCTCGCGCGCTGCCGGCGCGGCGGGCTTCCCTGGCGAGCCGCCGGTCGAGACGCGCACGGGCGGCTCGTGCTCGTCGTCGACGTGCCCGCCGGCGCCGCCCGACCCGGGCAGCGGCGGCGGACGACCCTGACCATCGATGCCGACGGGCTGATCTACCAAAACCTGCCGTCGGCCGCGGCCAAGCCGCCGAGCGCCGCGGGCTAAACGCCCGCACCGCACTCACGCCGGGCGACAGCGACACAACGCGACGCATCGCGGGCCGAGCGGCCCGCCCACCGCGCGCAAACGGCCAGAAGCGGGGCCCGCCGGCCCAGCGCCTCGCGGCTGCGCGACGCCAACGCGCAGCCACGCGCAGCGAGCGATCACGCGGCGCGCTCGCCACCAACTGCCGCCGCCGCCAGCGGCGGACCACACCGATCGGAAGGAGACACGCTCATGGAGCGACCCAGCTCGATCCTGCTCGCCGAGGAGGACGCGGCCATCCGCGCCTTCCTGGGCGACAACCTCACCGCCGACGGCTACGACGTCCTGGCCGCCGAGAGCAAGCGCGCCGCGATCCGGGTGCTCGAGACGCGCCAGACCGACCTCGTCGTGTGCGACGTCAACGGCGACACGCTCGCGCTGCTCGACGCGGTCCGCGCCGCCGACGGCCTCGCCTCGCGCATCCACCCAGAGACGCCGCTGATCGTGCTCACCGCCCGCCGGGACGAACTCTCGCGCGTGCGCTACCTCGACCGCGGCTGCGACGACGTCGTGGCCAAGCCGTTCAGCTACCCCGAGCTGCGTGGCAGGATCCGCGCCGTGCTGCGGCGCAGCCAGACGCGCGCCGCCCACCGCGTGATGCACGTCGGCGAGCTGCGCATCGACACCGTCGCGCGCGACGTGCGCATGAACGGCGTGCCGATCGACCTGGCGGCCAAGGAGTACACGCTGCTCTGCCACCTCGCGGCGGACCCCGCGCGCGCGTTCACGAAGGACGAACTGCTGCGCGCCGTGTGGGGATTTAGGTGCCGCGGTACGACACGGACGCTCGACAGCCACGCGTGCCGGCTGCGCCGCAAGCTGACCGCGGCGGGAGGCGGGCGCTGGCTCGAGAACATCTGGGGCATCGGCTATCGCCTGGCCCCGGTCGATCCGCTCGAGTCCGACCGATGCGCGCCGTGAAGCACGCGCCGCCGCGCGCTACCCCGCTGCGCCGGGGACAGCCGCCGCTACGCCGGACGCCGCTCACGCGCACGACACCACTGCGACCGGGGCCGTGGAACCGCTCCGGCGAGCCGGCAGGCCGGGCGCCTATGGCGGCCTCCGAAGCCCAGCGCCAGAAGATCGTCGGCGGCTGGTGCATCGTGTGCCGAAGGACGAAGGGCATCACTCCCGCGCACCTGACCCCGCGCGCGCTGGGCGGCTGCGACGACCCGGACTGCGTCGTGCCGCTGTGCTGGATCCACCACCGCGCCTACGACACCGGGCGCCTCGAACTCCTGCCCTACCTGGAGCCGCGCTGGCGCGCCGAGATCGCGCACGCCGTGACGCACCTCGGGCTGATCAGCGCCTACCGGCGGCTGACCGGCGGGCTACTACCGGGAGCCGACAGCGCACCGGCCGCCGGCTGAAACACGGGCGGGCGACCATGACGAGCCACGGGGCCGATGCAGGAGGGTCGCGAGATCCGTGGCGGGACCTCGCCGTCCGTGGCGGCCGAGGACGCCCGGCATGCGCTCGTCGGCGCGGCGTCCCGCCGCCGATCCGCGCTCAGGCCTGGCAAAGCGGCCCGTCGACCGCTACTATCTGAGGAGACTGATGACAGACGCAGATGTCAAGAGCATCAATTCGAGTCCCAGCCCGGCTCCGTGGGACGAGCTGGCCGAGGTGGAACGCGCGCTCGCAGGGCTGGTCGCCGACCGGCCGGACGCGACCGTGCATGAGATCGCCGGCGAACTCGCGCGCCTGGAGGGCGCGCTGGCGCAGACCCGCGGCGAGCTCGAGGCGGTCGCCAGCGGCCGGCGCACGGCGCAGCTCGAGCGCGTCGTCGACGCGCTGCTGCCGCCCGACGTGCCGTCCGCCGCGGGCGTCTGGCACGCACAGCGCAGCGCCGACGCGCGGCTCGAGCTCGTCCGCGAGTGGGGCGCCTGGAGTGCCGCCGAGGTCGCCGACCGCGCCGGCTCGAGCGCCG
>JBIOTP010000434.1:0-32776 GCA_044865965.1 Solirubrobacteraceae bacterium
CTCGTCCGCGACCTCAATCGCGCCTACAAGGCCGAGCCGGCGCTGTGGGAGATGGACTACGACCCGGCGGGGTTCTGGTGGATCGAGGCCAACGCGGCCGACGACAACGTGTTCGCGTTCGCGCGGCGCACGAAGGACTCCGAGCGGATCGTCGTCTTCGTCATGAACCTCTCGCCGGTGCCGCGCCACGGCTACCGCCTCGGGATGCCGCGCGCCGGCCGCTGGCGCGAGGCAGTCAACACCGACTCCGGCTTCTACGGCGGCAGCGACCAGGGCAACCTCGGCGGCATCGAGGCCGCCGGCATCGGCTGGCACGGCCAGCCGTTCTCGGCCGAGCTTACGCTCCCGCCGCTGGGCGCGCTCTGGCTCGTGCCCGACGAGGAGTAACGTCGCCCGGAGGTCGACGGCTCTCGGGAGGCGGGGGTCGGCGCGGCGACGGCGGGTACCGGCGACCGGAGGGCGAAACCCTTGTCACCGAGGTCGACGGCTCTCGGGAGGCCGGGGTCGGCGCGGCGACGGCGGGTACCGGCGACCGGAGGGCGAAACCCTTGTCACCGCCGCGCGGGCACCGCGCGCAGCGAGCTCATCCCAGGCACGTGCGCGCCCCCGTCACGCGCCAGCACGACGACGCGGTAGATGATCGCCCGCCGCGCGCGGCGGACCGTGAACCGGTAGCGCGAGCGGTTGCCCGAGAGCGGGCGCGGGCGGGCGCGCGCGACGAGCAACCAGCGGCCCGTGCGGGTCAGGCGCTGGAGTGAGATGCGTCCGTTGGGCACCGCCGGCCACGTCGCGCCCGTCAGGGAGGCCCGCCGGCGGCCCACGCGGCGGGCGCGGAGGCCGACCTTGACCGCCACCGACGCGGTCGCCACCGGGCTCGTCGCCACGATCGCCGTGCGGGTGGTCACGCGCACCCGCGTGGTGGAGAACAGCACCACCGCCGGGAAGGAGAACTTGCCGTTCGCGTCGGTCGTCACGTTCGCGCCGACCTGGTAGAAGCCGCCGGTGAACGGGAAGTCGAGCCGCTCCAGCGCGACCGGGATGCGGCCCTGGCCACTCACGCGGCCGGTGACGGTCAGCCCCGTGCCCCACAAAGGCCGCGTCGTCGACAGGCTCACCGTGACGCCGGTGGGCGCGCGCGCGGTCGTGAACGCCCGGTCGCCGCCGCGGGTCACGCCGGCGGCGTTCGTGGCCACGGCGCGGAAGTGGTAGCGGGTGTTCGGGCGCAGGCCGCCGATCGGCGCGGTGACGGTCATCCGCGAGGCGCCGGCTCCGATCCCCTGCTCGGGCGTGGACGAGCCGTAGCCCGTCGTCGTGCCGTACTCGAAGCGCACGGTGGTGGCGAGGCGGTTCGGCGTGACGTAGGCGCGCAGCGTCGCACCCAGCGCCCCGACCGCCTGCGCGGACAGGCTGCTGACCGTCGGCGCGCGCGGGTTGGGCGCGGTGTGCAGCGTGCGGTCGCCGCCCCGGTCGACCCCCGCGGCGTTGGTCGCCACGAGTCGGTAGTGGTAGGTCGTGTCGGCGGTCAGCCGCTGCAGCGCCACCCGCACGCCGACCGGGTCGGTGCCGGCGGGGAGGTCCTGGTCGGGCGTGGTGAGCCCGTACGAGGACGACGTGCCGTACTCGAAGTGGTAGGTCGTCGCCGCCCCGCCGGGGTTCACGGTGCCCGTGACCGTGGCCGAGGAGGTCGTGACGGTGTCGGCCGCGCCGGTGGTCGCCGTCGGCGGCGACGGGTTCTGCAACAGGGCGGCGGAGAGGAGGGCGACGGCGAGCACGTGCATGACGCCGCTTCAACACGCGCCGGGGCGAGAAGATGCGCAGATGCCCACGCCGGTGATCATCGACTGCGATCCGGGCCACGACGACGCGATGGCGCTGCTGCTGGCGCTCGCCGGCCCGGAGCTCGACGTGGCCGCCGTCACGACCGTGGCCGGCAACCAGACGCTCGACAAGGTGACCGCGAACGCGATCCGCGTGCTGGACGTCGCGGGCGCGTTCCGGATCCCCGTCGCGGCGGGCGCCGACCGCCCGCTCGTGTATCCCGCCCGGGTCGCGGCCGAGGTGCACGGCGAGACCGGGCTCGACGGCCCTGACCTGCCGCCGCCGTCGCGCGCCCCGGAGGGCATCCACGCCGTCGAGCTGATGGCGCGGATGCTGCGCCAGCGCCCGCACGTGCTGGTGCCGATCGGGCCGCTGACCAACATCGCGCTGCTGCTCGCGGTGCACCCGGTGCTCGCCGACCGCATCGAGCGCGTGGTCTTGATGGGCGGCGCCATGGACGAGGGCAACGTGACGCCGGCGGCCGAGTTCAACGTGTGGGTCGATCCCGAGGCGGCGGCGCGCGTGTTCGGCTCGGGCCTCGACGTCACGATGGTCGGCCTCGACGTCACCCATCGCGCGCTGCTGTCGGCCGAGCGCGCGGAGGCGCTGCGCCCCGCCGGCCGCGCCGGCGCGGTCGTCGCCGACCTGCACGCGTTCTACCGGCGCCACCACGAGCGCCTCTACGGCAACTCCGCGACGCCGGTCCACGACGCGCTCGCGGTCGCCCACCTGATCCGCCCGGACGTGCTGCGCACGGAGGAGCTGCACGTCGAGATCGACACCGGCACCGGCGTCTGCCGCGGGCGCACGGTGGTCGACCGCCGGCGCGTCACGGGCCGCGCCGCCAACGCGCACGTGGCCGTCGACGTCGACGCCGCCGGCTTCGTCGACCTGCTGTGCGAGCGGATCGCGGCGCTGCCGTGATGCACGCCTACCCCTTCCAGCGCCCGCTGGGCGCCACGCCCCAACCCGGGGGATTGAGCGACTTCCGCGTGTGGGCGCCGCGCGCAACCGACGTGCGCGTGCGCGTCGAGAGCGCCGAGCTGCCGCTCGCGGACGCCGGCTGCGGCATCTTCGAGGGCACCGCCCACGCGACCGCGGGCGACGACTACACGTTCGTGGTGGACGAGACCGTGCTGCCCGACCCCTGCTCGCGCTGGCAGCCGCATGGGCTGCGCGGGCCGTCGCGGGTGCTCGACCCCGCGCTCTACCCCTGGACGGACGCGCAGTTCCGCGCGCCGGCGCTGCACGAGACCGTGCTCTACGAGCTGCACGTCGGCACGTTCTCGCAGGCGGGCACGTTCGAGGGCGCGATCCCGCACCTGCGGGAGCTGCGCGAGCTCGGCGTGACGACGATCGAGCTGATGCCGGTGGCCGAGTTCCCCGGCGTGCGCGGCTGGGGCTACGACGGCGTCTACCCGAGCGCCGCCCACTCGGCCTACGGCGGCCCGGTGGGGCTGTTCAAGCTCGTCGACGCCGCCCACGCCGCGGGCCTCGCCGTCGTCCTCGACGTCGTCTACAACCACGTCGGCGCCTCCGGCGTGGCGGCGCTGGAGGCCTTCGGGCCGTACTTCACCGACAAGCACCCCACCGCCTGGGGCAAGGGACTCAACGTCGACGACGCGGGCGCCGACGGCGTGCGCGAGTGGGTGTGCCAGAGCGCCGAGCAGTGGGTGCGCGACTTCCACTTCGACGGGCTGCGGCTCGACGCGATCCACGCGATCTCGGACTCCAGCCCCGAGCACCTGGTGGCCGAGGTCGCGCGGCGGGTGCACGCGGCGCGGCCAGGCGCGCTCGTGGTCGCGGAGTCCGGGCTGAACGACCCGAAGGTGATGCGCGCGCCGGAGGTCGGCGGCTGGGGCTGCGACGCGGCGTGGGCCGACGACTTCCACCACGCGCTGCGCGTGCTGCTGACCGGCGAGACCGAGGGCTGGTTCGGCGAGTTCGACTCGATGGCGCTGCTCGCGAAGGCGTTCCGCCGCCCCCACGTGCACGACGGCACGTACTCGGCGTTCCGCGAGCGCCGCTTCGGGGCGCCCGCCGGCGACGTCCCGGTCGAGCGCTTCGTCGTGTTCTCGGCGAACCACGACCAGGTCGGCAACCGCGCGCTGGGCGACCGGCTGCCGCCGCAGACCCGCCGGCTCGCGGCGTTCTGCACGCTCCTGTCACCCTTCACGCCGATGGTCTTCCAGGGGGAAGAGCACGGAGAGCGGGTCCCGTTCCAGTTCTTCACGGATCACATCGACCCCGAGATCGCCGAGGCGACCCGCGAGGGGCGCCGGCGCGAGTTCGCCTCCTTCTCGGAGTTCTCGGGGACGGAGGTCCCCGATCCGCAGGACCCGGCGACGTTCGAGCGCTCGAAGCTCACGCGCGAGGGCGAGCCGGAGGGGATGCGCGAGCTGCACCGGCGGCTGATCGAGCTGCGCCGCGAGCTGCCCTACGGCGACGCCGGGGCGATCGACTACGACGAGCACGCGGGCTGGCTGGCCGTGCGCCGCGGGGAGCTGACGATGCTCGCGAACTTCTCCCGCGCCCCGGTGCACGTCGCCCGCGAGCGCGTCGAGGAGGTCGTGCTCGCCACGGAGCCGCCGACGCTCGAGCCCGGCTTCGTCGTCCTGCGCCCGCTGTCGGGAGCGCTGGTGCGCTGATGGAGGTATGGCCCGGCGCCCCGTTCCCCCTGGGCGCGACCTGGGACGGGCAGGGGACGAACTTCTCGGTCTTCTCCGAGAACGCCGAGACGGTCGAGCTGTGCCTGTTCGACGGCGACGACAAGGAGACGCGCATCGCGCTGACCGAGCGCACCGCGCTGCAGTGGCATTGCTACCTGCGGGGCGTACACGCGGGCCAGCGCTACGGCTACCGCGTCCACGGCCCGTACGACCCGCCGAGCGGCCTGCGCTTCAACCCGGCCAAGCTGCTGCTCGACCCGTACGCGAAGTCGATCGAGGGGCCGATCCGCTACGACGCCGGCAACGTGCTCCCGTACAAGCCCGACGGCACGGCGGACGCCGACCTGGTGCCCGACGACACCGACAGCGCGTCCGCGATCCCGAAGTGCGTCGTGATCGACCCGCGCTTCGATTGGCAGGACGACCGGCCGCCGAACACGCCGCTGTCGGAGTCGGTGATCTACGAGACCCACGTCAAGGGCTTCACGATGCTCCACCCCGGCGTGCGCGAGGACCTGCGCGGCACCTACGGGGGGCTCGCCGCCGACGCGGCCGTCGGCTACCTCAAGGACCTCGGCGTCACCGCGGTCGAACTGCTGCCCGTGCACCACATCGCCGACGAGGAGTTCCTGACCGGCCGCGGGCTGAGCAACTACTGGGGCTACTCGACGATCGGCTTCCTGGCGCCGCACTCGCCGTACGCGGCCACCGGCACGCTCGGCCAGGAGGTGCGCGAGTTCAAGGGCATGGTGAAGGCGCTGCACCGGGCCGGGATCGAGGTGATCCTCGACGTGGTCTACAACCACACGGCCGAGGGCAACCACCTCGGGCCGATGCTGTCCTTCCGCGGCGTCGACAACGCGGCGTACTACCGGCTCGTGCCCGGCGACCCGCGCCACTACATGGACTACACGGGCACGGGCAACACGCTCAACGCCCAGCACCCGAGCGTGCTGCGGCTGATCATGGACTCGCTGCGCTACTGGGTGATCGAGTGCCGGGTCGACGGCTTCCGGTTCGACCTCGCGAGCGCGCTGGCCCGCGAGCTCTACGACGTCGACCGCCTGAGCGCGTTCTTCGACGTGATCCACCAGGACCCCGTGCTCTCCCAGGTGAAGCTGATCGCCGAGCCCTGGGACGTCGGCCCGGGCGGCTACCAGGTGGGCAACTTCCCCGTCCTGTGGTCGGAGTGGAACGGCATCTACCGCGACACGATGCGCGACTTCTGGCGCGGGAACGCCTCCGTCGGCGACTTCGCGTCGCGGCTGACCGGGTCGAGCGACCTCTACCAGGACGACGGCCGCCACCCGTTCGCCTCGATCAACTTCATCACCGCCCACGACGGATTCACGCTGCGCGACCTCGTCTCCTACAACGACAAGCACAACGAGGCCAACAAGGAGGGCAACCGCGACGGCACGGACGACAACCGCTCGTGGAACTGCGGCGTCGAGGGGGAGACCGACGATCCGGAGGTCAACGCGCTGCGCGCGCGCCAGCAGCGCAACTTCCTGGCGACGCTGCTGCTGTCCCAGGGCACGCCGATGCTGCTCGGAGGCGACGAGTTCGGGCGCACCCAGCGCGGCAGCAACAACGCCTGGTGCCAGGACAACGAGCTCTCGTGGTTCGACTGGGACCTCGCCACCGAGAACGAGGACCTGCTCGAGTTCACCCGCAAGCTGATCGCGCTGCGCCGCGCCCACGCCGTGTTCCGGCGGCGCCAGTACCTCGCGGGCACGGCGGTGGAGGGGTCGGGGCTGCCGGACGTCGTGTGGCTGCGCTACGACGGCAAGCGCATGACCGACGCCGACTGGACGAAGTCGCCGCCGGTCGTCGGGATGTTCCTCAACGGCGAGGAGATCGCCACGCCCGACCCGCGCGGGCGGCAGATCCTCGACGAGTCGTTCCTGCTGCTGTTCAACGGCCACCACGACGACTGCGAGTTCACGCTCCCCGGCGCCGCGTTCGGCGACGCCTGGACGCTCGTGCTCAGCACCGCCGAGCCGGACCTCGAGCCGGGAGCGGTCGACCTGCGGCCCGGCGCCACGGTCGACCTGGTCTCGCGCTCGCTGCTGCTCCTGCGCCGGGCGGGATGACCGACTTCCGCGCGACCTACCGCCTCCAGCTCGGCGGCGGGTTCGGGTTCGCGGCCGCACGCGGGCTGGTCGGCTACCTGCGCGACCTCGGCGCCTCCCACATCTACCTGCCGCCGTCGTTCCAGGCGCGCGCGGGGTCGGCGCACGGCTACGACGTCGTCGACCCGACGCGGGTGTCGGACGAGCTGGGCGGCGAGCGCGAGCTGCGGGCGCTGGCGGACGCCGCCCGCGCGGCGGGCATGGGGATCGTGCTCGACATCGTCCCCAACCACATGGCGGCCGACGACGCCAACCGCTTCTGGCGCGAGTGCCGCGAGAAGTTCTTCGACATCGACCGCGCGACGGGCCGCCACCGGCGCTTCTTCGACGTCGACCACCTCGCGGCGGTGCGCCAGGAGGACCCGGACGTGTTCGCGGCCACGCACGAGCTGGCGCTGCGGCTGGTGCGCGAGGGCGTGGTGGACGGGCTGCGGATCGATCACCCTGACGGCCTGGCCGACCCCGCCGGCTACCTGCGGCGGCTGTGCGAGGCCGGCGTGCGCCACGTCTGGGTGGAGAAGATCCTCGACCCCGGCGAGCGCCTGCGGGCGTGGCCCGTGGAGGGCACCGTCGGCTACGAGTTCCTCAACGACGTCTGCGCGCTGTTCGTCGACCCGGCCGGCGAGGCGCCGCTGAGCGACCTGTGGGGCGAGGTGTCGGGCGACCACCGGCGCTTCGGCGAGCACGCCTTCGAGGCCAAGATCGAGCAGGCGCGGACCACGTTCGCGCCGGAGGTCGAGCGGCTGCGCGGGGAGGCGCCGGAGCATGTCGGCGGGCTGGAGCGGGCGCTCGCCTCGCTGCCGGTCTACCGCACCTACGTCGAGCCGTGGAGCGGCGCGGTCGACGACGCCGACCGCGCGGCGGTGCGCGCGGCGCGGCTGCCGCAGTCGCTCGCGCGGGTGCTGCTGCTCGAGACCCGCGGCTGGGACGCGTTCGTGACGCGCTTCCAGCAGACGACGCCGCCGGTGATGGCGAAGGGCGTCGAGGACACCGCGTTCTACCGCTACGGGCGGCTCCTGGCGCTCAACGACGTGGGCGGCGACCCCGGCCGCTTCGGGATCGACGTGGCGCGCTTCCACGCCGCCAACCGCGAGCGCGCGCAGCGCTTCCCGCGCAACCTGCTCGTCACCCAGACGCACGACACCAAGCGCTCTGGCGACGTGCGGGCGCGGATCGGCGCGCTGGCGGGCATGGCCCAGGAGCTCGCCTACCTCGTGCGCGACTGGCTCGCGGCGTGCCGCGCGCTGACCACCGGCGGCGCGCCCGACGCGATCGAGCGGTACTTCATCTTCCAGACGCTGCTGGGGGCGTGGCCGATCGAGCCCGGGCGGCTCGCGGCCTACATGGAGAAGGCGCTGCGCGAGGCCAAGCGCACGACGAACTGGATCGTGCCCGACGCCGAGCACGAGGCGGCCGTGAGCGCGTTCTGCCGCGCGCTGTACTCGCACCGGCCGTTCCTGGACGGCTTCGAGCCGTTCCAGCGGCGCGTCGCCGAGGCGGGCGACCGCGCCGCGCTCGGCCAGCTGCTGCTCAAGCTGACCGTGCCCGGCGTGCCCGACGTCTATCAGGGGGACGAGCTGCTCGCGCTCTCGCTGGTCGACCCCGACAACCGCCGCCCGGTCGACTGGGAAGCGCGGCGGGCGGCGCTGGCCGAGATCGCGGCGGGGGCGGCCCCGACTGCCGAGACCCGCAAGCTGTGGCTGATCCATCGCGCGCTGGCGCTGCGGGCGCGCCGTCCGGACGCGTTCGCGGGCGCTTACGAGCCGCTCGAGGCCGGCGAGCGCGCGTGCGCGTTCGTGCGCGGCGGCGACGTGGCGGCGGCGGCGCTGCTGCGCGGCGACGGCACCGAGGCGGTCGCGCTCCCGGCGGGGACGTGGCGCGACGTGCTGGGCGCGCGCGAGCTGCGGGGGCGGCTGCCGGTCGCCGAGCTGTGCGGCGAGCACGGCGTCGCGCTGCTGGAGCGCGCCTGACCGCGGACGCCGTCCTCGCGGCGCGCCAGCGCCGGCGGCTAGAGTTCGTAGGCGGTGCAGCAGGGCGAAGACGGACGCACCGCCGCGGAGCGGATCGTCGGGAAGGACCTCGACCGGACGGCCGGGATCGGGCGGCCGCTGTCGAGCCGCGCGCGGATGGCGCAGCGCTCGGTCGAGGCGTATCTGCGCGCGGGCGTGCGCCCGCGCTGGATGGAGCGCCTGACCGAGATCGACGAGTCGATCGCGGCGCAGAAGCGGCGCGTCGCGCGCGCCTACCGGGCGCTGCAGGCCGAGTGCGGGGCCGACGCGGCGCTGTTCGAGCGGCGCTGGCGGGCGCGCGCGCACGCGTTCCGCTTCGACGAGCTCAACGAGCTGATCACGCAGCACAACGACTGGTACCCGATCGAGCGCGACCTCCCGATGGATCCGCGCACGCGCGACTACGTGCTGATCGCGGGCCGCTCCCACCGCCGGCCGCTGCTCGGGCCCGAGTGGGTGCTCGAGCTGTTCCCACCCTCCCGGATGGCCGACTTCACCCCGCGGGGTCGCTAGTAAACCTAAAGGGGGTCAGACCCCCTTTAGGTTCACTTGCCGGCGGGTGGCCTTGACGCGCGGCGCCGGGTCGGATCGGATTGCCGCATGACGCCTCCCGTCGAGAAGACGCCCCCGCCCGTCGCTCAGACGGCGCCCGGCGGCAACGGGAAGGTGTCGGACCTCCCGTCGGCCTTCGCCGATGCGGTGATCGCGGCGATCCGCCGCGAGGAGGGCCGGACGGCCGACCCGCTGGTCGCCGCGGCGGTCGGCCTCGGCTGGTACCTCGCGGCGCTGGCCCACGCGGGCGAGGTGACGCTCACCGCCGCCGCCACGCGCGGCGACCTGGCGGCGCTCGCGGGCGCGGACGTCGTGCTCGACTACTGCCGCGACCAGGTCAAGGTGGGCGTCGCCAAGCTCGAGGACCTGATCGCGTCGGCGCATCTCGCGCTGCCGGACCTCGACGGGCTCGCGAGCGACGACGGCGATGTGCGCCGCGCGGCGGCCGCCGAGGCCGGCGGCAGGCTGCTGTCGGCGCTCTGCGCGGCGGACTTCCGGATCGGCAAGGCCTTTGCCGTCGGGCGCGGGCTGCTCGACGTGACGACGCGCCCGGCCGACGACGCGACGCTGAAGGAGCACGTGACCGCGGTGCGCATAGCGCCGGTCGTGGCCGCCATCGACGACCTCAGCTCGGCGCTGCCCGCCCACGCGGGCCACAGCGTGCGCGCGTCGCTGCTGGAGTGGCACGCGTCGTTCGAGGTGCCGCCACCGCCCGGGTGCGAGCACGTCGCGCCCGAGAGCGAGAAGACGTGGCTGCTGCTGGCGCGCCAGGGCGAGCTGTACCGCGCGCTGCTGTCCGGCGAGAAGTCGGGTCCCGACATGCTCGAGATCGAGGACTACGTCGATGCCGCGGAGCGGCTCTCGCGGCGGATGCGCGAGGTGCTCCGGCGCTTCGTGTGGCAGTTCAAGTGGCTGGCGCTGGCGCTCGCGGTGCTCGTGGCGGGCGCCGTCGCGCTGGTCGTCGTGACCGACAGCACGGCCGCCATCGTGGCCTTCGCCGGCAGCGCATTGGCCAGCCTCGGCCTGACTTGGCGCGGCGCCGGGCGGGGGCTGGGCGGGCTGTCGGCCAGGCTCGAGCGCCCGCTGTGGGGCGCCGAGCTCGACACGTCGATCACCCAGGCGATCACGCTGCTGCCGCGCCAGCAGGGCCGCGACATCAGCGAGCAGCGGCGCGCGGTCGCCGTGGCACTCGGGAGCCAGCACGACCGGTAGGGTCCCCGGCGCGCGTGCGCGTGCTGATCGTCACCTGGGAGTACCCGCCGATCGTCGAGGGCGGCCTCGCCCGCCACGTGCGCAAGCTCTCCGCGCAGCTCGTGCGCGACGGCCACGAGATCCACGTGGTCACGCGCGGCGGCGGCCACCTCGAGCCCGTCGAAGACCGCCACGGCGTGACCGTGCACCGCGTGCGCGAGCCGGAGTTCCCGCGCGACGACCTCGACGCGTTCATCGCCTGGGTCGAGCGCATGAACGCCGACATGGACGCCGCGGGCACCGAGCTGGGCGGCGGGTTCGACCTCGTCCACTCGCACGACTGGCTGGTGGCGGCCGCGGCGCGGGCGCTCGCCCGGCGGTGGCGGGTGCTGTGGCTCGTGACCGTGCACGCGACCGAGTACGGGCGCCACCAGGGCTGGGTCGACAAGCATCCGCAGTCGCACATCCACGGCGTCGAGAAGCGCATGGCGCGGGCCGCCGACCGCGTGATCACCTGCTCGCACTACATGCGCGGGCAGGTGATGGACGTCTTCGGGGTGCCGGGCGGGCGCGTGACCGTGATCCCGAACGGGATCGATCCCACGGACCTCCAGCCGGTGGCCGACCTCCCGCGCCTGCGCGCCCGCTTTGCGGCGCCGGACGAGAACCTCGTCCTGCTCGTGGGCCGGCTCGTCTACGAGAAGGGCTTCCACCTCGCTCTGGATGCGCTGCCCGGGCTGATCCGGCGCATCGGCCGCGTGCGCTTCCTCGTGGCCGGCTCCGGCACCGCCGAGGCCGAGCTGCAGGAGCAGGCCGAGCGGCTCGGGCTGATGGAGCACGGCACGTTCGTCGGCTGGACCGGCGACGACGTCCTGCACTCGCTCTACCGCGTCGCCGACCTGTGCGTGGTCCCGTCGATCTACGAGCCGTTCGGCTTGGTGGCGCTGGAGGCGATGGCGTCCGGCTGCCCGTGCATCGTGGCCGACACCGGCGGCCTGCGCGAGGTCGTCCCGGCCGGCCGCCGCGTCGGGCTGCGCTTCCGCGCCCGCAGCGTCCGGTCGCTCGAGCGCATGGCCCAGCAGCTGCTGACCGACGACGCGCTGCGCTCCCGCTTGGTCGCGGAGGCGTCCGAGCACGTGCTGCGCTTCGACTGGGCCGACATCTCGCGCCAGACGACGGCGGTCTATGAGGCGCTGCGCGCGACCTCGCGCTCGACGACGTCACCGCCGACCGCGTAGGCGGCGATCACCGTGCGGGCTGGGGAAGTTTCCCCCGGCGACCTCGTACGGCGCGACCTCCGCGCCGGCGGGGATCGTGGCGCCGGCCAGCACGGCGGCGTGCGGGCCGAGGCGGGCGTCCGCCTCCACGCGCACCGGCGCGCGGTTCAGCGGCTGGCGGCGGACGGGCGCCTCGGGGTCGGCCCAGGCGGGCTCGGCGTCGGCGATCATCGCCCAGTCGCCGAGCACCGCGCGGGGGCCGATCTCCACGCCTGCGAGCGAGACGATGACGGCGCGCTCGCCGAGCCGCGCGCCCGGCCCGACGCGGACGGTTCCCGCCACGGCCTCGATGCGCGCGCCCGCGCCCAGCGACGCGCCGTCGCCGAGCTCGACGCGCGCGTTCGGCCCGACCGCGATCCGCACGCCCGGGCCAACGCGCACGCCCGCGCCCGCGTGCAGGCGCCCGCGGGCGCGCAGCTTGAGCAGCGCGAGCCTCATCCGCGCACGGCGCGCGCGTAGGAGCGCAGGAACTCGTCCCAGCCGTGGCGCTTGGCGAACTCGAGGTCCTTGTAGTACTGGGAGATCTCGTCGGTGGGCGCGGGCAGATAGGCGGTCACGCCGCCGCAGCGCTCGACCGTGTCGCCGAGGTTCGCGTTGGCGACGACGTAGTCGCCGCCCGGCCTGAGCGCGTCGATCACCTTCTTGGCGGCGTCCTTGACCGCGCTCTCGAACGGCTGGGCGCGCACCTGCTCGCAGAACGTCTTGAGGTCGATCAGCTCGCCCTGGAAGCGGGTGGAGCGGGTCTGCGCGCGCAGCAGCCGGGCGGCGTCGCTCTCGTCGCCCTTGATCGCGTGCCGCAGCGCCTTGGTAAACGCGTCGAGCGCGTCGGCGAACGACTCGATGCCGGCGCTGTGGACCGCGCACATCGTCACCGGCCACTGGTCGCGGCGCTGCCGGTAGGCCTCGACGTAGCGCTTGACGACGGCCTTGGCGAGCGCCGCGCCGTCCATGCCGGGGTTGGAGCGCAGGTCGCCGAGCACCTTGTCGTACGGCCAGCCGTCGCCGGGCTCGAGCTCCTCCGATGACACCACCGCCTGGACGTGGCCGGCGGCCTGGAAGGAGACCTCGAGGCAGCTCATCAGGCACGCGTCCATGCCCAGCAGGTCGAGCGGCTGGCCGAGCTCGGCGTGCGCCTTCTCCAGCACCTCGCCCAGCTCGAGCGTGTCGAGCGAGTGGCCGCTGCCGTCGTCCGAGGCGATCGCGCGCTCGCCCGCGCTCGGCCGGGTCAGGACGGTCGTGATCGTCGGCGTGAACAGGCTGCGGCCGAGCTGCGAGGCGGCGCGCACCCCCAGCTCGCGCGGCGTGATGCCGCTCGCCTTCACGTGGGTGTAGAGCTCGTCGAAGTCGAGCGGGTCCCAGCCCGATCCGTGGTTCCACACCACGAGCGCGTAGCGGTCCGCGGGCGCCTTCGCCCTGGCCCAGCGGATGAAGTCGAGCAGCGTCTGGGGCGACCCCGAGTCGACGTCCCCGCCCAGGTTCTCGCGCTCCTCGTCCTTGCCGTCCTTGCGCACGATGATGCGGTGCGCCGCCTGCTGCTCCAGGCGCTTGAGGAAGACGGCGATCTTGAGTCCGTCGCTCGAGCCGACGGTGCGCATCTCGGCGAGGTCCTTGGCGGCGAACGAGGACAGGCTGTTGTAGCCGGCCACATAGACCATGACGGTCCATCGCGTGCTCATGCGCGCGACCCTACGCGAGCGGCTTACGGCCAGCTAAGCGGTAACTGCTCGCCCCGACCACCGTCGTCGGGTCGACCCCCCGATTCGCGGTGGCGCGCGCACGCGGGGTGCGAACACGCCGAAGTGTTGCTGGCAACCCTGCGGGCGGCCGGATAGGGTCACCGATCCGGGTCAGTGAGTTCACACACTCGACCAGCTTGCCCCGCTAACGCGTCACACCTCAATTCGAACTGTTCGCAGACTGACTTCCTCATGCGGATCAAGCCTGGCCGGCGCAAGGAGACCGATGGACGAGCCGTGGTGGGACTACGCGCGCCAGAGTGAGGAGCACATCCGCGCGACGCTCGATCGCCGGCTGCGCACCGTCACCAACCGCGACGGCGCCGAGCGGGCCGCCGTCGCGGCCGCGGCGGTGGCGGCGTACGAGCTCGACCGGCGCCCTGTGCTCGCACAGTACGCCGTCGACCGGTACACCATCGCCGCGAGCCTCCTCGGCTCGCGCCGGAGCCGTGTCGGCCTCGTGGTCGCGGCGGACGACAACGCTCCGCAGGGCCACTACATCAGCGGGGGAACCGGCGGCCACTACATCAGCAGGGGAACCGGCGGCCACTACATCAGCACGGCCCGGGGCGGCCTGCGAGGCGTGCTGGGCGGCGGCCAGGATCGCGCCACCGCGCTTCCACCCTGGCCGGGCTACGCGAAGCTGGGCGAGCAGGCGGTCCGCGACCGGCTCGACGGCGCCTTTCGAAACGGCGACATCGATCTCGCCACCGCGATGGCCACGGCCATCGAGGCCTATGAGGGGCAGCGGCGGCAGCGGCCGAATCTCATCAGGCACGCAACCGACACGCGGGGCCACTACATCAGCCTGGCTCGTGGCGGCCAGCGCCTCAGCGCCCCGGACCCGAACGCCGACCCGTCGTGGCATCGGCTTGCGCCGCACGTGTCGTGGATCCTCAACTGCATTCCCTCGGCGAAGCTGGAGGACGACTGGGTCTACATGGAGGCGATGGGGCTTCTGCGCGCCCCGTCGCCCGCGCCCTTCCTGCTCCGGTACCTGGCCCCGAACGGGGGGCCTGAATGGGCGATCGACGATCAGGGGGACACGGGCGCGTGCGTCGGATATGCCACCGGGGCCGTGCTGCGGTTCTACTTCGTCGCGTCCGGCGACTTGGACGCCGGCGAGCGGCTGTCTGCGCGCTATCTGTGGCTCGCGGCGAAGGAGACCGACGAGTTGGTGGACCGCCCCACGACGTTCATCGAGTCGGCGGGAACCACGCTCAAGGGCGCCCTCGACGTCGGGCGGCGCTACGGAGTCGCCACGGATCAGATGCTCCCCTGGTCGCAGGGGTCCACGAACGAGGACTTGGAGGTGTTCTACGTCCAGACCGCGCGGCTGAAGATCCCGAGCTACCTAAACCTCAAGAAGGACGCTGCGAGCCTCGACACGGAGCTGTGGCAGCGGTGGCTCTCGTCCCAAGGCCCGATCCTCGCGCGCGTCAACGTCGATTCGGGGTTCCGGGCATTGAACGGAGCCGAGCCGCTGCAGACGTACTGGGGCAGCGTCGAGGAGGACGCGCATGCCGTAGCGATCGTCGGCTATACCGACGAAGGGTTCGTGATCCGCAACAGCTGGGGCACCGGCTGGGGCGCCGGCGGGTTCGCGGTGGCCACGCCGGGCTGGATCGCGGAGGCCGTGACGGAGGCCTACGGCGTCCCGCGAAGGAGCTCCAACCGGTCGGCCTGGGCTTGAAGTCCGAGCGCGCGGGCCTCCGCGACCGCATCGGGGACGAGGGCCGCAGCGGCCTCCGACCACGGACAGGCGGTCGCGTAGTCCGCCACCGTCTGCACCACCCACGGGCGCGCGCCCCAGCGGGAGTTGCGAGCCAGCGCCTCCTCGAAGTGGGCCGCGGCGGCGTCGGCGCGGCCCGCCGCGGCCGCCAGCAGCCCGAGATGTCGCGCGATCGCGCCCCATGCCGCCCACGCGCGATCGGTGACGGCGTTGCGGGCACCGAACGGCTCGAGCAGCTCGTAGAGCGTTGCGGCGGTGGAAGCGGCACCGACGCCCGCGCACACCTCGGCCAGCATCGTCAGCGTGTTCAGACGATTGCGCGTGCGCGGCACGGCACCGAATCCGTCGGGCGCGGCGTCCGCGAGCGCGCGCGCGGCGTCGTCGTGTCGAGCCAGGGCCCAGTCGAGGTTCGCGAGAAGCGCTCGCCAGAGTGAGCCGCGAGGGCTGGTCTCGGCGAGTCCGGCGAGGATGTCGCGATCGGCTCGCTCCGGGCGCCCCTCGAGCCGCGCGATCATCAGGCGCTGCACCCCGTACTCCTGCTCGGCGTCAGGCTCGAACTCGCGGTTGAACTTCACCGCGTCCTCCGCCAGCGCGCGCGCCGCGCCCAGCTCGCCGGCGAAGCACAGCCGGGTCGTGCGCATGACCATCAGGTACCACAGGAACCACCGCTCCTGCGAATCCGGGACGACACGGGCGTAGAGCCCGAGCTCCGCGTCGGCCGTGCCGATCTCACCCGTCTCGAGGAACTCGACGAATCGCAGCACCCGCGCCCACAACTCCGCCGGGCGGTCGCCGGCCGCGCGCGCCAGCTCGACGGATTCGGCTGCCGCTGCCCGGCGCGCGGCGGTGCGGTCCGGGCTCCAGTTGATCGATGCGCTGAGCGTCAGCAGCCAGGCCAGCGCGCCGCGATCGCCGAGCCGGCGGGCCATGGCGATCGCCTCGTCCAGGCATGCCACCGAGCGCGCCTGCTCGGTTGCGGGATCGAGCCTGACGGCGAGCCGGCCGAGCAGCTGCGCCCGCAGCGCGCCGTCATTGCCGGGCAGCCGGTCGAGCGCCTCCTCCAGGAGCTCCACCGCGATGCGGTCGACGATCCCGTAATGCTGGGTATGCGCGTAGCCGAGCGCCGCACGCCCGAATCGCTCCGGCGCGTCCAGTCGCCGCGCGATCTTCGCGGCCCGTAGGAAGCGCAGCTGAGCTTTGTCGAACTCGCCGAGCCGGTTCTTGACCTCGCCGAGCGCGAGGAAGAGCTCGCATCGCCGCTCCCGGTCACCGTGGCCGCCGAGCGCGGCCGCTTCGAGCGCACGCTCGTAGTGCAGCTCCGCCTCGGGGTAGGCCAGCGCGCGCATCGCCTCCTGCGCCGCCGCGATCGAGAACTCGACCGCGGGGCCGGGGTCGCCGCCGTGGCGGGCGGCGGCGAGGTAATGCAGCGCGAGCTCCGCGGGATCCTGGTCGTCTCCGTCGTCGAGCCGCTCACGCAGCTCCGCGGCGATCGCGGCATGGGTCTCCGCCCGCTTGCCGGCGGGCAGCGACTCGTAGACCACGTCGCGGATCAGCGCGTGCGCGAAGCGGAACGCGCCCGGCCGCGGCGTCGCCTGCACCAAGCACCCGGCGGCGGCCTGCTCGAGCCAGGCGAGCGCTTCGGCCCGGGGAATGCCGGCTCCGGCGGCCGCGAGCCCGAGCTCGAACTCGCGACCGACGACCGCGGCGGCGGCGAGCACGCGCGCCGCGTCCGCCGGGAGCGTCTCGACCCGGCGCCCGACGACCTCCTGCACGTGGCTCGGAACCCCGACCGGCTCTGACAGCCTGTTCTCCGCCGCGAGCATGCGCACGAGCTCGCGCACGAAGAACGGGTTGCCGTCGGTGCGGGCGTAGATCGCCTCGCTGACCTCCGGCGTCACGGCGCGGCCGAGGGTGTGCGCGACAACGCGGGCGACGTCGGTCTTCCCGAGCCCGTGCAGCTCGACGGTCTCGAAGCCGCGCCCGCGCGCGAGCTCGCCGAGGGCCTCGAACAGCGGGCCCGCCGCTCCGCTCCGGTACGCGACGATCACCAGCAGCCGCAGCGGTCCCGCGGCCCGGCCGAGGTGCTCGAGGAGCCGCAGCGACGAGCGGTCGGCCCAGTGGATGTCATCGAGCACGACGACCACCGGCCGCCGGACGGCGAAAGTGCGCAACAGCATCACAACCGCCTCGAACAGCCGGAAGCGCGCCGCGTCGGGGTTGCCGTCGTCGCCCGGCTCCGCGGTGCCGAGCAGGGGCGCCACTCCCGCGCGGGCCGCGGCCGGAACGTCCTCGGCGCCCCGCTCCAGGAGCGCGTCGAGCGCCTGGCGCCACGGCCAATACGGCGGGACGCCGGGCGCCTCGGCGCAGATGCCCCATGCGACGGCCGCCCCGGCGCGCTCGGCGACACCGGCGACCTCCTCGGCCAGCCGCGTCTTGCCGATGCCCGGCTCGCCGGTCAGGGCGACCATCCTGGGCCTCCCGGCGCTCGCGGCAGCCAGGGCGCCGCGGAGCATCGCCAGCGGCGATTCGCGCCCCACGAGCCCGGCGGGGTGCCGGCCGGGGTGGAGCGTGGGCCGCACGTCCTCGCCGGCCATCGCCCCCAGCGCGTCGCGGACCTCCGCCGCGGACACGGGCCGGGCCTCCGGGGCCTTCGCCAGCAGCGAGTCGAGGAGCTGCTCGAGCGGCGCGGGGATGGCGGGGTTCAGGCTGGAGGCGCGCGGCGGCTCGACCTCGGTCTGCTGCCGGAGGATCGCCACAGGGTCGTGCCCCGTGAACGGCGGCCGTCCACAGGTCGACTCGAACAGCGTCACCCCGAGCGAGTACAAGTCGCTGCGATGGTCCACCGGGCCGCCGCGCGCCTGCTCCGGCGAGATGTACAGCGGGGTGCCCAGCACGGCTCCGAGCGTCAGCGGCTCCTCGTCGGGGAGCCGTGCCAGCCCGAAGTCCCCGAGCGCCGCCCGGCCATCGGCGTCGAGCCACACGTTGGCGGGTTTGACGTCGCGGTGAAGCACGCCGCGCTCGTGCGCGTAGGCCAGTGCGTCGGCGAGTTGCATCCCGACGCGCGTCGCGAGCTCGATGGGGAGCCGCCGGTCGGGTGCGCCCGCGAGCAGCATGGCCAGCGACCCCCCTGACATGTAGCGCGCCACGATGAACGGGACCCCGCTCTCCTCGCCGGCGTCGAAGATCGTGACGATGTGAGGGTGGTCGCCGAGCCGCGCCATCGCGCGCGCCTCGCGGATGACGCGCGCCGCACCCGCGGTGCCGGACATGATGGACAGCGCGACATCGCGTCCCAGGCGCGCGTCGTGGACGAGATACACCTCCTTCTGGCCGCCCGCGCCCAGCAGGCGCCGGACCTCGAAGCGTCCCGCGAACCTTTCCCCCAGGACGACACGGTCCGGCGCGGGCGCCGTGACCGTCATGCCGCATCGCGTGCACGGCCCGCGCTCACCCACGAACGCATCGCTCCCGCAGGACGGGCACACCATCGACTGGCCGGCGGACACGGGCGTCGGAAGCGACTGTATCGGCGCGGACAGAGGCCGTGTCGCCGATCGCCTTCTCCGGGGCGTCTCACTTGGAAACGGCAAATCAGCGGGGGATGGCCGGAGGCTGCCGAGCCTCAACGCCCGGCGCGACACGGCGAGAAGGTTCGTACGCGGACCTCCGCTCCGCCATCAGGGTGCAGCCGGTGTTGCTGACGCCGTCGGCATGCGTGCCGGCGGGGTCTCGAGGATCACGCAGCCCGGACCATTCTCGAGAACGCGGACCGCTTGGCTCTCGTTCGACACCTGGCGCGGGTACGTGCTGCAAGGCGTGTCGTCGCTCGCCGTCGCGCCGCTCGTGTTCGGTGCGACGCCCATCGCGTGGGTGTAGGCCTTGACACCCACGGCCTCGTAGTCGCGCAGGCCCGGAATCCGGAGTGTCACGCTCTGGTTCACGGAGCCACCCTTGTCGGGCCCGATATACGCCTGGTAGACGGTATGAGGCCTCCAGGTCGCTCCCTCCGGCGTCAATCCGTCGACGATCACGACGACGCGACGCGAGGACGCCAGATTGTCCGCTTTCACCGTTGCGGTGAATTGCGGCGGATCGTCCGTGGAGAACGACCCGGTCACGACCGGACGCTCGCTCGTGGACGCTGACTTAACAGACGCCACGACGGCAAGCACGATGCCCGCCATACCCAGCGCATACGCCAGGATGCTGACCCAGCGCGCGGCGCGCTGCGCGCGCGGCGTGGGGTCCGCCCCGCCGACGAGCCGGTCGCCGATGACGAGGAACGTCGCCGCAAGAACGGCGGCGCACAGCCCCACGACGAAGAGGGTCGCCTCGTTGCGTTGCACGCGGCCTACGACGCCGGTGAGCACGAAGAGCCCGACGAGCGCGACGATCAGCGCGGCGGCGCCGGCGATCGCCTGGAGACCCGGGTTGGCTCTTTCGTCCATCCGTTGATTACTCCTACTGTGTCCCGGCTGCGGTAGCAAGCCGTGGAGCGGGCGTCTGACTCAGCCGCCGGACCGTCAGCGGCGACGGCGGCGCGACCGTGCCCCGAGCGGCAAACGAGGACCTAGGCCGCGCGCGCGAGCGAGCCGGCGCCCGCGGCGGCGGGGACCCACAGCGCGTCGTGGCCGAACGCGGTCCGGCGCGCCGCGCCCGACGCCGCCAGCGCGATCAGCGCGTCCTCGGCGGCGGCGAGGTCGGGGCTGCCGTTGTTCGGCGTCATCACGGCGGCGACCTCGGCGGTCGTCAGGCCGTCGCGGAACGCCGGCAGGACCTCGGCGACGTCCTCGGCGGGGGCGCGGCGCTCGAGCGTCGGCTCGAGGTTGGCGACGACCACGTCGTAGGCCTCGATCGGCTGGAAGCCGCCCGCCTCCAGCGCGCGCCCGCCGGGCGCGCCGAAGCGCAGGCTGGGCGCGGTGTAGCGCACTCGTCCGTCGTAGTTGGCGGACTTGCCCTGGAACTCGGTCGGGCTGCCGGCGGCGGTGCGCGCCTCGTCGCGGTCGGATTCGAAGGCCGCCTCGTTCTCGGGGTCCTGCGTGGCCCGCAGGACCGCGTCGGGGTCGATGCCCGGCACCCAGGCGATCGCCTCCCGCAGGTTGGCCGGGTCCTCGAGGTTCATCGTGGTCGTGAACTGCGCGAACTGCAGCGCGCGGAACACCGCCCACTCGCGGTCCGGCGCGAGCCGCCGTGCGGCGACGACGACGCGGCACATCGGCCATGTCCCGTGGATCCGCTCCCGCGGGTTCGTCGCGAACGGCATCCCGCGGTGGCGGAAGCGGCGGTAGCCGGTCGCCTGGCGCTGCGGGGTCGAGCCACGCCGCTCGTACACGGCCCCGTTCTCCGTAAGGCCGATCATCACGTGGCGCCACGCAAGCTGGTCGCCGTAGCGCCACTGCAGCACGGCGAGCGCCGGCGAGGCCGACCAGGCCCACGGGCAGCCGGGGTCGGAGAAGTGCGTCACGTTCACGCGCGCCACTCCTGGAGGGTAGTGAACCCGTACTCTCGGCCCCATGCCCGAGGCGCTGCCCGAGTGGGAGCCCGGCACGGTCGCGGTGTTGTCGACCGGGGGCGGCGAGCCGCACGCGATTCCCGTCTCCACCGCGGTGCGTGCCGGCGCGCGGGCGGTGCTGTTCGCTCTGGCCCTGCGCCGCGAGTCGCTCGCACGGCTGCGGTCTGACCCGCGCTGTGCGCTGACGATCCTGGGAGAGGGGTTCGCTGTGACGGCGATCGGCCGGGCGGGATTGGTGCAGGACCCGATGGAGGTCTCCGACCGCGTGGCGGCCCTGCGGCTCGATGTCGAGCGCGTCCAGGACCACGGCCAGGACACGTTCGAGATCCTCGGCGGGGTGCGCTGGCGCTGGACCGACGCTGACGCCGAGCGTGCCGACGCCGAGATCCGCGCCGCGCTGCGCGCGCTGGCGTGAAGCTCCGGGCGGGGGTCTTCGACTTCGGTGAGACGCTCTTGAGCGAGGAGCGGGCGTGAGGCTCCGGGCGGCGGTCTTCGACTTCGGCGAGACGCTGCTGAGCGAGGAGCGGGCGTGGGAGGCGTGGGCGGACTGGCTCGAGGTGCCGCGGCAGGAGCTGTTCGCCGCGATCGGCGCCACGATCGCGGGCCGGCACCCGCATGCCTACGCGCTCGAGCTGCTGCGGCCGGGGTTCTCGTTGCGCTCGGCGCTGGCGTCGCGCGCGGCCGCCGGCGTCCCGCCGCACGAGCAGCTCTACGACCCGTATCCGGACGCGGCCTCCGCCCTCGCGCGGGTCCGGGCGGCCGGGCTGCGGGTAGGGATCGCCGGCAACCAGCCGGTGGGCGCCGAGGCTGCCGTGGCCGGCCTGCGCGCGGACGGGGACCTGGTCGCCACCTCCGGCGCGTGGGGTGTCTCGAAGCCCGATCCGGCGTTCTTCGACCGGCTGATCTTGGCGCTGGAGCTCGCGCCGGGCGAGATCGCCTACATCGGCGACCGCGTCGACAACGACGTGCTCCCGGCGGCCGCCGCCGGCCTCGTCACCGTGCATCTCCGTCGCGGGCCGTGGGGCGTGCTCCAGGCGGCCTGGCCCGAGGCCGCCCGCGCCGACATCAGCGCCCGCGGGCTGCACGAGGCCGTCGACGCCCTGCTCGAGCGCGCCTGACCGCGTCAGGCCGGCCGACCCGCCGGTTCGTCTCCTCGCCCACCCCTAAGGGGATCGCCCGCGCCGGGTCCCGGCGGGTCGCGCCGCCTTGTCGCCGTCCACCGTCGCCGCGGGCCGCGCCGCCTTGTCTCCGCCACCCGTCGCCGCGGGCCGCCCGGGCGTGTCACAGGGGGTCGCGCCGCCTCGTCTCCTAGGGTGAGAAGCGAGCCAAAGGAGTTTGATCATGCAAGTGTTCGTGGCGGGCGCGACGGGGGCGATCGGCCAGCGCCTCGTGCCCGCGCTGCTGGCGAACGGCCACGAGGTCGTGGCCATGACGCGCACCCCGTCGAAGGCGGACGGGCTGCGGCGCCTGGGCGCCTATCCCGTCGTGGCCGACGGGCTGGACGCCGACGCCGTGACGGCGGCGGTCCGCGGCGCGGAGCCGGAGGTCGTCGTCCACCAGATGACCGCGCTGACCGAGGTCTCCAACCCGCGCAAGTTCGACGCCGAGTTCGCGGTGACGAACGAGCTGCGGACGCGCGGAACCGATCTTCTGCTCGAGGCCGCCCGCGCGGCCGGGGCGCGCCGGTTCGTCGCGCAGAGCTTCGCGGGCTGGCCGTACGCCCGCACCGGCGGCCCGATCAAGACCGAGGACGACCCGCTCGACCCGAACCCGCCGGCGGCGATGCGCCGCACGCTCGACGCGATCCGCCACGTGGAGCGCGCCGTCCTCGGCGCCGAGGGCCTCGAGGGGCTGGTGCTCCGCTACGGCGGGTTCTATGGGCGGGGCGCGGCGATGCCGCAGATGATGGTCGAGATGATCCGCAAGCGCCGGATGCCGGTGGTCGGCGACGGCGCCGGCGTGTGGTCCTTCGTTCACATCGACGACGCGGCGGCCGCGACCGTCGCCGCCGTCGAGCGCGGCGCGCCCGGCATCTACAACATCGTCGACGACGAGCCGGCGCCGGTGTCCGAGTGGCTCCCCGGCCTGGCCGCGGCGCTCGGCGCGAAGCCGCCCCGCCACGTCCCCGCCTGGCTGGGCCGGCTCGCGGGCGGCGAGCCGACCGTCTCGCTCATGACCCGGATCCGCGGCGCCTCGAACGCGAAGGCGAAGCGCGAGCTCGGCTGGACGCCCCGGTACGCGAGCTGGCGCGAGGGGTTCCGCCGCGGGCTCGCCGACGCCCCGGCAGCCGTCCGCCCGCAGGCACCGGCGAACAGCGGGCATTGAGGAGGGGGCGCGGCCCGCCTCGGGGGCCGCGCGAGGACGAAGTGCAAAGTTGTGCCGGTCATAGAGGCAGAACTTTGCGCTCGATTGTCGAGACTGCACTTATGCCCCGTATTTGGGGGTTAACTGCAGTCTCGACGATCGAGATCGCAGTTGAGCCCCTGTGACGGGCCTAATTGCGATCTCGATCGCGCGGCCTCCCGAGGCGGGCCGGACCCCTCCTCGATGCCCGACGTTCGCCTGCGCAAGGGCTAGGCCGACACGGCCACCGCCGGCTGCGGCGCCTCGTCGGCCGCGGCCGACTCCGCGGGCTGCGCCGACTGCGCGGCCGTGGCCGTGGGGGCCGCGGCCGCGGCCGGCGCCGATTGCGCGGGCGCTGGCGCGGCCGGGGCCGACTCCGCGGGCGCTGGCGTCGATTGCGTGGGCGCCGCGGGCGCCGATGCCGCCGGGGTCGTCTGGGCGGGCGCTGGCGCGGCCGGGGCCGACCGCGCGGGCGCGGGCGCCGATTGCGTGGGCGCGGTTGCCGCGGGGGTGGTCTCGGTGGGCGCCGATGCCGCCGGGGCGGTCTGGACGGGCGCCGACTGCGCCGGCGCCGACTCCGCCGGCGCCGACTGCGCCGGCGCCGATTCCGCCGGGGCCGACTCCGCCGGCGCCGACTCCGCCGGGGCCGACTGCGCCGGCGCCGACTCCGCCGGGGCCGACTCCGCCGGCGCGGACTCCGCCGGGGCCGGCTGCGCCGGCGCGGGCTCCGCCGGGGCCGACTGCGCGGGCGCGGGCTCCGCCGGGGCCGGCTGCGCCGGCGCGGACTGCGCCTGGGCGCTCTGCGCCTGCTCGGGCTGGTCCTGGGTCATGCCGGCGCTGGGCTGCGGTGAGGAGCTGCGTGCGGTGGTCGCGGTCGCGTTCGTTCCTCCGCCGGAGGTGCCCTGGATCGACTTGCTGCCGGCGAGGTAGGGCTCGGGGTCGACGGCGTGGCTGTTCTCGCGGACCTCGAAGTGCAGGTGCGGACCGGTGCAGCTGCCGGTGCAGCCGACGCGGCCGATGACGTCGCCCACGTGGACGTAGGCGCCGCGGGTCGTGTCGATCGCCGAGAGGTGGGCGTAGCAGGTGGAGACGCCGCCGGCGTGCTGGATGCAGACGAGGTTGCCGTAGCCGCCGCTCTCGAACCCCGCCTGGGTGACCGTGCCGCACTGGGCGGCGCGCACCGGCGTGCCGGCGGGGGCGGAGATGTCCTCGCCGGTGTGGGTGTGGCCCGGGCGGGCCTCGCCGAAGCGGCCCGTGACGGTGCCGCTCACCGGCGTGGCGATGCGGCCCGCGCCGCAGCCGCCGGTGGTGGGCCCGGTGACCGGCGCCGGCGCGGGGGCCGGCGCCGTGGTCCGGGGCGTCGATGGCGCCGGGGTCGTGCTCCTGGGCGCCCCCGGGGCGGGCGCGGTCTGCTTCGGCGCGGCGGGCGCCGCGCTCCCCGTGTCGTCGTATACGGCCGTCCGCCGCGGCGCGCTCTGCTTCGCCGGATCGAACGCGGTCATGACGCGCGTCCCGCCGCCGCCCACGAACGAGACGTTCGAGCGGAACAGCGCGGTCCACGTGCGGGCGTCGACCTCACCGGTCACCGGCAGGCCGTAGCGGCTCTGGAAGCGCTCCACGCCAGCGCGCGTGATCGGGC
Organism: Solirubrobacteraceae bacterium; assembly: GCA_044865965.1. Lineage (GTDB taxonomy): Bacteria > Actinomycetota > Thermoleophilia > Solirubrobacterales > Solirubrobacteraceae > Solirubrobacter. Next base: position 24,614 of record JBIOTP010000434.1, read on the forward strand.
CGAAGATCCCGTCGTCGTCCACGCCGACCCGGCGCTGGACCGCGGCCACGGCCGCGCCGGTGTCGCCCTCGGACACCAGCGCGCCCGCCGGGAGGTGGATGGCGGAACGGGAAGGTGCGGCGACCGCCGGGCGAGGACCCTGCGAGGCGCTCGCAACGGCGGCCAGCGGCGCCGCCGTCGGGCCGGTCGCGACCGCGGTGCTGACGGCCACAGCGGTCGCCTTCCGGCGCCGGGCGTACTTGCGGGAGAGCTCGGCGATCTCGCGCCGGTGGACGGAACGGCGCAGCGAGCGCTCCCACAAGGCGGGGTCGCTCAGATCCCGGCAATACGGCGGATCGATGGGGAACAACAACTCACGACCGGACAACTCACGCTCCTTGGGGCCTCATGCCTACGGGGTTAGCTGTCGGGCTCGCGCTGGCCTGCGCTACGCCGCCACTCGGGCGGCGATTCGCCCCCACGACCTCACGGTCACTGGGTCCCCCGCTCCTCCCGCCCTGAGGCGGGCAGACTCGGCTCGACTCGTTTGAGGCGCAGCAGAGTACACGACGCCGAGGCGTTCTTCTGTCAACCCGGTCAGCATCCTCCGGGCGCCGGACGGAAATTCACCGGCGGAGCCGCCCCGCGGACACCTGGTCCGCGCTGCGGCTACGCAGCTAACCGTCGGCCGCGATGGTGACGTTGCGGCCGGCCGACTTGGCCGCCGCGAGGGCGTCCTGCGCGCGGGCGACGAGCAGGTCGGCGGGCTCCTCGCCGTCCCAGCGGGCGACGCCCGCCGACGCGGTCTGGCCGCGCGGGGTGGCGGCGCGGACGCGGTCGAGCACCTCGACCGCCTCGCCCAGGCCGCAGCCGGGCAGCACGAGGGCGAACTCGACGCCGTCGAGGCGCGCCAGCACGTCGACCTCGCGCAGCTCGCTGCGCCAGCGGGCGGCGGTCTCCTTGACGAGCCGGTCGCCCTCGCGCTCGCCGCGCAGCATGTTGAACGCGCTCATGTGGTCGAGGTCGATGATCGCGACCGCCAGCGGCGCGTCTGCGCGGCGGGCGCGCGCCAGCTCGCGCGGGAGCTCGTCCTCCCACACGCGGCGCGTCACCAACCCCGTGAGCGGGTCGGTGAGCGCCAGCGCCTGCATGCGCGAGCGCAGCGCGGCATGCTCGATCGCGACCGCCGCCTGCGCGGCCACCAGCCGCAGCACGCCCGCCGGCGCGTCCGGCAGCGCTTCCAAGGGCTTGCGCCAGATCAGGATCAGCACGCCGGCGACCTCGCCATCCCGCAGCACCGGCTCGAAGACGGCCGAGCGCGCGCCGGTCGCCTCCACCAGCGGCGCCGCCAGCGCCGGGTGGTTGCGGGCGTCGGCGACGAAGTAGGCCTCCTTGGCGGTGAACGCCCGCCCGGCCGCGGACGCGTCGCCGCGCGGCTGGATCGTCACCGGCTGGATCTCGATCCCGGCCATCGCGGTCGACATGAAGTCGCGGCCCGACGGCTCGAGCAGGAACGCCACGGGGGCGGCCATGACCTCGCAGGCCGCGTCGCAGATCGCGGTGCGCGCGTCCTCGCCCGAGGCCAGCGCCTTCACGACGCGCCCGATCGCGCCCATGCCCTTGGCCTGGTCGCGCAGCAGATCGTTGAAGCGCCGCAGGTCGCGCTCGTTGGATTCGCGCTCCAGCTCGCTCGCCAGCACCCGCGCGAGCATCGTGAAGAGCTGCTCGTCGGCGGCCGTAAACGCGTTGCGCTCGCGCGAAAGCGCGGCAAGCGAGCCCACGCGCGTCCCGTCGGAGAGCTCGAGCGGCACGCCCAGGTACGAGCGCGCGCTGACCCGCTGCTGCATCGGCAGCGCGCCGTAGAGGCCGTGGCCGACCACGTCGCCGCAGCGCCGCGGCGCGCGCTCCTCGGCCATGTGCGAGCAGAAGGAGTCGTTCAGCGGAAGCGCCTGGTTGGAGCGCAGGCCGTAGCTCAGGCCGTTGCGCGCGTCGACGATGCGGTGGATGGCCTGCCCGCGGTCGAGGTGGGCCAGGAAGAGCCCGGACTTCGGCATGTGGCGCTCGAGCAGGTCGAGCACCGAGCGGGTGGCGTCCGCGAAGGAGCGGTATGTGGTCGACGTGGCGGCGGCCGCCGCCTGGATCGCGCTTGCGTCCACGACGACCATCATCGGCTAAAGCGCGGAGGATCTGAAGCCGGTCATCTGTCGAGTCCCGCCGAGTACACGCGCCCGGGAGCTCGACGCATTCCGGCGGGCCCGGCCCGTCCTGTCTCGCCTTCGGCTCGCCACCGGCTTCGCCTCGGGCGGCACCCGGCAGGCGCACACGTGCCACCAGCATGCGAGCGCCTGCCGTGCACCGGCAGCGACGACCCGGACTCCGCCGGCGATGCGCCGAGCCCCCGGGCACGTGTACTAGCTTCCGGGCATGAAGCTGGCCACGTTCATCGCTCCGGGCGGCAGCGAGCCGCAGGCCGGCGAGGTGCGCGGGGAGGAGGTCGTGGCGTTCGCGTCGGGATCCGTCCTCGACCGCCTGGCCTCCGGCGACCGCACGCCCGCCGGCGGCCCCGCGCACGCGCTCGCCGAGGTCACACTGCTCGCGCCCGTGCCGCGGCCGCGGGCGATCTTCGGCATCGGGCGCAACTACGCCGCCCACGCGAAGGAGCTCGGCAGCGAGCTGCCGGCCGAGCCGCTCGTGTTCATGAAGCTGCCCGCGTCGAGCACCGCCCCCGGCGGCCCGGTCCGCCGCCCGGCCGTCACCGAGCAGCTCGACTACGAGGCCGAGCTCGCCGTGGTGATCGGCGCCCGCCGGGAGATCGCCGGCTACGCCGTCGCCGACGACGCCACCGCGCGCGACCTGCAGCGCAAGGAGAGCCAGTGGACGCGCGCCAAGGGCTTCGACACCTCGTGCCCGTGGGGCCCGTGGATCACCACCGCCGACGAGGTCCCGAGCCCGCAGGCCCTGCGCATCACCTCACACGTCAACGGCGAGCCGCGCCAGGACTCGAACACCTCAGACCTGATCTTCGGCCCGCAGGCGCTCGTCGACTTCATCTCGCAGACCTGCACGCTCGAGCCGGGCGACCTGATCCTCACCGGCACGCCCGCAGGCGTCGGCGAGGCGTTCAAGCCGCCCCGCTACCTGCAGCCCGGCGACGTCGTGCGGATCGAGGTCGAGACGCTCGGCGTCATCGAGCACCCGATCAGTGCGAGTGGATGACCCGGTCGATCAGGCCGTACTCGGCGGCCTGGTCGGCCTTGAAGAAGCGGTCGCGCTCCATGTCGGTGTGCACCCGCTCCTCGGTCTGACCGGTGTGCTTGGCGTAGATCTGGTCGATCCGCTTGCGGGTCTTGATGATCTCGTTGGCGTGGATCTCGATGTCCGTCGACTGGCCCTCGAAGCCCGCCGACGGCTGGTGGATGAGGATCCGCGAGTTCGGGAGCGCCATCCGCTTGCCCTTCGCGCCGCCGGTCAGCAGCAGCGAGCCCATCGACATCGCGATCCCGACGCACATCGTCTGGATGTCGGGCTTGACGAACTGCATCGTGTCGTAGATCGCCAGCCCGGCGTAGATCGAGCCACCGGGCGAGTTGATGTAGAGCGAGATGTCCTTGTCGGGATCCTGCGACTCGAGGTGCAGCATCTGGGCGACGACCAGGTTGGCGATCTGATCGTCCACCGGCGAGCCCAGGAAGATGATCCGCTCGTTGAGCAGGCGCGAGTAGATGTCGAACTCGCGCTCGCCGCGCGCCGTGCGCTCGATGACCATGGGGACGAGAGGCATGTCCCCACAGAGTATGCAGCTCAGGCGGCGCTGGCGCGCGTGCGCGGGCGTGCGCGCAGGCGGCCGAGCAGCCGCTCGATGCGGCGGCCGAGGCGGCGCTTGTCCAACCGCAGCGTCTCAGCGACGTCCGCCGGAGGCGTCCGATCGACCAGCATGGCGAGCAGCGCCAGGTCGTCTGGCTCGACGCGGTGAGCGGCGGCGTCGAGCTCCGCGCGGCCGAGCGGCGGGAGCGCGCTGCCGCCGCGGGCGACGACGCGGATCGCCTCGAAGAGGTCCTCCGGCGCGGCGGACTTGTCGACCAGGCCGTCGGCCCCCGCCACGCGCGCGGTGACGTGCAGCTCCGGCTCGTCGGTCGTGTAGAGCACCACGTGCGGCGCGGGGTCCAGCGCACGCAGGCGCCGGCACAGCGCGAGCCCGTCGCCGTCCAGCAGCAGCGGGTCGAGCAGCACCACGTCGGGCCGCCGGCGGGCGACCATCTCGATCCCGTCGCCGGAGCCGACCGCCGCGCCGACCGGCACGAGGCCGGGCTCCGTGCGCAGCAGAATCGCCAGCCCCGCCCGGACTGCCGGCTGGGGATCGATGACGACGATGCGCGTCATGGGCCTCGACCCTTCCAGGCGGGTGTGAACTCGGTCTAAAGACATGCGAAGTGGTTGCTGACAGGACAACGGCCGCGGCCGTCGGCCTGGTCGTCACCGCGGTCGCCACGCTGCAGTTCGGCGCCGGCTTCGCGGCGACGCTGTTCGACGAGCTCGGGCCCGGCGGGACGGCGTTCCTGCGCCTCGCGATCGCCGCCGCGATCATGGTCGCGATTCTGCGCCCGCGCGTGGCCGCCCGCAGGCCGCGCGAGCTCGCGGTGGCCGCCGCCTTCGGCCTCACGCTCGGCGCGATGAACTGGGCGATCTACACGGCGATGGACCACATCCCGCTCGGGATCGCGGTCACGCTCGAGTTCATCGGCCCGTTGGGCCTCGCCGTCGCCAACTCGCACCGGGCGCTCGACGTCCTGTGGGTGGCGCTCGCCGCCGCCGGCGTGCTGCTGCTCGCGGGACCCACGGGCGATCTCGACACCGCGGGCGTCACGGCCGCGCTCACCGCGGGCGCGCTGTGGGCGGCCTACATCCTGCTCTCGGCGCGCACCGGCCGGATCTTCCCGGGCGCGTCCGGGCTCGCGCTCGCGCTGGTCGCCGGCGCGCTGCTCGTCGCCCCCGCCGGGATCGCGCAGGGCGGCACGGGCTGCGGCGCCCCGAGCTGCTGGCGAGCGCCGCCGTGGTCGCGCTCGCGTCCTCCGTGCTTCCGTACTCGCTCGAGCTCGAGGCGCTCCGGCGCCTCCCGCCGCGCGTGTTCGGCGTGCTGATGTCGCTCGAGCCCGCGGCCGCCGCGCTCGGGCCTGATCGTGCTCGGCCACGGCCACTTATGCGCGGCCGTCGAGCCACTCGCGCATCGACACGTGATCCGCCGACTCCCCGCCGGCGGCCAGCTCGCGGCGGAGCTCCCGCATGAGCCCGAAGTGCTCGGCCACGACGTTGTGCTGGTGGATCGTCTCGAGGTTCTCCTGGCGCGCCAGGACGAAGTGCGAGTCGGTGAGGATGTCGAAGCGCGCCAGCACGCCGCGCACCATCTCGCGCACGCAATCCTCCACGAAGCGGGGCCGGCGGTGCGCCTTCTCCACCACCGCGGCCTCGTCGGAGCGCTTCATCAGCTCGTAGATCTCCGACGACATCGAGGCCTCGACGATCTCCAGCAGCACCTGGGCGTCGATGTCGGTGTCGCAGCTCTCCGGGCAGCCGATGTACAGCGTGCCGAGCCCGCGCTGGTTGTGGGTGGCGACCGGCACGGCGCCGAAGATGCGCTCGATCTCCTCGTCCGAGAACCCGTCGTCTGCAAGCCTCACGCGCGCGCGCTCCTGCACGAGCGTCTGCGCGCACGGGCACGCGGTCAGGCCCTGGGCCTGGACGCCGATGAGCCGCCGCGTGCCGATCTCGGAGGAGACGGCGACGCCGTGCAGGGCGTAGATCTCCTGCGTGGGGATGCCGGACACGGGCGCCGGCTTGTGCTCGGGGTAGCGCGCCTCGATGCGGACCTCCGCGCGCCGCGCATCCTGGCGCTCACGCACCTTCTCGGCGATGTGCTGGGCCAGCGTCTCGGCCCGGAACGCGCTCTCCCCCAGCACGACCTCGCCGATCGCGTCGTTGACGACCTCCTCGAAGCGGCTCATGTGCGCGCCCTTCTGATGCCGCCCGAGATCGACGAAGCAGTCCAGGCGCGCGGAGAAGAGCTGCTCGCTCCCGTTGGTGGCGATCCGGATGACCTTCTCGACGTTGGTGACCCCCACGCGGGAGAGCGAGACGGTGAGGGTGGGGAGCTGGCTCTGGACGTCTTCGAGGGGGAGGGTCATGCCACTGAGGGTAGGGATCGGACACAACTGGACGAATAGACCAAGGTTTTCCCAAGGACAGATTGCGTATCGCGTGCTACAAAGCCGGGACGACAGGCGCACAGAGTCCCCCGGCCACCGGGGAACCACATGGCTCGGCCCATCGCGACGAACGTCGCGGACGCCGCTGCTCGGGCGGCACCTACAACGGATGATGCACGGAAGGGGCGCACCCGCGGGGGGCGGGGTGTAGCTCGTTATCACGTCCCGAAGGATTGAGGGGTTGGGCACCAAGACCGAAGCACTGCTCGCGGACGAGGCGGCGATCACAGAGATCGAGGAGCTCCGTCCGCTCATCGCTGAAGGGCAGGAAAGGGGGTTCCTGACCTTCGAGCAGATCACCTCCTCGCTGGAGGAGGTGGAGGTCACCAAGGAGCAGGTCGCCGAGCTGCACGCCTACTTCATGGATCAGGGCATCGAGATCGTCCACGCCGATGGGCGTCCGGTCGAGCCCGAGTCCGGGCGCGCAGGCAAGGACGCCGTCGACGGCCCGCGCAAGCCCGAGATCGACCTGACGGTCGAGCCGAGCCTGGATTCGCTGCGGCTCTACCTGCGGTCGATCGGCCGTGTGCAGTTGCTCACCGCCGACCGCGAGGTCTCGCTCGCGCAGCGCATCGAGCGTGGCGACCTGGTCGCCAAGCAGGAGATGGTGGAGGCGAACCTGCGGCTCGTCGTCTCCATCGCCAAGGGCTATCTCGGACGGGGGCTGTCGTTCCTGGACCTCATCCAGGAGGGCTCCCTGGGACTCATCCGCGCGGTGGAGAAGTTCGACTACCGGCGCGGCTACAAGTTCTCGACGTATGCGACCTGGTGGATCCGCCAGGCGGTGACGCGGGCGATCGCGGACAAGGGCCGCACGATCCGCATCCCCGTCCACATGGTGGAGAAGCTGAACAAGGTCGTCCACGTCGAGCGCCAGCTCGTGCAGCAGCTCGGCCGCGAGCCGCTGCCCGAGGAGATCGCGCGCGAGCTGGAGTGCTCGGTGCGCGAGGTTCGCGACATCCAGCGGATGGCGCAGCAGCCGGTCTCGCTCGAGAAGCCGATCGGCGAGGAGGAGGAGTCCGAGCTGGGCGACTTCGTCGAGGACGAGGCCGCCGAGTCGCCGTTCGAGGTCGCCTCGGAGAACCTACGGCGCGAGAACGTCCGCAGGGCGCTGGACGCGCTACCCCAGCGGGAGCGCGAAGTGATCGAGATGCGCTTCGGCCTGACCGGGGCGCGGCCGTTCACGCTGGAGGAAGTCGGGCGGGCGTTCAACGTCACGCGCGAGCGGATCCGGCAGATCGAGAACCACACGCTCAAGAAGCTCGAGTCGCTGCCCGAGGCGCAGCGGCTCCGCGACGCCACTTGAGCCGAACACGGTGACGGCCGGCCGCGTGGGAGAGCGCGGCCCGGCCGCCGCACCGGCTGCGCGATCCGGCGAGGGACCGTTCGCTCGGGGGCGGGTCCTGTCCTCGTGGGACCCGGCTCGACGATGAACGCCCGTCGTGGGTGGGGGATGTGGCGTGTTTGGAGCGTTCACTGCCGACCCCCAACGCCCACGAGGCCACCCGCCCGTGAAGCGGGTAAGCCCAGCTACACAGTCGACCCGACCCACTCGCGTGCAGCAGGACGCGTTTCATGCCGTTCGGGAGCGCAGGCGGATCCGTCGATGAAGCGCGCCCGCGGCCGGGCGGCCGCGGGCGCCGGCGTCGTCACTCGTCGTCGCCCCGTGGGGCGGGCGTGAGTTGGCCGAAGAGCCCGTGCGCCTCCTCGTCGGGCCCCGCGGTGAACAGCAGCGTCTGCGGCGTGCCGATCACGCCGTTGCCGAACTCCAGCGCCCACAGCCCGTCGATCGCGATCCGGCCGCCGTGTTCGTCCCGCAGCGCGCCGAGGAACTTGCCGCTCGCCGGATCGTAGGCGTTGATGCGCCCGTCGCCGAAGTTGCCGATCAGCAGCGCGCCGCTGGCGCGGCCGAAGCCCTGCGGCG
>JBIOTP010000435.1:0-19213 GCA_044865965.1 Solirubrobacteraceae bacterium
CTCGCCGGCGAAGGTCGCCGCGGCGAGCGTGGATCGCCGCCGGCGGATCATCGTGCGATTGACGGCTCCGTCAGCCGGGGTCGTTCGCGTCCAGGCGAGCGCTCGACGCATCTGGGCGGGGAGCGCCTCGAAGACGGTCGGCCGCGCCGGCGAGGTCCGGCTGAGCCTCAAGCTCTCGCGGGCGGCCACGCGCGCCCTCGCGATCCGCCACCGCCTGAAGGTGTCCCTGCGGATCACGTTCAAGCCGCGGACCGGTGTCGCGCCGGGCGCGCAGCTGCGCAGCGTGACGCTCCGCGCGGGGCGCCGCCGCGTGGCCGCCGCGATCCGTCGCCGCTCGACCCGGACCTTTGGGCAGTTGCGCGTAGCCGCGGGCCGGCCCTAGGGTCAGCCGGTGGGCGGGTTCCCGGTCAGACGCGCCGCCGCGATGCTGCTGGCGGTCTGGGCTGCTGCGCTCGCCGGGCCGGGTTCGGCGACGGCGAGCGGGTCCTCGCTGTCGCTGCAGGTGGTCTCGGCGGACACGGTCCGCGTGATCGCGCCGGCCGACCGTCCGGCGTACATCGCGCTCGGCCGCGACGCCGTGGGGCTGGGGATCTACCCGGCGGCGCTCGAAGGGTTGGGCGGGCATCCGGGATTCGACTCGGGCGCGATCCCCGCTCCGTGCAGCAGCGAGTACTACGGCGACGGAGTCGTGTGCCCGGCGGCGATCCGCCGCGTCGAGCTCGTGCTCGGCGACGAGCCCGACTACGTCGACGCCTCACTCGCGCTCGGCCCCGACAAGCCCGGCATCTTCGGGCTCAGCATCCTGCTCAGCTCCTGGCAGCGCACGTGCTTGACGAGCGCGCCGGCGGCGTCCGGCCTCTCGGTCACGGTCAGCGGCGGCGGCGGCGACGACACGATCATCGGCTCTCCGGGCGACGACGTGCTCGACGGGGGCGCGGGCAGAGATCTGATCCTGCCGCGCTCTGGCCGCGACGTCGTGCGCGGGGGCTCGGGGTTCGACGCGGCGAGCTTCTGCGGGACCGCCGCGCCGGTGGGGATGAGCCTTGACGGCGTCCCGAACGACGGTGTCGCGGGTCAGGGCGCGAACATCGCCTCCGATGTCGAGGACCTGGCGGGCGGTGACGGCGACGACACGCTCGTGGGAGACAGCGCCTCCAATCGGCTGGCCGGCGGTCTCGGCGACGATGTGCTCGACGGCGGAGCCGGGCCGGACGAGCTCGAGGGCGACGCGGGACGCGATCGCCTGCTGGCCCGCGACGGCGTACCCGAGGCGATCGACTGCGGAGCCGGCGACGATTCCGCCGCGATCGACGTCGACGAGGACGCCCCGGGCTGCGAGCACGTCGATCGGCCTCCCAGCCTCGAGCTCGACGGCGACCGTGACGGCAGCCCGCGGCCGGTCGACTGCAACGACGCCGATGCCACGGTCCGCCCGGGCGCGGCCGACCGGCCGGACGACGGCGTCGACCAGGACTGTGACGGGCGCGACGCCGTCGACCTCGACCGCGACCGGGACGGCTCCCCACGGCCCGCGGACTGCGACGACCGCAATCCCGCGATCTCTCCGCGCGCCGCCGAGGCGCCCGGCAACGCCGTCGACGAGGACTGCGACGGCGTCGCCGAGCCGCTCCCGCGCGTGACGACCCTCATCGACTACGCGTTCACCGCCAACCGCGCCGGAACCCGGGTCGTGCGCCTGCGCGCGCTCGGCGTGGCGGCGGGCACGGTGCTGCGGGTCACGTGCCGTGGCGGAGGCTGCCCCGCTCGCACGTGGAGCCATCGCTACCGCTCGCGCACGGCTGTCGTCGACCTGCGAGCGATCGGGCTGCGCCGCCTGCGTGCGGGCGCGACGCTCGAGGTTTCGGCGACGCGGGCCGGATGGCTGGGCAAGGCGCTGCGCTTCCGCGTGCGCCCCAGAGCCCTGCCGGCTGTCACGAGCGCCTGCCTCGATCCCGCCTCCGGGAGGCGGCGCGCGTGCTGAGGCGCCGCGCGATACTCGGCGCGGCCGTGCTCGCGCTCGTGCCGGCGGCGCCGGCGTCCGCCGCGACCGTCCAGGCGGGCCCGGGCGGCGCGATCGTGTACGACGGCGGCTCGGGCGCGGATGTGATCACGGTCGCGCTTGCGGCCGGCGGCATCACCTTCACGGCCAATGAGCTCCACCACGTCGGGGGCCTGCTCGCCGCTGCGCCGTGCAGCCCGGCGAGCGCGCAGGTCGTGAGCTGCCCGCTCCCCAGCTCGCTGGTGGTCACGACCGGCGACGGCGCCGACCAGGTTTCGATCAGCGCGGCCGCCGGCGCGCAGATCCCGGTCAGCATCGATGGGGGCACCGGCGCCGACACGCTGTTGAGCGGCAGTGAGCCGGACACCGTCCACGGGGGTACCGGCGACGACGTGCTCGGGCTCGGCGGGGGCCGCGATGACGTGCACGGCGACGATGGCAGTGACACCGTCAGCGCGACCGGCTTCGCCGCCGGCGAGGCGGTCACCGTCTCACTGGACGACGCCCCGAACGACGGTCGCCGCGGCGAGGGCGCGAACGTGCATTCGGACATCGAGGACGTCATCGGCGGACCGGCCGACGAGACGGTCACAGGCACCCCCGGCCACAACGTCATCGCCACCGCCGCGGGCAGCGACCTCGTCGACGGCGGCGGCGGCTTCGACGACATCTCCGCGGGCGCCGGCGCCGATCACGTCGCGTCGCGCGACGGGCTCAGCGACCGTATCGACTGCGGCGACGGCTTCGACAGCGTCATCTCCGACACGCTCGACTTCCTCACCGAGTGCGAGCAGCTCGACGTCTCCTCCGCGCTCGAGCCCGACAGCGATCACGACGGGTACCCGCGCCAGGTGGACTGCGACGACCACAATCCCGCGATCGCGCCGGGGCGGCCCGATGCGCCCGCCGACGGCATCGACGAGGACTGCGACGGCCACGACGCCGCGGTGCTGGACGGCGACCACGACGGCATTCCCATCCCGCTGGACTGCGACGACGCGGCGGCCCAGGTCTTTCCGGGCGCGCGGGAGGTCTACGGCAATGCCCGCGACGAGGACTGCAACGGCCGCAGCGATCCCTACCAGACGCTCCATCCGACGCTCAAGATCGGGTTCCGCTCCGACCGCCGCCACAAGGCGATGACGCGCGTGACCGCATTCCACATCGCGGGCGTCCCGCCCGGCACCTCCGTGCGGCTCACGTGCCGCGGCGCGGGCTGCCCGTTCCGGCTGACCGAGTCGGTCGCGCCCGCTGCCGGCCTGGATCTGCGCCCGAGGCTTCGCAGAGCGAACCTGCGCCCGGGCACGGTGCTGCAACTCGAGCTCCGGCGCGACGACGCGCTGACCGCGACCTTCGGCTACACCCTGCGGCGCGGGATCGCCACGACGCGGCACGCCTGCACACGGCCGGACGACGGCCGCGCGGTCCGCTGCGACGCGGGCTGACGGGCCAGGCCGTATCAGCGCTGGGCGCTGCCGGCTCCTATTGACCATGATGCACACGCAATCGACGGCGGCGCTCAGGCGTGCGCTGCGTCCCCCGCGCGCCGGCTCGGCGGACCGCGATCGGCTCGCGATGCGCGAGGCCCTGAGGCGGACTCTGGACGAGCACGTGGACCGGTGCGACAGCCTCGAGACGGCCGGATACGCGTCGGCGGAGGACTTCACGGGCGAGCTGAACGGCCTTCTTGCCTCGAGCCGCGAGCAACTGACGCCGAACGTGCTCACGGCACTGCTCGGCGACCACGCCGGTCGCGGCGGCCGGCTGGGACGGCTGCTCGGTGTCGTCTGACGTCCTGGGCCCGGAGCGCCGCCCACAGCGGCGCCCGGGCCGGGGGCCAGTTAGCCCGGCAGTCCCGCGACGACCTCGTCGTAGATGTCGAGCTCGCGCGCCAGCTTCTGGATCCCGCTGAAGTTGCGCACGAGCTTCCCATCGCCGGCGCCGTGCTCGCAGTCGGCGACGATCGCCTCGGCTCGGGGGATCCCGGCGTGGCCCAGCACCGCGCGCCACGCGGAGAAGTCCTGCGCCACGAAGGCATCCAGGGCCTTCGGCAGCGCCGCCGCGAACGCGCGCCGCTGCCGGCGGGTCAGGTGAACGTAGAGCGACTTCGCGACCTCGACCATGAGTGAGCCGTGCGCGGACTCGTCCTTCGCGTGCAGGCCCACGATGAGGCTGTGCATCGGCTGGATCTCGCGGTCGCGCGACAGCAGCGTGAGATACGCGTTGATGCTCACCTCGGCGACGGTCGCCCACACCAGGTTGAGCATGTCGCGCTCCCACTTCTCGGGGAGCTGTGCGCGCTCCTGGAGGAACCGCTGGTAGGTGACGGAATGCGGGAAGACGGGCACGCGGTCGATCTCGCGCAACTCGCGCGACCGCTCGATCGCCATCATGTGCATGTACGTGTGCCAGTGCTCGTCCACCAGCGCCTGCTGGACGGCGCGGCGGAACGCGAAGTCGTCCGAGCCCGGGAACACGCCCTGCATCACCAGCGCGAACGCGGGATTGGCGACGTGCTCCTCCGCGGAGATGACCCGCTGGTTGTAGACAACCCACGCCCAGGTCAGCACCTCCTCGCGCTGGGACGGCGACACGGCGAGGAAGTCAGGGTGCTCGCGGAACGGCAGCAGGTCGAGCGGATAGTCCGGGCGTGTGGCGTCGTACTCGGCCGCCGATTCGACCGTGACCATGTCCGATCTGACCGTCGCACGCTTGGGCCACGCGGCGGCGACCCGCTCGACCACTCCCCTGTCGATGGTGATGTTCTCGCTCATGTCGGTCGCTCCTCAGCGCGCATCGGTCACTGATCTCAAGAGGCCGCGGCACGATCGTCAGATACGAGCGTCGCGCCGGCGGCCTCCTCCATCGCGAGCACGACCGCCGTGTTGTCGGCGCCGGGTCCCAGATCGTCGAGCGCCGCCCGCCAGAGCTCGAGGCAGGCTCCGCCGAGGGCGAACGGACTGTCCGTCGCCTCGGCGAGCTCCGCGGCCGTCCGCAGATCCTTCGCCATCAGCTCGAGCTTGAAGCCGGATGCGAAGGCGCGAGACAGGACGAACTGCCGCAGCTTGTTCTCGGTCGCGTCGTTGCGGCCCGTCGAGCGGTTGAGCACGTCGAGCACCACCGCTGGGTCCAGCCCGAAGCGCCGCGCGACGAGCAGCGCCTCGGCGGACGCGGCGAGCGCGACGGCGGCGAGCGTGTTGTTCAGCGCCTTCACCGCGTGCCCTGACGCGAGCGATCCGGTCCGCATCACGGAGCCGAGCGCGTTCAGCACGGGCCGGCACCGCTCCACGGCGGCGTCGTCTCCGCCGACCATGATCGTCAGCTCCCCGGTCGCCGCCGCGGCGGGACTGCCCGACACGGGCGCGTCGACGAGCGCGATCCCGCGGGTGTGGAGCTCGCTCGCGAGCTCGAGCGTGCCGAGTGCCGCCGAGGAGCTCATGTCCACGACCACCGACCCCGCGGCCATCGCAGGGGCGAGCCCGGTCGTCACGACGTCGCGGACCGCGACGCCGTCGGGCAGCATGACAACGACGATGTCGGCCGCCGCGCCCAGCACTTGCAGGCTGGCTGCCGCGCGCACTCCGTGCGGCGGTGCCTCGAGCGCTTCGGGCCGGATGTCGTAGGCGAGCAGCGGAAAGCCGGTCTCGGCGAGCCGGCGGCACATGCCACCGCCCATCGTGCCCAGACCGACGAAGCCGACCGGCGCCAGGGTGCTCATGCGACTCTCCTCTCGCTCTCGCGAGGTACGAACCTGACGTGGCGGAACGCGTGTTCGGCGCTCTCGACGGCCGCCTCGACCGTCTCCGCCTTCGCGAGCACGTAGCCGAGTCGCGATCTCGACCAGGCGAGCGGACCGACCGTCTCGCCCGGCTCGATCTCGATCCGGACGCGGACGACCCCAGGGACCGCGCCGGCACGGCCGACGCCCTCGATGCGGTCGAGCGTCATCGGCTGCGCCGTGAAGAAGCGGATCGCCGCCGCGCCACGCCTGGTCCGCAGCGGCCCGCTGCGGCCGTGCACCAGGTGCTCGAGCGCCGCGCGATGCATGTCGAGCCCGAGCGCGAGCTGAACCATCTCCCAGATCTGATCTCCACCAGTCCTCGTCTGCGTCTCGATCACCTTGACGTCGCCGCCGGCGACCTTGACCTCGGTGTGACTGGGCCCGTGGCGCTGATCCACGGTGTCGAGCAGGGCGATCACGGTTCGCGCGATCGCGGCGCCCGTGGCGGTGTCGATCCGTGCCGGCAGCTGGTGGCCGGTCTCGATGAAGTGCGGCGCGCCGGTGGTGAGCTTCTCGGCGATGGCGATGACGTGGTGCCGCCCGTCGAAGCTCATGGCGTCGACGCTCAGTTCGCGCCCGCGGATGTACTCCTCCGCGAGGACCGCGTCGTCCCCGGCCGCCGTGCTCCAGCGCCAGGCGGCCGGGACGTCTGCCTGGGCGGCGACGCGCGTGACGCCGCGACTCCCGGCGCCGTCCACGGGCTTGATGACGATCGGGCCGCCGATCTCCGCGAGGAAGGCGGCGACTTCGTTCGCCGAGCCGCAGCGCCGGAAGCGCACGGAACCGTGCCCCGCCTCGGCGAGCGCTTGGCGCATCAGCAGTTTGTCGCGGGTCAGCACGACCGGGCGCGGCGGGTTCGCGGGAAGCTGCAGCGCCTCGCCGATGTGCGCCGCTGAGGCGAGGCCAAGCTCTGCGAAGGAGACGACCGCGGCGAACGGCCGCTCGGCGTGAAGGTCCCGCGCGACCGTCAGGCATGCGGCCGTGTCGTCGATCGCGATCGGGACGCCGAGGCGGCCCGGCCCGTCACCGAGGCCGGTGAGGCGCGCCGGCGAATCGAGCGCGACGAGCTCGAGCCCCGCGTCGAGCGCCTTGTCGTAGACCTCCTTCCAGCCGCCCACCATCAGCAGGCGCTTGCGGGGCGCGTGCGTCATCGGGCCGCTGCCGCGACCGCGGGTCGGCTGGCGATCGAGGCGCGGCGGGCCACCGCCGGCGTGGCGGCCCCGGCCGCGACGAGCAGCAGCGCGAGCGCGGCCCATCCCGCGGCCCCGGCGGCGAGCACACCCGCGACGAGCAGGGGGCCGGCGATCACCTGCACGGTGGTGCCGAGGCTGAAGAACGACAGGTAGGCGCCCTGCCTCGCCTCCGGCGCGAGTTCGAACGAGAGCCCCCAGGCGCCTGCCGATTGCAGCAGCTCCCCCGCGGTGAGCGTGATGATGCCGGCCACCAGCAGAGCGACGGCGAGCGCCAGCGGCGCCACGGTCGCGGCCGCGAGCAGGATGCAGGTCGCCGCCAGCGCGGCTCCGGCGCGTCGCAGGCAGCGGCCGGCACCCTCGACGTCCGTCGCGCCCCGGCTCGCGCGCACCTGCAACGCCACCGCGAGCACCGTGTTGAGAGTCAGCAGCGGCCCCATGGCCGCCGGCGTGACGCTCGTGTGGCCGGCGATGAGCAGTGGGACGCCCACACTCAGCAGCGTCATGTGGACGGACAGCAGCGCATTGAGCGTTGTGAGCGCCCACAACCGCCGGTCGGCGGCGAGCGGGGCCTTCGCACGCGTGGTCGCCGGCGGGCGTGGGTCCGGCAACGACGCGACGATCGCGGCGACCACGACGAAGGAGGCGGCGTTGCCGAGCACGATCGCATCGAGCACCGCGCGTCCGTCGAAGGTGAGCGCCGCGCCGGCCATGACGCCGGCCCCGCCGAAGCCCACGTTCCTCAGCGCGCGCAGCGCCGCCATCGTGCGGACCCGGTCGGCGGTCGCCACGCGCGCGCCGATCAGCGCCTGCGTCGCGGGCGCGACGGCGCGATCGGCCACGCCGAGCAGGCACGTCACGACGACGAACGCCGCGAAGCTGTCGACCAGCGCATAGGCAGCGAAGCCGGCCGCACGCCACAGCGTCAGCGCGATGAGCACGCGGCGCGCGCCGACGCGATCGGCGAGCGCGCCCCACGGCACAGTCGTGAGCAGGCCGACGAGCCCGCCCAGAAGCAGCCCGAGCCCCAGCTGCGAGGCCGAGAGGCCGACGAACCGTGTGAAGCACACGGCCGAGCCCGCCAGGAACACCCCGGTCCCGAGCGCATCGACGATCACCATCGCCGCGAGACGGCCGAACGGCTCGCCGGCCGGCACGAGCGGCCGCAGGGACACGCGATCAGCGCGGGAGCGCGTGCGCATGTGCCGCCCGCTCCGTGACGACATGGACGCTCGCCGCCGTCTCGGCGGCCAGGGCGCGGGCGGCCGCGGGGTCCCGAGCGGTGACGATCACGTGTCCGCAGCGGTCCCACGAAGACCGCGGCGCCTGCAGCGAGGCGCCTGCGGCGGCGCTGACGGCGACCTCGGCGACGCCGTCGCGATCGCGCGCGGCGTCCGCGCCGACGACGTCGACCACGGTGCCCGGGGGCGCGGAGATGAACCGGATCGCCGCGCTGCGGCGCGGGCGCTCGGGCAGATCGAGCGGTCGCCCGGCGAGCAGATCGAGGTATGCCGGGAACAGCTGGGTCCCGTACGCGAGGTCGATCAGCTGCACGATCCGGTCGCCGGGCGCGCGGCCGGCGCACTCGATGAGGACCGGCCCCTGGGCGGTGAGCATCCACTCGGCATGGAGCATGCCGGTGCCGAAGCCGACCGCTGCGATCAGCCGCCGCATCTCGAATCGCAGCGCCTCGACGTGCGCGGCATCGAGCTGGGCCGGGACGACGTGGCCGAGCTCGACCGGATGGCGGCCGCCGAGGGTGGCCTTCTCGGTGACGTTGTGAAAGAGGATCCGCCCATCCCGCACCAGCGCCTCGACGCTGTACTCGCTTCCGGACAGGCGCCGTTCCGCGAGATATCGCGAGTGCAGGGCCCGGTCGGAAACCTGCGTCGTCTCGCGGGCGGCCACCATGTCGGCCCACGCCTGCTCGGCGTAGCGGGCGTCGTCGAGCACGTTGACCCCGACGCTCGCCTGGCGGTTGGCCGGCTTGATCACCACCGGACCCCCTGCGGCGAACGACGTGATGTCACCAGGACCGCGGATCTCGGTCCACTCGGGGCACGGGACGCCGGCGCGCGAGGCGGCTTCGCGCAGCAGCAGCTTGTCACGCAACGTCGCGGCCGCGGCGTCCGTCGCGCCCGGCAACGCGAGCAGGCCGGCCAGGGCAGCGGCCGCCGGCACGGCGTACTCGACGCCGGGCGCGACGGCGTCGAAGCCTCCGCGGGCTCGAGCGGCCCGTTCGCCGGCGGCCAGGAACTCGTCGGCCTGCTGGTAGCGCGCGAGGACGATCCGCTCGACGCACGGCAGGTCTCGGCACGCGTCGGCCAGCCCGCGCTTGGCGAAGATCTCGGGCTCCTCGATGACGACGACGCGGTGATGAGCGCAAAGCCGGCTGAGGAAGTCCTTGCTGAAGCCCACCATCAGCACCCGCATCGCTAACTCCATCGGGCCCGCTCCCCGAACCAGCGCGCGAGCTCGTGAAAGCGCGCGTCGACGCCGTCCTCGGTGGGCGCCGTGACCGTGTAGGCGGCGAGAAAGTCGCCGGACTTGTGACCGCCGTCGTAGCGCGTGCCGACGGTTCCGGCCACCTTCCCGTCGAGGACCCACCGCGGGCGACCGTCCGTGGGCAGGCTCGCGAGCACGCCGGTGCCGGGGTAGATCACGACGTTCCCGACCGGCCGGTGCCGGCGCCCGTTCGGGAGCGCGGGCGCCGGGTCACCGAGCTGCCCGGCGAACCATGCGCGGTCCATGTCGAACCCGCACGCATGCCGAATCATCTGGTTGATGCGCGCGCCGCCGGTGCGGCTGGCCACCTCGCACACGACGAGCCGATCGTCGGGCGTGTGGAAGATCTCCAGATGGAACGTCGTGTGCGGGGGCGTGGGCAGGCCGGCCATCACGCGCTGCGCGAGCGCCGTCAGCCTGCCGTAGAGCGGATCGTCGTTGGCGAGCAGACGGATCCCGAGGAAGTCGCCGTCACGAAACGCCAGGCAGCCGTTGACGTACCGCGAGGGCCGCATGAACGCCACTTGCGAGTCTCGGACCAAGCCGTCGACGATGTACATCGGCCCCGGTACGAACGCCTCGACTTCCAGTCCGGCGCCGACCCCGCCGGCGATCATGCGCCGGAGGTCGTCCCGAGACCGGATGACCGTCGTGCCGAGCGATCCTGAGCCTCGTACCGGCTTGACCACCATTGGCAGGCCATGGCGCTCCCCGAACTCGACGACGTCGAGCCCGGTCTCGACGACGGTGAACGCGGGGACCGGCACCCCGCCGGCGCGCAGCCGCTGCTTCATCACGACCTTGTCGCGGAACGCGAGCGCGCTCTGCCAGCCCTGGCCCGGGATGCCGGCGAGCTCCCGCAGCCGTGCCGCCCGCAGCAGGTCGACCTCGCCCCGCGCGATGATGGCGCACGGCCGCACCCGGCGGGCGAGATCGAGCGCCGCAAGCTCGACGGCGCCCGACGTGCGGTAGGAAGCGAACGCGCGGACGTTCGGCAGATGGGCGTAGCCGTGCGCCCGCTCCTCGGGCACCAAGAGGTGCAGCGTCACGTCCGCGGGCGCCCACTCGTCGTACGGCGTGTCGTCGTAGTCGGAGTTCGCGAACACCACGACGTGGCGGCTCATCGGCCGGCCGCCTGCCTGATCGAGGCTGCGCGGCGCACCGCGTCCTCGACGACGTCCATGCCGCGGTGCAGCTCCTCGGGTTCGATCGTCAGCGCGGGCATGAGCTTCAAGACGTGCCCGCGCGATCCGCAGGTTTCGGCGAGCAGCCCGGCCTCGAACGCCTCGTGCGACACGCGGCCCGCGATCCCGCTGTCGTCGAACGCGATGCCGCGCAGCAGCCCCCGGCCTCGCTCCTGGGTCCCGAGCTCCGGGTAGCGCGCCGCCAGCTCGCGCAGCCGCTGGTCGAGGAGCCCGACGCGCGTCCGGATCGCCGCGGGGAAGCTCGGCTCGGCCCACAGCAACAGCGCCGCCTGCGCGGCCACGAACGCGAGGTTGTTGCCGCGGAACGTTCCGCTGTGGTCGCCTGGCGACTGGCGGTCCAACTCGGGCTTGAGAAGCACGAGCGCGAACGGCAGGCCGAGTCCACTCAAGGACTTCGACAGGCACACGACGTCCGGCTGCAGCCCGGCCTCCTCGAAACTGAAGAAGTCGCCGGTGCGACCGCAGCCCGCCTGGATGTCGTCGACGATCAGGAGGATGTCCTTGCGCCGCGCGAGATCCTGCAGTCCCCGCAGCCATTCGCGGCTCGCGGCGTTGACGCCGCCCTCACCCTGGACCGTCTCGACGATGAAGGCGGCCGGCAGGTCGATCCCGCTGCTCGGATCGCTCAGCATGGCGTCCAGATAGGCGAGCGTGTCGACGCGGTCGCCCAGATAGCCGTCGAACGGGAAGCGGTCCACGTGTGTCAGCGGAACGCCGGCGGCAGCGCGCTTCGCGGCGGCGCCGGTCGTTGCGACGGCGCCCAGCGACATGCCGTGGAAGCCGTTGGTGAACGCGACGACGCCGGTCCGGCCGGTGGCGCGGCGCGCGATCTTCAGCGCGGCCTCGACGGCGTTCGTGCCCGTGGGCCCCGTGAACTGCAGCTTGTAAACCAACCCGCGCGGCCGGAGGATGACGTCCGCGAATGTCTCGATGAACGCCCGTTTCGCCTGCGTGTGCAGGTCGAGCGAGTGGATGATGCCGCCGGCGCTCATGTAGCGCTGGACCGCGCTCACGATCGCCTGGTGGTTGTGTCCGTAGTTGAGGGCGCCTGCGCCGCTCATGAAGTCCAGGTACTCGCGTCCGCGCTCGTCGACCACGACGCTTCCCCGGCCGCTGGCGAACACCGCCGGAAAGCGGCGGCAGTACGCCCGCACGTTGGACTCGAACTCGTCGAAGGCCCGGTCGCCGGTCATCGCCGCCGCCCTCGCGGCTCGCTCCAGGGCTCGGCTGCCATCAGCGCTGCGGCGTCTCTCTCGCTGAGCTTCGACGGCGGCGAGAGCGGAAACGCGCCCGAGACGGTGAGCCGCAGCAGGTCACCGAGCCGGTCCGCGATCACGTCGTGCGTGTAAACGTGCCGTTCGGTCGCCGCGTCATACGCCGCGGTCGGCGGGAAGTAGCGGCCCCTGAACGGCGGCCGGAACACGGCGTCCCAGACGTTGAGGCTCTGGCCTCCGAACGGAGCCGTGCCGCTGAAGACGCTGTAGACCGGGATGCCGCGCGAACGGTCGCTCGACAGTAGCCGGTTGACGAGCTGATCGACCATCTCGAGCACGAGCGCGCAGGCACCGGCGCCACGCACCGACCGCGCGAGCGCGAACAGCGCCAGCGCCTCGGCGAGCGAGTCTCCGTGGCGGCGCAGCGCCCCGCCCTGGGGCGTGTAGCCGAGGTGCGCGATGACCGGGAAGCCGGCGTGGGCGAGCCGGTCCACCGACCACACCGCGCCCGCGTCGGGAACTTCGACCTTCACCACGTCGGCCCCGGCATCCATCATCGCGGCGGCCGCGCGCAGCAGGCTGCGCTCCTCGTGCGCCGTGCCGTCGGGGAGATCGGCGATCAGGTACGGCCGTCTGGCGGGGTCGAAGTCTCGGGAGAGCGCGCCGCGGACCTCGGCGACCAGCCGTGCGAGGGCGTGCACGCCCCACGTGCGCTCGGCGGGCGTGGCCAGCCGCGTCGACGGCCGACTCAGGTGCGTCATGAAGTACGAGTCGCCGACCATCACGCACTCGACCGGGCAGTCGCTGAGGTCGTCGGCATCGAGCGCCGCGGCCAGCGCGGAGACCTCGGGCGCGGTGTACAGGTTCACCTTGATCCCGAGTCCCGCGCGCGTCGTCCACCGGCGCTGCGCGTGCCGCATGATGACGTCGTGGATGTCCTCGCCGCCCGTCGCGGCCAGCTCAGGCCTCGACACGGTTGCCTCCGTAGACGCGGTTCACCCGATCGATGGCCTCGACGAGCGCGTCGTGGTCCACGGCCGTGAAGCACATCCGCGCGTGGTCCGCGCACCGCGCGCCGAACGCCGAACCGGGGGCCAGCGAGACGCCGGCGTCGAGACAGCGGTCCAGGAACGCGCTCGCGCCGTCCGGGTAGCCGGCGAGGTCGAGCAGGGTATAGAGGCCGCCGTCGACGCGCGAGTGCGGGACGTCGAGCGTCGCCATCGTCAGATCGCGTGCGCGGCGCACGTGCTCGCGCTGCGCCGCGATTCGCCGGGGCGCCACGTCGAGCGCGCGACGTGCCGCGAACTGCGACGGCGTGGCCACCGAGTAGGTCGAATGGAGGCTCCAGCTCTCCATTCGCCCCGCCATCGCCTCCGGTACCACGGCGAAGCCGATCCGGTGGCCGGGCATCGCGCTGGTCTTGCTGAAGCTGTGCAGCGAGACTGTCCGGTCGGCCGCCGCCTCGAACGCCGCGATGTCGATGAAGCCGTCGGCGCTGAAGTCGTAGTGCTCGTACGCGTGGTCGGCGAGGATCCAGAGGCCGTGCCGCCCCGCGAGCTCCGCCAGCGCGCCGAGGTGGCGGGCCGAGAGCGATTGACCGGTCGGGTTGTTCGGCGTGTTGAACGCCAGCGCGCGTGTGCGCCCGCCGATTCGGGACTCCACGGCCGCGATCAGGTCGAAGTCGGGATCCCGATTGAGCTCGAGGAAGACGGGAACCTCCACCGGGCGTCCGCGGGCCGCATGGACGAGGCCCGCCGCGAACAGCCATTGCGGGGAGAGGATCAGCACCTCGTCGCCAGCGTCGAGAATGCACCGGAGTGCGAGATCCATCGCCTGGGTTGCGCCGCAGGTGACGATCACCCGCTCGGGCGAGACCGCGTGACCCAAGCGCTGCTCGACGGTGGCGGCGAGCATGCCGCGCAGCGAGCGGACGCCCGCCGGGGGCGCGTGCTCATGCGCGCGCAGCTCGAATCCGGCGGAGTCCCAGTCGGAGACATCGGCGTGCGGCGCGAACGTGGTCCGCCCCTGGTGAAGGGGCGCGAAGACGGCCGTCGCGGGCTCCGCCAGGCGCCGCTCAATGTGGAGAAACGGCGACATCGCGACCTCGGCAAGCACCCCGTTCATGCGCGGTTCGCGACGGCCCGCCACCGCTCCGGGGCGCGGACCGATCATGGACGAAGTGGCGTTCATGCCTGCTAAGAGGCTCGCCGCCACGACACTGATACGCGGGGCTGCAACAGGACATGTTCTCGGCCGACGACCGCATCGTGACGCGCTGGATCGGCCCGTTCTGACGCACAAGGGCTGTCGCCCCGCTGCAGGACGCGCGTACACCGCCGTCGGCAGCGGGCGCGCGCTTGCATTACGGCCTCACACGCGCCTCATCGATCGTCCCGAGGGTCGGGACTCGAGGGCGCCAGGTCAGCCGGCTGAGTCCCCGGCGACGCGCTCCGCGGGACCGGCGAGCTGCGCGGCGATGGCGTTGAGCGCGTCGAGGGTGGGTGCGACGAGGGGGTGTCGCCCGCCGGGCGGCAGGAGGACGTAGACGTCGCGGGTCGGGCTGTCGCCGGCGATCGGTCGGAGGGCGAGGTCGCTGAACGCGTCGGCGAGCAGTTGGGGCGCGAGCGTGACGGCGAGTCCTCGCGCGATGAGCGCGCGGATGGCGAGTTGGTCGTGGGTGATCGAGACGAGGTTCGGCTCGAAGCCGGCGGCGCGGCAGGCGCGGACGATCAGGCCGTCGGTCACGGCGGCGGTCCAGTCATCGGCGCGGAGGTCGGCGAGCGCCACCTCTGAGCGTGCGGCGAGCGGGTGGTGCGGGGCCAGGGCGACCATGAAGCGCTCTCGTAGGAGGTCGCGGCGTTGCAGCCCGGGTGGCTCCTGCCGCGGCAGGGCGCTGTCCTGGAAGGCTACGGCCATGTGGAGCTCGCCCGAGCGCACGCGCGCCGCCAGGTCGTCGGTGCCTTCGTCGACGATGACCTTGATCGCGGGGTGGTCGAGCCGGACTCGATCGATGGCGGCCGGGATCAAGCCGGCAAGCGCGGTGGGGAAGCCGCCGAGGCGCAGTCGCGCGCGGTATCCGAGCGCGGCGCCGGCGAGCTGGGCGCGTGCGAGCTCGAAGCGCTCCGCGATCGCGTCCGCGTGCTCGAGCAGGATCTCGCCTTCGGGCGTGAGCCTGAGGCCTCCGGGCTCTCGCGCGAGCAGCCGTACGCCGACCTCGCGCTCCAAGCCGGCGACCTGGTTGGACACGGACGGCTGGGACAGCGCGAGGTCACGTGCGGCTCGCGAGAACGAGCGCTGGTGAGCGACGGCGCGGAAGGTCAACAGCCGCCGCGGGTCCATAGCCGCAGACTATACGACTACGGAAATCGCGATTTGAGGCTATGGGGCTTTGGCCTCAAACTGCACGCCCATGCTCCCAATCCCCTACACGGTCGCCCCGATCGACCTCAACGACGGTCGGACCATCCCGCAGCTCGGCTTCGGCGTGTTTCAGATCGATCCCGCCGACACCGCCCGGGCCGTCGCGGCGGCGCTGGAGGTCGGCTACCGCCACGTCGACACGGCCGAGATGTACGGCAACGAGCGCGGCGTCGGCGAAGCCGTGCGCGCGTCGGGGCTCGACCGGGCGGACGTGTACGTGACCAGCAAGCTCAGCAACGGCTTCCATCGGCCCGAGGACGCCCGGCGGGCGTTCGATCGGACGCTCGCCGCGCTCGGGTTCGACTATGTCGACCTGTTTCTCATCCACTGGCCGCTGCCGACGCTCTACGACGGCGACTACGTCTCGACGTGGAAGACGCTGGAGGAGTTCCACCGAGACGGCCGGGCGCGGTCGATCGGCGTGTCGAACTTCCAGGTCGCGCACCTGCAGCGCCTCGCCGCCGAGTGCGACGTGGTCCCAGCCGTCAACCAGATCGAGCTGCACCCGTACTTCCTCAACGATGAGGTCCGCGAGTACGGTGAGGCGCACGGGATCGCGACGGAGGCGTGGTCGCCGATCGCGCAGGGCGCGGTCCTCACGGACCCGGTGATCACCGAGATCGCCGGCCAGCTCGATCGAACCCCGGCGCAGGTCGTGCTGCGCTGGCACATCCAGCGCGGCAGCGTCGTCTTCCCCAAGTCCACGACGCCCGCCCGGATCCGGGAGAACTTCGAGCTGTTCGACTTCGAGCTCGAGCCCGACGAGATGGAGCGGATCGGCGCACTCGACCGAGGCGAGGCGGGCCGGACCGGGCCGAACCCCGACACATTCGCCTACATTCCCGACTGAACCTGGCCGCCATAGCGCACTAGAGCCTCGTCTTCACGCGGCGACCTCCCGCCGCGTGATCCGCCAGATGCCGATCAGGAGCGGAAGCAGCATCCAGAGTGCGAGCGCGGTGCCGGCATGCGCCCACTGGGTGGTGCTCAGGGCCTCCTGGGGCATCGGGCCGAGGGCGAGGCGCGTGTCGAGCCACGGGGCGGCGTCGGCGAAGAAGGACAGCGAGGCCACCGCCGTCCAGGCGATCGGCAGTGCGAAGAGCCCGACGATGGCGGGCGCCGAGGCGAGCACGACCATGCCGAACGCGACGCCCGTGAGCATCCCGCCCGTCAGGTAGACCGCCGACTGGCCGATCAGGGTCCCGGCGTCGGACCAGGTGCCGTCGACGCCCGGCGACGCGACGAGCACGCCGGCGGCGACGATGGCGACGCTGACGGCGAGCATCGCGACGGCGAGGACCAGGCTCGCGACGAGCTTGGCGGCAATGACGCGCGAGCGGACCGGGACCAGCGCGAAGGTGATCATCCCGGTGCGCTGGGACCACTCCGAGGTGACGAGGAGGATGCCGGCGACCGGCAGCAGGACGGCCGCCGGCTTTATCCCGACGTCGAGGACGGAGGCGAAGGTGTGGTCCGCCGCGTCGCCGACCACAGAGCGGACGATCACGACGAGCGCCGTGATGGCGACGGTGGCGACCTGCAGCCAGAAGCCGGCGCGGGTGTCGAGGATCTTGCGCAGCTCGACGGCGACGAGGCGGCCGAGGCCGGGGCGCGCATGGACGCCGGAGGTGTCCGCCGGGATCGGTGCGGTGAGGGTGGTGGTGCTCATGCGGTTGCTCCTGCCAGCTCGGGGTGGATCGAATCGGTCTTCGGCGACGGAGCGATTCCGCCGGCCGTGGTCAGCTCGAAGAAGAGGCGCTCGAGGCCCGCGCCCTCGGCCGGGGCGAGGCGGCGCAGCACGACGCCGCCGGCCAACGCCGCGCGGGCGACGACCTCGGGCTCGGCCTCGACCAGCCGCCGGTCGCCGTCGGCGGGGTGCATCGCCAGGCCGGCGCGCTGCAGCGCCGCGTCGAGCCCGGCGAGGTCGTCCGCGTCGACGATCGTCCCGGACGCGGTCAGGAGCTCGGCGCGGGTGCCCTGTGCCTGGATCCGACCGGCGCCGATGATCATCATCCGGTCGGCGACGGCCTCGACCTCGGCCAGCAGGTGCGAGGAGAGCAGCACGGTGCCGCCACGGTCGGCGAAGCCGCGCAGCAGGCCGCGCATCCAGCGCATGCCCTCCGGGTCGAGGCCGTTGGCGGGCTCGTCGAGGATCAGGACCTCGGGGTCGCCGAGCAGCGCATGGGCGAAGCCCAGGCGCTGGCGCATGCCGAGCGAGTACTGGCCGACCCGCCGCCGGGCCGCCGCCTCGTCGAGGCCGACGAGCTCCAGCAGCGTGTCGACGCGCTGCGCCGGCACGCCCATCGTCTTCGCGGAGACGGCGAGCGCCTCGCGGCCGCGGCGCCCGGCGTGCTGCGCCGACGCGTCGAGCAGGATCCCGACGCGCCGGCCGGGGTTCGGCAGGTCGCGGTAGCGTCCGCCGAGGATCCGGGCCTCGCCGCTGTCGGGCTCGGAAAGGCCGACGAGCATCCGCATCGTCGTGGTCTTGCCGGCGCCGTTGGGGCCGAGGAAGCCCGTGACGGTGCCCGGCTCGCAGCGGAAGGTGACGTCGGAGACGATCGTGCGCCCCCCGAGCTGCTTGGTGATTCGTTCGGTTTCGATCATGTCCGCAGACTCACGCAGGGCCTGGCTCCCGACCACGGTCCCCGGGCTGTGCTTGCCGGGACCTGTGGCGGTGGCAGCCAACGACTTTGGTAGGGGGTCGCGCCCGTGGCGCTCGCCTAGCCTTCATCCTCGAGCGATGGCACGCCGAGCGACAGCACGCTTCACCCATGCGCTGTCCGGCTGGACGCGCTCCGCGCTGCCGGGCGCCGTGATCGACGACCCCGACGAGGGACGCGGCCGCCGCGACCGCGTCGTCGACGCGACGATGTACCTCGTCGCGTTCGCGATCGCCGCCGCCACGCTGGTGGACACGTGGGAGCTGCACCCTCCCTGGTTGCGCGTCGTGGCCATCGCGGTCGGGATCGCGGCGCTCGTCTCGCTGCGTTGGCGGCGGACCCATCCGGCCGCGGTCGGGATCGGCGTCGGGACGGTCGCGCTCGTGATCCTCACGGCCTCCGGCGCGAACCTCGTCGCCACCTTCAACGCGGCGATCCGGGCTCGCGGTCGCGACCTGGCCATCATCGCCGGCCTCGCGATCGCCTGGGCCTTCCTGAACCCGCTGCTCTACCCCCCCGACAGCAGCTACGGGTTCGACGCCGGGGCCAGCCTGCTGATGGCCGGCGCCGCAATCGGCTGGGGGCTCTTCGTGCGCGCGCGACGCGAGCTCGTGCGATCGCTGCGCGCGCAGGCCGACCGCGCCGTGGACGAGGCGCGCGCGGCCGAGCGGCGGCGGATCGCGCGCGAGATGCACGACGTGCTCGCCCACCGCCTCTCGCTGCTCTCCGTCCACGCCGGCGCGCTCGAGTTCCGCCCCGACGCCCCGGCCCAGGAGGTCGCCGAGGCGGCCGGCGTGATCCGCGAGAGCGCGCGGGCCGCGCTCGACGAGCTGCGCGGCGTGATCGGCGTCCTGCGCGAGGACGGCGGCGAGAGCCTGACGGAACCGCCCCAGCCGACGATCGCCGACCTCGCCGCTCTGGTCGAGGAGTCGCGGGCGGCCGGGATGCGGATCACCGCGCGGATCGAGCTGGGCGACGCGGCGCCCACCGCCGCCGTCGGCCGCACCGCCTACCGGATCGCGCAGGAGGGTCTGACCAACGCGCGCAAGCACGCGCCGGGAGCGGCCGTGACGCTCACCGTCCAGGCGCCCGACGGCGATCTGCGGGTCGAGATCCGCAGCCTCGCGCCGGTGGCCGTCCCGTCGGCGTCGCCGCTGCCCGGTGCGGGGACCGGCCTGATCGGGCTCGCCGAGCGCGTCACGCTCGCCGGTGGCGAGCTCGAGTCCGGCGTCGACCCCG
>JBIOTP010000436.1:0-7543 GCA_044865965.1 Solirubrobacteraceae bacterium
TCGACGTTCTCTTCCAGCCCGGCGTGCTGGACGAAGGTCACCCAGCTGTGCAGCGGCGCGCCGACGAATCGGGCGACGAAGATGAACAGGATCGGATACCAGCTGGAGATCGCGACGGCGAGCCCGATGACCGCGAGGTAGAACGCCACGCAGGCCCGTGCCGACCAGATGAGCTGCCGGTGGTAGGCCGGCGGGACCCACCGCCTGCCCAGCTCGTCGATCCCGAAGAACGCGCAGCGGATCGAGGCCTACAGCCAGTGCAGCCCATTGTGCGCGCGCATGAAGTCAAGGCCGAGCGTCCAGAAGCGGGGCGGGCGCTCGGTCGCGATCTCCGGGTCGATCTCCGAGTAATAGGTGAAGGTGTGATGGCCGGCGTGGAGCCAGCGGTCCCGCAGCGGCTCCTTGAAGGCGAACAGGCCGGCGATGTAGTGGACGACCTCGTTGAGCCACAGGGTGCGGAACGGAGTCCGATGGTGCGTCTCATGCAGCATCGGCTCGCTGAAGCCGAAGACCGTCGCGTAGAGCAAAAAGAAGATCACCTTCAGCCACGTCGGCTCGGCCCAGATCGTGAGACCCCCGAACACCACCAGCAGTCCCATGTAGGTTCCGAAGCGGATCAGCCCGGGCACGTCGGAGCGCTGCTGCAGTCGCCGCATCGTCTTGCGCTCGACCGGGATCTTGGTCCAGTTCGGCTCCTCGAACTTCGGCTGCCCCGTCGCCGGGTCATAGCGCTTCTCCGGACCCGTCGCCCCGGTTCTGATCTTGGCGGCGGATCTGACGTCGCTGCTCATTTTTCTTCCTCCTTCGTGTGGGGACCCGTCGGGTTCTCTCTGCCCCGGGGGGTGACGGTCGTCACCGGCAGGCCCAGGTCGGCGATCCTGTGCGGGAGGTCGAGGCGCAGCCACCGGGACACGCGCTTGGGCAACGTCGACACGATGATCTCGTCGAACTCGTGCTTGTCGACGGCGTCGCGGACGGCCGCCACCGGATCGGAGCTGCCAACCAGGGCCCGCACCTCGCGCCCCGACGCCTCCTCGAGCAGCGGGACCGCCAGCTCCATCACCGACTGCGAGTCGAAGGTGCCCGCGGCCTGCTCGATCAGCGGGGCTTGCGGGTCGGCGCCGGGCGGGTCATCCGCGTCCACGATCCCCTCGTACGCGTACGCGGTGTCGGGGATGAGCAGCGTGAATACGCACGGCGAGCGCGCGGCGCGCTTGCGCACGGCCTCGACGAGGCCGGGCGTCGCGGCCGTCCGGTTCGCGACCACGAGCACGCGCGTCGGCGCACGAGACGAACTCATCGCCGGCGCACTCCCTTGCGAGTCGGAAGGCCGGTTGTCGGCGGTCCCAGAACCCTCGAGCTCCTTCATGACGCAAATTCTAGCGACTATTGGTCAACCGGTCAACCCATCAACCACGTTGCACCGTGAGGTCGGCGGGCCGAACTCGCGGGTGCGGGCGATGCCCCGGCTAGGAGACCGCCTGTCGGTCGGCGATCTCGACGACGCGGCCGCTGGCGGCGGCCCGGGCGGCGGCGTCGATCATGCGCATGGTCGCCAGGCCGTCGCGGACGCCGGGGACGGGATCGAGGAGCTCCTCGACGCGGTTGCCGTGGTGCCGTGCCACGAACGCGCGGGCGAAGTCGCGGTAGAGGTTGGCGAACGCCAGGATGTATCCCTCGGGGTGGCCGGGCCGGAACCGCGATGAGCGCAGCGAGGCCGCAGACAGGGCATCCATGCCGCGGCTGAGCCGCACGACCGGGCCGCCAAGCTGCTGGTGCCAGAGGAATTCCGGCTCCTCCTGGCGCCAGGCGAGCGAGCCGTCGTCGCCGAAGATGCGGAAGGAGAGGCCGTGCTCGTTGCCGATGGCCACGTAGCTGCTCCAGATCCGCCCGACGGCGCCGCCGTCGAACTCGACCGTCAGGTAGGCGTTGTCGTAGACCTCGCGCCGCTGGGCGATCGTGTCCAGCCGGGCGCTCACGGTGCGAACTCGGGTGCCGGTCACGTACTCGGCGATGTTGTGCGCGTGGCTGCCGACCTCGCCGAGGATCGCGGCGGGACCCATCGAGTCCTTGCGGAAGCGCCAGTGACGCCGGGACGGGTCGGCCGGCTCGCGGGCGACGCCGGGATCGCCGCCGGCGAACTCCGCCTCGACGAGCCGGACGGTGCCGATCGCGCCTGCCCTGATGAGCTCGCGCGCGTGGCGCACGACGGGGTAGCCGGTGTAGCAGTGCGTGAGCACGAACAGCCGGTCGGAGCGCTCGACTTCGGCCACGAGCAGTTCGGCCTCGTCGGCGTCGCGGGTCATCGGCTTCTCGCAGATGACGTCGATGCCTGCGGCCAGGAACGTCCGGGCGACGTCGAGGTGGGTCCGCGGCGGGGTGGCGATCACGACGGCGTCGATGCCATCCTCGCGCTGGGCTTCCGCGGCGGCCATCTCGCGGTAGTCGGTGTAGGTGCGGTCGGGGTCGAGCAGGTCGGCGCGGGCCGTCGCGACGGCGATCTCGGGGTCGATCGACATCGCGCCGGCGGTCAGCTCGAACAGGCCGTCCGCGCGAAACGCGATCCGGTGCGTCTCGCCGATGACCGAATCGGCGCCTCCGCCGACCATTCCGAGGCGGATGCGGCGCCCGAGGCCCTCCAGCAGCGCGCTCATCGCAGCGCCTCGGCGCGGGTCGCGGCCTTGGCCGGAAGCTCGGAATACTCGACCGGCAGCCATGTCCGCGCCTGGGCGGCGGCCTCGATCGTGTCGACGACCTGCGCGACGCGGTAGCCGTCACGGAACGTCGGGGCGAACTCGGGGAGCGGCTGGCCATCGGCGATCGCGCTGAGCATGCAGTGGGCCTGGTGGGCAAAGCAGTCCGCCCAGCTGATGGGGTGCTGCCCCTGGATTCCGACCGGAAGCCAGAAGTCGCTGTAGGGGTGCTCGGCCTGCGTGACCAGGTAGCTGCGAAAGCCCGGCTGGCCGCGAAGCGAGACGCGGATCTCGTTGAGCCGCTCGAAGTCGAAGGCCAGCGATCCCTTGGTCCCGTCGACCTCGATGCGGCTCGTCAGGCCGTGGTTGCCGGCGATGCGCGACGCCTCGAAGACGGCGCTCGCGCCGTTCGCGAGCTCGGCGATCGCGGAGAAGGCGTCGTCGTTGGTCGCCGCGCCGCCCTTGCGCTCCGGGATCACGGTCTTGACGAGGCTCGTGACGCTGGCGATCTCGCCCACCAGGAAGCGTGCGAGGTCGATGTGATGCGAGCCGAGGTCGCCCAGCGCTCCGGCGCCGGCGACGGCGCGGTCGAAGCGCCACGACGTCGGCACCTCGGGATCGACGGCGAAGGAGAGCAGGAACTGCGAGCGGTAGTGCAGGATCTCGCCGAGCTCGCCGCCGAGGATCAGCTCGCGGGCGTGCCGCAGGGCGGGGATGAAGCGGTACATGAAGGCGCCCTGGTGGAGCACGCCGGCCGCGTCCACCTGGCGCCAGAGCTCCAGCGCCTGCTCCGCGGTCGGCGCCAGCGGCTTCTCGCACAGGATGTGCTTGCCGGCCGCGGCCGCGGCGGCACAGGGCTCGAGGTGCAGGTGGTTGGGCGCGGCGTTGTCGAACAGCGTGACCTCGGGGTCGTCGACGACCGTGCGCCAGTCCTCGGCGGTGGTCGCCCAGCCGTACTGGCGGGCGGCCTCCTCCGCCAGCCCGCGGTCGCGATCGGCGATCACGCGCAGCTCGATCGGCGCTCCGGCATACCGGTGCGCCGCGGCGGCGCCGCGGTACGCGAGCGAGTGGACCTTCCCGATGAAGCCAGCGCCAAGCTGGCCGATTCCGATAGCGGAGCTCATGCGGGCATGATTGCGCACTTCGGCCGAATGGTCAACCGGTTGACCAAGAATCCGCGCCCGGCGTTCATAGGCGGACCTTCGCCGCACGACGGTGCTCGCTGCCGGCGGGCAGCGGCTCGCCCATGTGCACGCCGCGCACGACGCCGGCGAGGCGCTCGGCGAGCAGCGCGGCCGCGCTGAAGAGCAGCAGGCGGGCACCGCGCGCGCGCCAAACCTGCGCCTCTGCTTCGGTGGAGACGAGGACGCACAGCGCGGCTCGGTCGGCGGCGACGACGTCCTCGACGATCCGGTCGATTGCGGCGACGACCTCGGGATGCCCGGGTTGGCCGGGGTAGCCGAGCGAGATCGATAGGTCGGTGGGTCCGATGAACACGGCGTCGACGCGATCGGTGCGCGCGAGCTCGCCGGCGTGCGCGAGCGCCCGTGCGTCCTCGAGCTGCACGACGACGAGCGTGTTGTCGGTGGCGTGGCGGACGTGTTCGTCGATCGAGGCCAAGCCTTGCCGGCCGGCGCGGGTGCTGACGGCGAGGCCGCGCTCGCCGAGCGGCGGGTAGTGGGCGGCGCGAACGGCGGCGTGCGCGTCGCCGGCATCGTTGACGTGGGGCACGACGATGCCGGCGGCGCCGGCATCGAGGGCGCGCAGGATGTCGATGGGCTGATTGGCGCCGACGCGGACGAGCGCGGCGAGGCCGGCGCTGTCGGCGGCGCGCAGGTGATGCTCGAGGCTGCCGGTGTCGGCCACGCCGTGCTCGGTGTCGACCATCGCGAAGTCGAAGCCGGCGTGACCGGCGGTCTCGATGACCGCGGGCGCGGGCATCTTGGCGACGAGACCGAGCAGCGTTTCGCCGGCCCGCAGGCGCGCGGCGAGCGTGGGCGCCGACATGGTCATCGCCGCCGGCTCCCGATCGGGCTCGGCGGTTCAAGCTCCGCGCGTGAATGCTGCATGTTGTCTCCCATCAGGTTCATCGGTGTTCGTGCGCAGAGTAACGATGATTGGTCAACCATGCAACCGGTCGTCCAAAATGTGCTAGCCTGGGGTCATGACCGCGATCCGCCCCTCCGGCGCGCCAGAGCGCTCGGAGCACTCCCTCTCGCCCGCCCAGGGCCCGCCGTTCGACGTCGCGCGGCTCGACGAGCTCATGGACCGGGCCGGTGTGGACGTCGTGCTGGCCACCTCCGGGCACAACGTGCAATACCTGCTCGGCGGCTACCGCTTCTTCATGTACGCCGGATTGGATGCGATTGGCCTGAGCCGCTACCTGCCCGTGCTGGCGTACACACGCGGTCAGACCGAGGCGGCGTTCTACGTCGGCGCCGGCAACGAGGACTGGGACACCGACGTGCGGCCGCTGTGGGTGCCGCAGGTCCGCAACGCCGCGTGGGGCAGCGAGCAGGCCGCGACGCTGACCGCCGAGGCGCTGCGCGCGCGCGGCCACGCCCGCGCGACCGTGGCGGTCGAGCTGCCCTACCTCCCGGCCGACGCCTTCTCGGCCCTGCGGGGCGCGCTGCCCGGCGCCCGCTTCGTGGACGGCTCGGAGCTGCTCGAGGAGCTGCGCGCGGTCAAGCGCGACGACGAGCTCGAGCTGCTGCGCCGCGGCGCCACGGCCGTCGTCGATGCCATGCTGGCCACCTTTCGCGCCGTGTCTCCCGGCGCGAGCAAGCGCGAGATCGCCGAGCGCCTGCGCCAGGAGCAGACTGCTCGCGGGCTGCGCTTCGCCTACTGCCTGATCGCCGCCGGCGCGGACCTCAACCGCGCGCCGTCCGAGCAGGTCCTGCGCGAGGGCGAGGTGCTGTCGCTGGACTCGGGCGCCGAGCTCGGGGGCTACGTCGCCGACCTGGCCCGCATGGCGGTCGCCGGCCCGCCCAGCGCGCGGGCACAGGACCTGCTCGCGCAGGTCGACCAGGTGCAGCAGGCCGCGCGCGACGCCGTCGCCGCCGGGGTGCGCGGCGGCGACATCTTCGAGCGCGCGCACGCCGCGATGGCCGCCTGCCCGGACGCGACCCACATGGGCTTCCTGGCCCACGGCACCGGCCTGGTCACCCATGAGGCGCCCCGCCTGACCGCCACCGGATCGCCGCCCTATCCCGCCGCGCACGCCGAGCAACCGTTGCGGGCCGGCATGGTGCTGTCGGTCGAGACGCACGTGGCCGATCCGCAGGTCGGCTTCGTCAAGCTCGAGGACACGGTGATCGTCACCTCCGACGGCGCCGAGCCGGTGGCCGACCACGGGCGGGGCTGGAATGCCGTCGGTGGCTGAGGCGGGCGCCGAGCGCGGCGTGAACCGCACCGAGCTGCTCGCCGCGTTGCCGCCCGTGCCCGACACCTCCGGCGCCGGCGCGGCGATCGCCGCGCACATCCAGCGGCATCGCACGAAGGTGGTGGTCGTCGACGACGACCCGACCGGCACCCAGTCAGTCGCCGACGTCCCCGTGGTCACCTCCGCCGACGAGCAGGACCTGCGCTGGGCGCTGGCTCAGGACAGTCCCTGCGTGTTCGTCGAGACCGACGCGCGCGCCATGCCCGAGCGCGCGGCGCGGACGCTCAACGAGGCGCTGGCAGAGCGGCTCGCCCGGCTGGCGCCGGAGCTGGGTGTCGAGCTGCGGCTGATCAGCCGCAGCGACTCGACGCTGCGAGGCCACTTCCCGGCCGAGCCGCTGGCGCTCGCCGCGGGCCTGCGGCGGGGCGGCCTCCCGGCGCCCGAGCTGACGGTGGTGTGCCCCGCGTTTCTCAGCGCGGGGCGGATCACGGTCGGCGACGTGCACTACCTCGCGGACGGCGAGCGCTATCTGCCGGTCGCTCAGACCGAGTTCGCCCGCGACGCGACCTTCGGCTACCGCCACTCCGACCTGCGCGCCTGGGTCCGCGAGCGTGCGGGTGAGCGCACCCGAGTCACCGGCCTCGGCATCGACGACCTGCGACTCGGCGGCCCCGACCGGGTCGCGGACCGGCTGCGTGAGCTCGAGCCCAACAGCTACGTGGTCGTCAACGCCGCCGCGCCGCAGGACCTCGACGTCTTCGTCCTCGGCCTGCTGGCCGCCGAGGATGCCGGGCGTCACGTGCTGCTGCGGACCGCTCCCTCGCTGGCCGGCCACCGCGCGGCCCTGGCACCGCGCCTGGCGGCCGACGAGGACCTGACCCGGGGCGGCCGTGGC
Organism: Solirubrobacteraceae bacterium; assembly: GCA_044865965.1. Taxonomy (GTDB): domain Bacteria; phylum Actinomycetota; class Thermoleophilia; order Solirubrobacterales; family Solirubrobacteraceae; genus Solirubrobacter. Next base: position 6,971 of record JBIOTP010000436.1, read on the forward strand.
CATGGGCTTGTGGTGGTCGGCTCGCACACCGAGCTGACCACGCGCCAGCTCGAGGCGCTGATCGAGCGCCACCGCCTGCACGTAGTCGAGCTCGACGCGACTCAGCTCGCCGACCCCGCCACCAGTGACCGCGCGATACAGGCCACACTGCGCCATGCCGATGCGGCGCTGCGAAGCGGCGACGTGGCGCTCGTCACCAGCCGCGCGCTGCTGCGCGCCGAGAGCCCGCAGGCCAGCCTGGCGCTCAGCCGCCGGGTCGCCGACGGCGTCGCCGAGGTCGTGCGCCGCGTCGATGGCGAGCACGAGCTGGGCTGGGTCGTCGCCAAGGGCGGGATCACCTCCAGCGAGGTGGCTCGCCACGGGCTCGGCGCCCGGCGGGCCTGGGTGCTCGGGCAGATGCTTCCGGGCCTGGTGCCGGTCTGGCGCCTCGAACGCCCCGCTCGCCGGCCGCTGCCCTACGTCGTCTTCCCCGGCAACGTCGGCACCGACGCAAGCCTGGCCGACGCCGTGAGCCGCCTCAAGGAAGCCTGCTGATGCTCGACCACGGCACCGCGGCGCTCACGGACGCCCACA
>JBIOTP010000437.1:0-7426 GCA_044865965.1 Solirubrobacteraceae bacterium
TCACCCAACCCACCGCGCGCAGGACCGGCACGAGCGCGAGCGCCCCGGCGAGCACCCACCACAACGCGCGCCACCGGTCGGCCCGCCGGCGGACGGCCGCAACCTCGGCCGCGCCCGCCCACGTCCCGTCCTCGTCCAGCACCGGCACCCGGCGCGGGCGCCCCGCCCCCGCCCGGCCCTCATCTGGCGCCGGCACCCCGCGCGGGCGCCCCGCCCCGCCCCGCCCTCGTCGAGCAAGGCGACGGCGAGACGGAGGTCCACGCTGGGGAGGCGCTCGTGCGGCCCGGCAGCGGCGCGGCGGCGCCGCGCGGCGCCGCCGGCGACTCCGCCGAGCGCGAGGCACAGCACGGCCATTCCGGCGCCGGCCGGCCGCCCGACCAGACCGCCGGCAGCGAGCGCGCCGAGCCCAGGACGGCGAGCGCCGCCCGGCGAGGCGGGGCAGGCGCCGTCACCGGGGCAGCTCCCCGACGATCCCGTAGCCGTGCGGGCGGACGCGGGTCGCCGCCCAGCGGGGCGGGGCGGGCGCCGTCACCGGGGCAGCTCCACGACGATCCCGTAGCCGTGCGGGCGGACGCGGGTCGCCGCCCGGCGAGGCGGGGCGGGCGCCGTCACCGGGGCAGCTCCACGACGATCCCGTAGCCGTGCGGGCGGACGCGGGTCGCCGCCCAGCGGGGCGGGGCGGGCGCCGTCACCGGGGCAGCTCCACGACGATCCGGCACCCGTGCGGGTCGCGGTCGCCGACGCGGATCGTGCCGCCGTGGGCGTCGACGATCCAGCGCGCGATGGCGAGGCCGAGGCCGGTGCCGCCGGTGCCCGTGGAGCGGGCGGCGTCGACGCGGTGGAAGCGCTCGAAGACGCGCTCGGCCTCCGCCGCGGGGATCCCCGGACCCTCGTCCGTGACCTCGATCGTGGTCACGCCGGCCGTCGCCGCGTGGGCGCTCAGCCAGACGCGGCCGTCGTCCGGCGAGTGCCGGACGGCGTTCTCCAGCAGGTTGGCGACGACTTGGTGCATCCGCTCGGGGTCGCCCTTGGCGCGTAGGTCGCCGGGCTGCACGCAGACCTTCAGCCATACCGGCCGCGCGATGAACGCCTCGCCCAGCTCGCACTCGCGCGTCGCCTGCTCGAGCAGCGGCCGGACCTCGAACGGCACCGGCCGCAGCGTCAGGCCGCCGCTCTCCATCCGCGAGAGGTCCAGGAGCTGCTCGACGAGGCGCCCGAGCCGCTCGGTCTGCACCAGCGCGGTCCGCAGCGCGGCCGGGTCGGGCGGCTCCACGCCGTCGGCCAGGTTCTCGAGCAGCGCCTGCAGCGCGCCGATCGGCGTGCGCAGCTCGTGGGACACGTTGGCGACCAGGTCGCGCCGCATGCGGTCGACGCCGGCCAGCTCCGCCGCCATCGCGTTGAACGCCCGCGCCAGCTCGCCCACTTCGTCGCGCGAGGTGGCGCGCACCCGGCGCCCGTAGTCGCCCTGCGCCATCGCGGAGGCGGCGGCGGCCATCTCGCGCAGCGGCGAGGTCATCCCCCGGGCGAGGAACTGGACCATCGCCAGGCCCAGCGCGACGGCGAGCAGGCCGCGCACCTCCAGGGAGAGGCCCGCGCTCTTGCCGAGCGCGAGCACGAGCACGGTCCACGCCACCGTGGCCAGGATCACCACGCCGAGCTTGACCTTGATCGAGCCGAGCCGGTCGAGCGGCCTCACGGCGACGGCGCCTCCACCGTGACCTCGATCGAGCCGAGCGGCCTCACGGCGGCGGGGCCTCCAGCGCGTAGCCGACGCCGTGGACGGTCCGCACCATCCCGGCGCCGAGCTTGCGCCGCAGCCCGCGCACGTGGGAGTCGACGGTGCGCTGGCCGGAGCCGTCGCGCCAGCCCCACACCTCGGCGAGCAGCTGCTCGCGGGTGAAGACCACGCCCGGACGCCCGGCGAGCAGCGCCAGCAGATCGAACTCGGTCGGCGTGAGGTGCACGGGCTCGCCGCTCATCGTCACCCGGCGGGCCGCCGGGTCGATCTCCAATGCCCCGAGCCGGACCGCGTCGCCGGGCGGCGGCGGCCGCCGCTCGACCCGCCGCAGCAGCGCGCGGACGCGCGCCACCAGCTCGCGCGGCGAGAACGGCTTGGTGACGTAGTCGTCGGCGCCGACGGCGAGCCCGACGAGGACGTCGGCCTCCTCGGCGCGCGCCGTGAGCATCAGGACGGGCACCTGCCGATCGCGCTGCACGCGCCGGCACACCTCGAGCCCGTCGAGCCCCGGCAGCATCAGGTCCAGCACGACGAGGTCCGGCCGCACGCGGTCGCACAGCGCGACCCCCGCCGGCCCGTCGTGCGCGACCTCGACGGCGAAGCCCTCCGCCCGCAGGCGCGCCGCGACGGCCCCCGCGATCACCCGCTCGTCCTCTATTACGCAGATCATCGCCCCGCTCACGACGCCGAGTGTGCCACCGGCCTATGAGCGCGAGGGGCGGATCCCGTGCAGGTCCCGTGCAGGCGCGGTCTCGCTATGTTCCCGCCCCGAATGCACCTCCGCCTGATCAGGCACGCGACGCTGACGGTGGATGTCGCGGGGCGGCGCCTCCTCGTCGATCCCCAGCTCGACCCGGCGGGCGCGCGCGACGCCGTCCCCGACACCGCGCATCCTCGCCGCAACCCTCTCGTCGAGCTGCCCGAGCCCGCCGAGGTGGTGGTCACCGACGTCGACGCCGTGCTGGTCACGCACCTCCACAGCGACCACTTCGACGCCACCGCCCGCCGCCTGCTGCCCCGCGACGTGCCGCTGCTCTGCCAGCCGCCCGACGCCGAGCGGCTGCGCGCCGACGGCTTCACCGACGTGCGGGCGGTCGACGCTGAGGCGGAGCTCGGCGACCTGCGCCTCACGCGCACGCGCGGCCGCCACGGCACCGGCGAGGTCGGCGAGCGGATGGCGCCCGTGTCGGGCTTCGTCCTCACCGCCCCCGGCCAGCCGTCGCTGTACGTCGCCGGCGACACGATCCTCTGCGACGAGGTCCGCGACGCGCTCGACCGCCACCGGCCGGACGCGGTCGTCGTCAACGCCGGCGCCGCCCAGTTCCTCGCCGGCGGCCCGATCACGATGGACGCCGACGACGTCGTCGCGGTCGCCCGCCACGCCCCGCAGGCGCGGGTGATCGCCGTCCACCTCGAGGCCGTCAACCACTGCGCCGAGACCCGCGCCGACCTGCACCAGCGCCTGCGCGAGGAGGGGCTGACCGACCGCGTGACCGTCCCCGAGGACGGCAGCGAGGTGCCGCTTTAGAAGGCGCCGCGGCGCGAAACCACGGCCGGGACCGTCTTCAAGAGGATCGCCAGGTCGAGCCCGACCGACCAGCGCTCGAGGTAGAGGAAGTCGAGCCGCACGAGATCGTCGAAATCGAGCTCCGAGCGGCCGGAGACCTGCCACAGGCCGGTGATGCCGGGGAGCACGAGGTAGCGCTTCTTGTGCCAGTCCTCGAGCTGGTCGAAGTCGCGCTGCGGCAGCGGCCGCGGCCCGACCAGCGACATCCGCCCGCCGAGGACGTTGACGAGCTGCGGCAGCTCGTCGAGCGAGTAGCGCCGCAGCAAGCGCCCCACCCGCGTCAGCCGCGGGTCGTGGCGGATCTTGAACAGCGCGCCGGAGGCCTCGTTGAGCGACTCGAGGTCGGCCTGGCGCTGCTCGGCGTCCGTGTGCATCGTGCGGAACTTGAAGCAGGCGAACGGCTCGCCGCCGATGCCCGGGCGGTAGGAGCGGTAGATCACCGGCCCGCGCGAGGAGAACCGGACGGCGACCGCGATCAGCGCCAGGAGCGGCGCGAGCACGAAGAGCAGCCCGAACGACACCACCAGGTCGAACGTGCGCTTGACGAGGTAGTCGAAGCCGTCGAACACCGGCGGGCGCAGCTCGAACAGCGGCACCGACGCGCCCGGCACGAACTCCGCCCGCTGGACGAGGATCTCCATCGTCGACGGCGCCACGCGCACGGTCACGCCGCGCCGGTGCGACTGGTCCACGAGCTCGACCGCGCGCTCCTGCGGGAAGTCGGGGTCGGCGATGATCACCTCCTGCACGCGGTAGGCGTCGAGCACCGCCGGCAGGTCCTCGATCCGCCCCAGCGAGCGCAGGCCGTTGTCCGGCCGCGGCTCCAGCGAGATGAAGCCGACCATCTCGACCGGCGCGTGCACCTCGTCGGTCAGCGCGTCGGCGACGTCCTCGATGTGGCGGCCGGAGCCGACCAGCACGGCCCGGCGGCGATAGCCGGCCGCGCGCAGGATCGCCCCGGTGGCCTGCTCGTAGCCCCAGCGCAGCAGGCCGATGATGATCACCGCGAAGACGAACGTGCCGTAGAAGATGTAGTAGCTCGAGTACTCCTCGCCGTTGACGAGCGCGAAGATCAGCGCCACCACCGTCGTCTGGAACAGGGAGGAGACGATCCGCGACAAGCCGGGGCGCTGCGCGCGGTCGGCGTACAGCGAGGAGCGCGCGAACAGCAGCACGGTCACGAGGTAGGCGAACGCCACCGAGTGGCGGGCCTCCTCGAAGGAGGCGCGGAACGCCCAGTCCTCGTAGCGCAGCACGGCCTTGACCATCAGGGCGACCCACAGCGCCCCGAACAGGCCGACGAAGTCGAGCCCGAGCAGCGAGATCACCCGCGAGGCCCGGCGCAGCGTCTCCATCCGCAGCAGGAAGGAGAGCGCGGGCGGCCGCTTGCGGCGGACGTCCACCGGCGGGAGCACGACCTCTTCGCGCGCGTCGGAGCGCACGCGAGTCGGGGGCTCGGGGGTGCGGGTCGGGGCGTCAGCCAACGGTGGTTCCCATCGACACAACGCGCGCGGCGCGGCGAGGTATCGGAGTTTCTCGACTGCGGGGGTGCATGGCGTCTATTCGGGCGCGGCTATGCCGGCTGGATGCCGGTCAGGGCCTCCACCCCGGCGGCCGCGAGCGTGCGCTGGAGGCCCTCGCGCAGCTCGATCGTCGGCTCCCAGGCCAGCAGCTCGCGCGCCAGCGTGATGTCCGGCTGGCGCACGTGCGGATCGTCCATCGGCAGCGCCTCGAAGACGATCTCCGAGCGCGAGCCGGTCACGTCGACCACGGTCTGGGCGAGCTGCAGCAGCGTGAACTCGTTCGGGTTGCCGATGTTCACCGGGCGGTGAACGCCGGACTCCGCGAGCCGGATGATGCCGTCGATCAGGTCGCTCACGTAGCAGAACGAGCGCGTCTGGGACCCGTCCCCGAACACGGTGACGGGGCGGTCCTGGAGCGCCTGGCGCAGGAACGTCGGGATCGCGCGCCCGTCGTGCGGGCGCATCCGCGGCCCGTAGGTGTTGAAGATGCGCACGATCGCGGTATCCACGCCCTGCTGGCGGTGGTAGGCCATCGTCAGCGCCTCGGCGTAGCGCTTGGCCTCGTCGTAGACCCCGCGCGGGCCGATCGGGTTCACGTGCCCCCAGTAGGACTCCGGCTGCGGGTGGACCTGCGGGTCGCCGTAGACCTCCGAGGTGGAGGCCAGCACGAAGCGCGCCCGGTGCAGCTTCGCCAGCCCGAGCGCGTGGTGCGTGCCGTGCGAGCCCACCTTGAGCGTGTGCAGCGGCAGCCGCAGGTAGTCGATCGGGGAGGCCGGCGACGCGAAGTGGTAGACGAAGTCGACCGGCTCCTCGACGAAGAACGGCGAGATGATGTCCGCGTGCACGAAGTGGAACTCCGGGCCGCGGAGATGGTGGATGTTGGCGAGCGACCCCGTCTCGAAGTTGTCGACGCAGATCACTCGGTGACCGCGTGCAAGCAACTCGTCGCACAAGTGCGAACCCAGGAAGCCGCTGCCGCCTGTCACGAGGCAGGTGGCCATTGGTTCCGGCAGAATAGCCTGACCGCTCCCCGCTACTGCGCGCGGGCGGCCTTGTAGCGCTTCTTGGTGAGCTTCACGGAGAGCACGTAGCGGCCGTCCGGGCCGCGTTTCGCGAGTCCCTCGTGCGCCAGGCGCTTGCACACGACGGCACATTTCTTGCAGCGCGGGCGGCTCTTGCAGCAGCGCTTCTTCGGCTTGACGACGCGGCGGGCGGACAACTCTGATGCGCGGTATAGCATCCGCGCGCATGGCCGCCGACGCATTCGTCGCGAAGCTGAACGAGCAGATCGGGAACGAGTTCTCCGCGCACCAGCAGTACGTCGCCTGCGCGGTCTATTACGACTCGGAGACGCTGCCGCAGCTCGCGCGCTTCTTCTACCGCCAGGCGCTCGAGGAGCGCGACCACGCGATGATGATGGTGCAGTACCTGATCGACGCCGACGAGCGGGTCGTGATCCCCGGCGTGACCGCACCCCAGGTCGAGTTCATGGACATCGTGGCGCCCGTGGCGCTCGCGCTCGAGCAGGAGAAGCGCGTGTCCGAGCAGGTCAACGCGCTCACCGCCACCGCCCGCGATCAGGGCGACTACACGAGCGAGCAGTTCATGCAGTGGTTCATCAAGGAGCAGGTGGAGGAGGTCGCGACGATGTCGGACCTGCTGCGCGTCGTCGAGCGCTCGCAGGACGACCCGATGGAGGTCGAGAACTTCATGGCGCGCGAGCACCCCGGCGGCGACGAGGGCGACCCGACGGCGCCGCATCCGGCCGGCTCCGGGGGGTGAGCTTCGCGGACGAGCTGCGGCAGGCCGCGGGCCCGGTGTGGGAGGCGCAGCTCGCGCATCCGTTCGTGCGCGGGATCGGCGACGGCAGCCTGCCCGAGGACCGCTTCCGCTTCTACGTCCGCCAGGACTACCTGTTCCTGATCGACTACGGCCGCCTGCTCGCGCTCGGCGCCGCGCGCGCGCCGCGGCTCGCGTGGATGCGGCGCTTCGCTGCGCTCGCGGAGTCGGTCCTCGAGACCGAGATGGACCTCCACCGCCAGTTCGCCGAGCGCTGGGGGATCACCGCCGAGGAGCTCGAGCGCGAGCGCACCGCGCCGGCCACCGACGCCTACTGCGACTTCCTGCTGCGCACGGCGACGCTGGGCGACTTCGGCGAGCTGGCCGCCGCGCTGCTGCCGTGCATGTGGAGCTACGCCGAGATCGGCCAGCGGCTCGCCGCCGGCGGGCTGCCCGACCACGAGGGCTATGCGGAGTGGATCAGCGCCTACGCCTCGGACGACTTCGCCGAGCTGGCGGCGTGGGCGCGTGAGCTGGTCGACGAGGCCGCAGCCGGCGCCGGCGAGGCGACCCGCGCGCGCATGTTCGCGGCGTTCGTGGCCTCCAGCGAGCACGAGCTGGCGTTCTGGCAGAGCGCCTTCACCGGCGGCGGCGCAGCGCCCGCGCATCCCCCACCCGCAGCGTGACGCGCGCGGCGCCGGAGTTCGAGGAGGTGGCCGCCGCCGTCGCAGGCGTGCCGTTCATGTCCCCCGAGCAGGGGCGGGTGATCTACGACCACGTGTGCAAGACCGGCGCGCGCGACGTGCTGGAGCTCGGGAC